>DATMYV010000001.1:0-62638 GCA_035560795.1 Longilinea sp.
GCGGCCAGATCCGCGGGTTTTACCAGGCAGTCTTTGGAAGCGCTCGTGTGACAGTGAAACTCAACCCTCCACAAGCGTTCCATGCGTCTCCCGTAAACCCATCAAATCCGGCGAAAAAATCCAGGTCAGAATTCCCAGCGCCACCCCGAACCACAACGTCGCCAAGCGAATCAGAACGGTGGCGGTGGTGGCCAGCGCCGGTTCGATGCCCACCAAAAGCGTCAGCATGCCGGCAATCGAGGCATCGGCGGCACCCAACCCGCCCGGCAGCGCTGAGACTGCGCCGATGACCGTGGCAAATGCCAGAATGAACACAGCCGTAGCGGCCAATTGAACGCTGGCCGGCAGCCCCAACCCCACCAGAATGAGGTAAAAGCCGATGCCTTCGCCCAACCAGGAGACCGTTCCCAATCCCACAGCCAGCAGGGTCGGGCCGGGCTGAAAAAGCGTGTAACTGCCCTCATAGAATTCGCGCAACCCGTGTGCAAAGCGGCTGGTAAAGGAAAGATTTTCCATCCAGATCAATATTGCCAGGGCCAGCGGACGAATCTGAGAGATGACAATCACCCCCAGCAGCGCTGCCAGCACAATGGCAAAAGCCGGCCAGTAACCCGGGTAGGCAATGATGCCTGCCACCGAGAGCATCATGACTGCCATACCGTCGCTGATCCGTTCAGCCACCACCACCGAAATGCCGCGTCCTACCGGCACGCCGGTCTTCTGGTTCAGCCATACGCCTTTGAGCACCTCGCCGATTTTTCCCGGCGTCACTGCCAGCGGGAAACCCGCCACAAACAACCTCAAGCTCTCACCCAATGGAAATTTCCGGATGCCAATCTGGCCAAGGTAAAAGTGCCATTTGAAGAAACGCAGCGTGTAGTTCCCCAAAGTCAGCAGCAATACGAACGGATAAAGCCACCATTGGAAAGTCAGGATGCTATCTTGCACGTGGCGCAAATCGCCCAACAGTGCCAGGCCAACCATAACCAGCACGCCCAGGATCAGGCCGGGGATCATCTTCTTGCGGATGGACTGCATGCTGAGAATCTGCGGATTTGTTTCGGAGCGCATAAGTTGATTATACATAGATCGTGAGCATATTAAAATTACAGCCTTGAAAGCCTGGGAAGTTAAACCTTTACCTCTTCAAGGTCATGCTATAATAATCGCACTGGTTCCTGGCAGGACGTATGAGCCTGCTCCGCCCTTTCCGATCCCCATTTTGTCCCAACTCAATAACCTGTTCTCAATTGGAGGAAAGAAGTGAAACGCACAACCCTATTCGCACTTTCGATTCTTGTTATTTTGGCCATGGTGCTCTCCGGTTGCACAACGCCGAAAGCCAAAGTCACCGTCGCAACCGATGCCACATTCCCGCCCTTTGAATATGTGGATGACACCACCAAGGAAATGACCGGCTTCGACGTCGAGCTGATCAAACTGATTGCCGATAAAGCCGGCCTCGAAATTTCCATCGAAAACACGCCGTTCGATTCGGTCACCGCCGGCATCAGCCAGTGCCAGTTTGATATCGCCATCGCTGCCATTACTATCACCGAAGATCGCCAGAAGGAAATGCTCTTCTCGGAGCCGTACATTAATGCAGGCCAGATCGTGGTCATCCGCAAGGATGAAGCCGCGATCAAGAGCTATGCGGACCTGGGCGGCAAGACCGTGGCTGCGCAATTGGGCACCACCGGCGCCATCGAGGCTGAAAAGATCCCGAATGTTACCTTTAAGCCCTATGACTCCTATGATCTGGCATTCCTGGATCTGCAAAACGGCCAGGTTGATGCTGTGATTGCCGATTACCCAACCGCGCTTGGTTTCATTGGCAAAAACCCGGACAAATTGACCACCACGGGCGATGTTTTCACCAATGAATCCTACGGCATCGCCGTCTGCAAGAATAAGACCGACCTTCTTAATAAAATCAACACCGCCCTCAAGGCTCTCCAGGATGAGGGCAAGGTCAAGGAATTGGAAACGAAGTATCTGGCTGGCCAGTAATCTGATCCATTTTTGCCTGCGAGGTTGAACCTGACCTCGCAGGCTTACCCAATCTTGAACAAATAAAAAAGTCTTTTCTCTCAAGGAAGGCTCATGAATTCATCCTCCCTACCTGCACCCTCCACCAAATCTCTTTCAAAATCCGATAAATCGGAAAAGAAGAGCCGGATCGACCCATGGTGGGGGTTGGTTGCGCTTGTTGTGGGTTTGATTGCGCTTTTATATTTCGGTTCGCCTGATCCCTATCAAAAAATGCTGCCCTTCCTGAAGGACGGCATATGGATCACGGTCAAGATCACGCTGGTCTCTTTTTTGCTAGTGGTCGTGCTGGGGTTGGGGGTCGGCCTGGCTCGGCTTTCCAAAAACACGATTATTCGCGGAATTGCCACCGTCTATGTCGAAGTGATCCGCGGTATTCCAATGATGGTGCAGATCATTTTCTGGTATTTTGCGCTGCCCGCCATTGTGCAGCAATTAGGTGTTTCGTTAAAAAGTGATGCCTTAATGAATTTTCGCCCGGACGGCACAACCATGGCCATTTTTGGCCTGACCTTCGGTTACGCCGCCTATATGAGCGAGGTGTACCGTTCTGGCATTCAAAGCATCTCGCGCGGTCAGATGGAAGCAGCCCGCAGCCTTGGCATGACCTATTTCCAGGCCATGCGGTATGTGATCCTGCCCCAGGCCGTCCGCGTCATCCTGCCGCCATTGGGTAATGAGTTCATCACCTTGCTTAAAGATACCGCCCTGGTCAGTGCGGTGGCAGTTCCCGATTTGACCCGCCGCGGGAGGGAATTTCAAGCTTCAACATTTATCATCATCGAAACATGGGTGATGGTTGCTCTGATCTACCTGACGATGACCTTGCTGGCTACCCGCCTGGTCAGTTGGGTTGAAAAACGCTCAAAGTACGAAAGGTAATCATGGAACCGATCATCCGCATTCAAAACGTTCATAAATGGTTCGGATCGGTCCATGCCCTGATGGGCATCAACCTTGAGATCCTCAAAGGCCAGGTTGTTGTGGTCATCGGTCCTTCCGGTTCTGGAAAATCCACCCTGCTGCGCTGCATCAACCGCCTGGAGGAATTCGACGAAGGCATGATTGTTGTCGATGGGATTCCGCTGGACACCGCCAAGAATATTAACGCGGTGCGCACCGAAGTCGGCATGGTTTTTCAATCCTTCAACCTGTTTCCCCACCTGACTGTCTTTGACAATCTTCTCCTGGCACAAAAAGTAGTACGAAAACGCGGCACAAATGAAAGTGAAAACAAAGCCCGCATGTTGTTGGAGAAGGTCGGCATCCCTGATAAAGCCAGTTATTATCCTTTGCAGCTTTCCGGCGGTCAGCAGCAGCGTGTTGCTATCGCTCGCGCCCTGGCAATGGATCCCAAGATCATGCTATTCGACGAACCAACCAGCGCGTTGGACCCGGAAATGATCCAGGAAGTACTTGACGTGATGCTGGCACTTGCCCAGGATGGCATGACCATGGTGGTCGTTTCGCATGAAATGGGCTTTGCCCGCGCCGCTGCAAATCGCGCCATTCTGATGGACGGCGGTCAAATCATTGAGGAAGCACCGCCGGACATTCTCTTCACAAACCCAAAACAGGAACGCACCAAAGCCTTCCTCTCAAAAATCCTGTAATTTCCCAATAAGGCGGCCTGGTGGCCGCCTTTTATGTAATGTGCTTGGGGTATAATCTTTTTATCAATCATGTGCACCCTGTAAATCCGTTTGGGAGGTTTGCATGAAACGGCTGGTCCCCGGACTGGTGCTAATTCTTGCTCTTATTGCGATCATCCTCATCGTTCAGCCAAGTTTCTCTCAGGCTAACCCTGGCAGCGCGTTAATTCTCTCCAACCCGGTGGTTTGTCCCAGCAGTGGATGCGCGGCAGGGCAGCGTTTGAACATCCAATCCAGTTTTGATCTTGGTTCCTTCGAACCAGGCACAACGCCGAATGTCCAGTTTTGCGTTTATACACCCGTCGCCTGGTCAGCTTCTCAATTCCGGGTCGATCCGCGCGGCGGCGTTACCAATTCGGTCTATACGCCGTCCATCACCTATTGTACAGAAACCGCCCCTGCCAACTATACCCTTTTGGGCGGCGCGTATGCCAGCCTGGCCAGTTCCACCTTTGGCGATTCGCTCGGGTTCGCCTTCCGCATTGGCGACACTGCCATTGCCTCGGGCTCGGTGCTGATGCGGGTCATGGAACAATCCAGTGGAAATTGGACCCGCACCCAACAATCATTCCTGGCTGTTCCAGTTGTTCCAACAGCAGCAACTGTTTTTGTGGCCAATGATTCGGCCACCTGTTCGATCAACTCGCCCTGTTACATCAACAGCGGCGATGATCTCTCCTCTGGCCTGGGTACGGCGCTTAAAGATGCCATCGATGCCCGGGCCGGCAACCCGCAAGGCAGCATCGTTCTCCTGGGAAATTATGCCATCAAGAGCCAGACTGTTCTGGTCGACGAACCTGTCACAATTTCCGGTTTGAATGACGCCAGTTTGACATACTATGGGCAGGTTTGCAGCCAGCCGATGCTGCGAATTACCGCTGGCGCTACGCTGCGCAGCCTGAACATTAATGACGGCAGTTGCGCCACCCCCGGCCGTGACCTGGTTGCCGTTGACAGCGCTACGAACGTCACAATTGAATCCAATGATCTGGTTAGTGGTGCCAATGCGATCACAGCCACCGATAATGCCGGCAATTTACTGCTGCGTTTCAATCAGATCCGGAATAACACCGGATATGCCGTTCAGTTGGCCGCTGGCAGCTCAACAGGCCGCCTGGAAGCCCTGGCAAATAATTTCTACGGTAACCGCAGCGGCGCGCAGGTGGAATGCAATCAAAAGGGCCGCGTCGATCACAACTTTTGGGGAGGCGACAACGTGGCCGCCTCGAATTGTACCTTCACCAACGGAAAACGTCTGGGAGCCGCTGTCCAATTACGGCCCACCGCACCGGGCGTACAGGCAGGCGAATTTCTGGTTGCCTCCGCGCTTAGCAGCGCATTCGACGGCCAAATCTCCTACCAACATGCCGCCGACGGGACGGATTTTAGCCTGTATATTCTCAATCACGGCTACACCAGTCCTGATTCCATTCCCTTCACCAGCGGATCATCAGCCTTGACGGCTTGCTCCAATTACTGGGATGTTTTTTTGCCGGACGGGACTGCACCGAATTCAACCCTCGGCCTGTATTTCAAGTACAACCTGAATTCCGGCTGCACAGCCACGATTGAATCGACCGCTTATTGCGGTCAGACCGATCAAGCCTTGCTGCCGCTCTACTGGTATGATCCGGCTGCCAACTTGACCAATGGCTGGTCCACCACGGGTAAATCGCTCGGTGGTAATGCCGGGCAGGATACGGTTTGTTTACCCGACAGTGATGAAATTCGCGTGAGCATTGACTCCACTGGTCGTCCAAACCTGGCCGACGATTTGCGTTTCCTCCCCTTTGTGGTTGGCGTTCCCCTGCAAAATTCAGCCATCATGCTCACCAATTTCACCAATCAATCCAGCGATTCACAAATCCTGCTGAATTGGACGACATCCAGCGAATATAACGTGCAATCTTTCTACGTTCAACGTGATCTGGTCGGCGGCAGTGGTTTTCAGCGGATCTCGAACGCCATTGCCAGTCAGGGTACTCCACAAACCGGGGCTTCCTATTCGTATCTGGACACCGGTCTGGCCAACGGCACCACTTACCGTTACCGCCTCGAAATCATCACTATCAACCAGCAATCCATTTTTTCGGGCGAATTGCTGGCCACGGCTGGCGTGCCAACCCCCACGCCCACCCCCACTTCCACGACTACTGCTACAGGAACGATCACAACTACCACGACGATTACGCTGACCCCCACGATTACCAGAACAATCACTCCAACCCGTACCCCCACGCGTACTCGCACACCGATACAATCCGTGCCAACCTGGACGCGAACTCCCCGGCCATCCACGTTCCGTACCAACACTCCCGTTCCAACCCGGACCGCCAATTCGTTGACCCGGACGGCCATCGCCCGAACCTCCGCTGCGGGCGGTACACAGTCTACGCCTCCTGGTACGGCCTATCCTGGGCCTGAAACAAACCCAACCCAGAGCGCCAACCCGACCAGCCAATATCCATATCCCGGTGAAATTGATCTCACTGGCACCGTAACCCTGGATGAAACCAACGCAACGGTTGGCACCACAACCTCCACGCCGCGTTCTTTCCGCACCAGCACCCCAACCGAAACTGTCACACCAGAAGCAGAGGCTGAATCCGGATCTTCACCGCGTGGACCCTGGCTGCCTCTATTGATCATTCTTTCCGGCCTTTCAGCCGTCGTCGGCGTGTTATGGTATTTATGGAGTCGGGGAATTGTCCAATTGCCATTTTTACCAGGCAATAAAAACAACGACAACCTGGATTCCCAGGAAAGCGGACCGAACAATCCTCCGCCTGACGGGCCAGAATAAAATTCCTTTTTACTCATCTTGGATAATCGACCGGTGTGCAAATCGGTCGATTTTTGCCTGCCTGGTGCTCATCCTAAGGCGGTCGGCTTTGGTCATGCTAACTATTTTTTGACATTTCGAAATATTTATGCTATTCTACGCTCTTAGGTTTTACTTTTAATTTAATAATTCTCGCCAATTTGGAAGGCGCGTATGCAACGCGAACGCATCTCTGAGAACGTCTACTGGTTTCAATCAGAAATTTATGCACAAGTAACGGCCGGCGCGATCACCGGACCGCAATGGGCAATTGTCATCGACACGCTGGCCTTGCCGGAAGAAACCCTGGCGATGCGTCAATTTATCGAAGAGCAACTGGGCGTTCCGGTCCGTTACGTGATTAATACGCATTATCATGCCGATCATTCCGGCGGGAATTGCTTTTTTCCCGGCGCAACGATTGTCGGCAATGAACTGTGCCGCGAGTTAATACTCACCAAAGGCCAGACTGCACTTGAAGCAGCCAGAAAATTGAATCCAATTTTCAAGCAAATCAAGATTATCGCACCGCAAATTACTTTCCGCGATGGATCGCTCTCGCTGCGCGTCGGCAAAAAAAACCTGGTCCTTTTTTCGACACCCGGCCACAGCGCGGACGGCATTTCCATCCTGGTTGAAGAAGACCGGGTGCTTTTTGCCGGTGATGCCTTTTTGCCGCTGCCCTACATAATTGATGGCGATTTTGACACAATGAACAATACCATCAAGAAAATCGGCAAGCTGGGACTGGAAAATATTGTCCAGGGACATGGCGACATCGTCCTGCGTGGTGAAATTGACGAAGCCGTCAAAGAAAATCTAAATTACCTTTCAGCCCTGCGAAAGGCTGTGCGTTCCGCTGCCCGGCGGCGCAATCCGCAGGATGCCTTACTCGCAATTGACATCGAATCTTGCGGTAAAAGCCGGGTTTATCTCGGCGGCCTTGCAGAAGATCTGCATCGCCGCAACGTTCGCTTTCTTTACCATCAGATTCTGGCAGAGGAATCAGCCGAATCCACAAAAGAACTTGTCCATTCTGAAGAAGAGCCTGAAGAAGCGGAAGAATAGTCATTTTCATGCAATATACCACAACGGCGGAGTCAATGACTCCGCCGTTTGATTTGCATGAATGAGTTTTTACGGCTGCTTGCTTTGCGGTCCATGCGGCGGAGTGGATTGCTTCGCGGCTGCCCGTTTGCGCCATAAGGCGCGCAGCCCAACCGCCCGTTCATTACCATCGCGCAGCCGCTGGATATTGGGGCGCAACGCCCACAATACCACGCCGATCGCGAGTACACCGTAGAGAACATGCACCCACTCTCCGCCAAAAAAAGCTGCCTGCACTATAGAAATCAACATCGCCAGCACAGCAATGCTGATGGTAGTGACGGATGCGTAGCCGATCAGCAAATAGGCCAGGGCTGCCAATGGCAAAATTAAAATCATGACCGGTCCACCGATTGCAATTGCACCACCCAGGCAAGGCGCTCCGCCGGCTCCGCCGCGTAATTGCAATTGACCGTGAGTGCCCCGTTCGATCAAGAAAACAGAATAATTATGTCCAAGGATGGCCAACAAAGCAGCGGCCACCTTGACCCATTCATTTCCAGGGGCCAACCAGCCCACAATCCAATAGGTTGAGAAACCCTTCAACACATCCAGACCTGCAGTAAATAATCCAGCCAAAAAACCGGCAGCGCGCATGGCATTTGTTCCGCCAGTACGTCCGCTTGCCACCTTCCGGATATCTTTGCCGCTGGCAATTTTTACAACCAACCACCCAAAGGGAATTGCGCCAACCAGGTAAGAGAGGAGCAGCGCCAGCCCCAGATTCCAAATTGACATGAGTTGTTATTTCTCCAGTGTCTTAAGCATAACCCTTTTCGAGTAAAAAGGGTGCCAGGTATTAATCCCAGGTCAGAGTGATTTCCGTCACCTTTTTATCCATGATATCAAAGCCGCGGATGACCCAAACCCCCTCAAGCGGAACACAGATCAGTGAAATGGCGCCGGGATATGCAAATGCCTCCACATCCGTTTGCGAGGGAAACTGTGGGCCGCAAGGATGGGAATGAAAAATCGCAGTCATCTCGAGACCCATATCCTCCAACCGGAGAAAAGCCTGCAACTGCTCCTGTGGGTTCATCTGGAAACTGGTGGGACTGTGCAGGTCATTGGTGATCATAAATGCGGTCGTGGAAACTTCTGTCGTTCCGCCCAGGATTCCACAACCTTCCTCGGGAAGGCAGGTTTTCAGATGATCCAAAATTTGTTTTCGCAACTCCGGTAATATTTTCATCTTCCACCCGGAATAATGAAAGCCAAGGCAACAACTGCGACCAACATGAATACCGGTTCCAACCAGGCATTCCTTAGAGGACGGCCCTCCTCGATGCTGCCCGCCAGGCTGGTGGCAGCATAAGCTGGACCCACCAAAAGTAACGCGTAACGAAGCGGCGGCGCTGGAAAGTAATGCAGCCCGACCGCCAACTGGCCAACGAAAAGGGCAATCCCCACAGCCCAGGGCACACACCATCGCCCGTTTAGTCTCAGGAACAGCGTGCGCAGACTGAGCAAGGCCATCGTCGGCACCAGGGTTGCCAGAATTTCATAAAGGCGCAGCCCGCCGGCACGTGCCGCTATGGCCAGGATGAGATAAAGGCCGAATGAGACGGCTGTCAATCCAATGCTCGCAGGCGCGTGACGAAGGTCGTTATCATCCAACACAATATACTCTGCTAGCAGCACCATCACCAATAGCAAACCGCCTAGCGCAAACACCGCCCACCACTCCGGCCCCACTTTCAGGGTTCCCAGGGTTGTACCTACTGCCCAGGCCGTCAAAGCGGGCAGCAGCCAGAAGATGCGAGCACGCCGGTCGCGAAAATGGGGGTGGTTTTGAAACAACCAACTACTGCCTGTGGCTGCAAGGACAGCCGCAATTACCGAAATCAAGGCCGGGAATGTCAGGCGAATCACGATAAACAAACCTGGAAGCTGCAGGGATGTGCCCCGCTCTGGCAGGTTGACAAAAGGCATTAACGCGTAAGCCAAAAGGATGACCGCCACAAGCACGCTAAGGCGGTTTACATCCGGCAAATGTTGGTGTTCATCCATAATCCCTCTAAATTTTATCGCGTTTCAATGCGCTTTGACAGGGCTGCCAGCCTGATCCGGAGCAGAGACGTCAGATGTGGTAAAATTAGAGGCTGAATGGAAACCCAAACCAAGCTCCTTAACCCGCCTCCCCGCCTGACAACTGCCATTATTGGCGGCTTTAACGCGGTTGCAGGTCACGTCTACCTCATTCTTCCGCCAATTCTGCTGGATGTGTTCCTGTGGTTGGGACCGCGCCTCAGCCTGGAGCGCCTGCTCTCTCCAATGATCAAAGAGATGTCTGCGACGCTCCAACAATTCGGCAGCCCCGACGTGACCCAGCTTATGAATTCCACAGTTGATCTCTGGAAGCAATTTGCTTCCCAGTTCAACTTTTTCAGTTTGCTGCGGACTCTGCCGGTTGGCATTCCCAGTTTACTGGCAGGGAGTGTTCAACAAGGGTCCCCGTTGGGCGGTTTCACCCTTCTGCAGGTCAACTCCACCGCCGGGATGATGCTGATCGGATTGTTGATGGCAGCTGCAGGAATCCTGTTGGGTTGCCTTTATTTCACTGCTGTTTCACGCACAAGCGGCGGCGAAGAAGGATTAATATCCTGGAAAATTTCGAGCTGGCAGGTCGGCCAAACTGTACTATTGGCCTTGCTCAGCATTGCACTGCTGCTCACTCTGGCATTACCCGGCATGTTTATCGTCTCGATGCTCACCCTGGTGAACCCCACCCTGGCGACTACTGCTTTATTCCTGGTTGGCCTGGCTGCGATGTGGTTTCTCATTCCCCTGGTATTCTCGCCGCACGGCATTTTCACCCGCCAGCAAAATGCGGTTACCTCCATGCTCAGCAGCGTGCGTCTTGTACGTTACTTCATGCCCAATGTCAGTATGTTCATTCTCTTTGCCATCCTGATCATTCAAGGGTTCAACCGGCTCTGGCTTGTTCCACCAGCCAGTTCCTGGCTCACCCTGGTGGGAATTGCAGGTCATGCTTTTATCACCACCAGCATTCTGGCAGCAAGTTTCGTTTTTTATCGCACCGCCAATGCCTGGTTGGAAGAAAACCTGAGCCGCATTGCCCAGGCGCGTGTCTAGTTCTTTTGGTCTGCTCCGCAGGGGGCTTACGAACATTAATTGTGGAGGATTTTGTGGTCGCCAATAACCCTTCTTCTTATGGTGCAAAAGATATTCAGGTCCTTGAAGGTCTTGAAGCCGTTCGACGCCGCCCGGGCATGTACGTCGGCGGTACCGATCTAAAAGCCCTCCACCATCTCGTTTATGAAGTCGTTGACAATTCAATAGATGAAGCCCTGGCAGGTTCGTGCAGCCGTATCATCATCACAATTCACGCCGACAGCAGCGTCACGGTGGAAGATAACGGCCGCGGCATTCCGGTGGATATTCACCCTGAGAAGAAAAAGTCCGCCCTTGAGGTGGTCATGACCATCCTGCACGCAGGCGGCAAGTTCGGCCATTCCTCCTACAAGGTATCCGGCGGTTTGCACGGCGTGGGCGTTTCGGCAGTCAATGCACTCTCGGAATGGTGCGAAGTGCATGTATGCCGCGATGAACAGGTCTATTTCCAGCGCTATGAACGCGGCATTCCGCAGGAACCCGTTAAGGCCATCGGAAAATGCGATGCCGGCAAAACCGGCACCACCACCACCTTCCGATTCGACCGGGAAATTTTTAAGGGCGATCTGGATTTCAAATTCGATACTTTGCTGCAGCGATTTCGCGAGATGGCTTTTGTCACCCGGCAGGTTGAAATTCGTCTGGTCGATGAGCGCGTCGGTCATGAAATGACTTTTTATTTCGAAGGCGGCATATCTTCCTTTGTACGTTTTCTCAACCGCAACCGCGAGGTGCTGCACCCGGTTTTCTATGCCTCCAAGGACCTGGAAAATATCGGCATCGAGGTAGCCATTCAATATACCGATGCCTACTCCGAATCGGTGTATTCCTTTGCCAATACCATCAACACCATCGACGGCGGCTCGCACCTCACCGGTTTGCGCACCGCGGTCACGCGCGTGATTAACGATTACGCCCACAAAGCCAACTTGCTCAAGGATACTGATGCGAATTTCGCTGGCGACGACACCCGCGAAGGCATGACCGCCATCGTTTCCATCAAACATCCCGATCCGCAGTTCGAAAGCCAGACCAAGGTCAAGCTGATGAACCCCGAGGTGCAAACCTTTGTTCAGCAGGTGGTCGGCGAAGCCTTTGGATCGTTCCTCGAAGAGAATCCGCAGGCGGCTAAGGCCATCGTGCAGAAGTGCCTGACCTCCTCGCGCGCCCGCGATGCTGCCCGGAAAGCCCGCGACCTGGTCATCCGCAAATCCGCACTGGAAAGCATGACCCTGCCAGGCAAGCTGGCTGACTGTTCAGAACGCGATCCAACCAAGACTGAGATGTATATCGTGGAAGGCAACTCGGCAGGCGGCTCGGCCAAACAGGGCCGCGACCGGCATTTTCAAGCCATCCTGCCGCTGCGCGGCAAGATTCTCAACACTGAACGCGCCCGTCTCGATAAAATGCTGGGCAACCTTGAAATCAAGTCGATGATCTCGGCCCTGGGTACCGGCATCGGCGACAACTTTGACGTTTCCAACCTGCGCTACGGCCGCGTCATTATCATGACTGATGCCGATGTGGACGGTGCACATATCCGCACGCTGTTGTTAACCTTCTTTTTCCGTTTCATGCAGCCGATGATCGAACATGGGCATGTTTTTATTGCACAGCCGCCGCTTTTCCGCCTGGCTTACAAGAATCAGGTCAAATATGCCTATAACGATGCGGATAAAGACAAAATCATCAAAGAACTCGGCGTCAACCCCGACAAAGTCTCCATGCAACGCTATAAGGGCCTGGGCGAGATGAACCCGGAGCAATTGTGGGAAACCACCATGAACCCGGAAAACCGCACCCTCCTGCTGGTAACGGTGGACGACGCGGCAGTGGCCGACCGCACCTTTGACATGCTGATGGGCGAAGCCGTGCCGCCGCGTACGCGCTTTATTACCACGCATGCCAAGACGGTGCGAAATCTGGATATCTAGAAAGCTACAGCCCGGGAAAAACCCGGGCTTTTTATTGCACTCTGCTACAATTTCTTTATGCCCCGCCCGTCCAGCAAAATTCGCCCCCAGGGCCAGATCACCCGCGGCAAAACAGCCCGCAACCGCCTGCGCCGCGTGGATAACTTCCTCTGCCTGTACGACCCTGGGCTGTTGCGTAAACCAGACAACCTGGGCGAGGTTTCCTATTATGTGGATCTGGGCTACGGCGATGAACCCTTCACTACGCTGGAATCAGCCAAACGCCTGCGCCGCCTGAACTCTGCCTTGCCTGTGCTGGGCGTGGAGATCGACCCCGAGCGGGTCGAACGCGCGCTGCCGTTTGCGGATAACCTCACCAGCTTCCGTCTGGGCGGTTTCAACCTACCGCTAAAAACGGGTGAATCGGCACGCCTGATCCGCGCCTTCAATGTATTGCGCCAGTATGAAGAAAATGAAGTGCAGGAATCGCTTCTTGTGTTGGGCGAAGCGCTAATTCCGGGCGGATTGATCATTGAAGGCACCTCCGATCCCTTCGGGCGTATCTGGGTGGCCAACCTGCTGCGCAAACGCAGCGACGGCGAGCTGTGGGTGGAAGGATTGCTCTTCAGCACTAACTTTCGCTGGGGCTTTGAGCCGGCAATTTTTCAGCCGCGCCTGCCCAAAAACTTTATCCACCGCATGCTGCCCGGTGAAACCATCGCTGCCTTCATGACCGCCTGGAAGCAGGCTGCGCTGGCAACCATTGGCATGCGCACGTTGGGTCTGCGCCAGTGGTTCATGGCAAGCGCTGTTGCTTTGGCTGCATCTGGCTGGCCCGTTGAAACGCGCAAACGGCCGTTGAGCCAGGGTTACCTGCTTTGGAAACGGATCGGCCTGGTTCGGGATGGGGCGCTTTTTCGCGATCTGACGGTATGAGGGAAAAGACCTGTGCAATTGGCGTGCTTTTCGCGTGCCTGGCTTCGTGATACACTGGGATTAATCCGACCTGAAGAGGTGACCATGACCCGCAGCCTGCTTTTTCGTTCAAAAGACCTGATCGATTACGCCGTACAATTCTTCATCCGCCATGATATTTCGGCCAAGGATGCCAGAACCGCAGCCGAAATTCTATTGGAAGCCGACCTGCGCGGCGTTGATTCGCACGGCATCATCCGCCTGGATACTTACTACGGCACCCGTTTACGGAAAGGTCTCATCGATCCGCATGCACCGCTGACGGTGGTACGCGAAACCGGCACAACGCTGGCGCTGGATGGCGGCCATGGCCTGGGTCAGATCGTGGGATACAATGCCATGGCGCGCTGCATCGAAAAAGCACGCCAGTCAAGCATCGCCATGACGACCGTCCGCAATAGCAACCATTACGGCATCGCCGGCTATTATGCCATGATGGCCTTGCCGCAGGATATGATCGGCATCAGCTTTACCAACGCCCAGCCGTTGGTGGCCCCCACCTTCGGCCGTAAAGCCATGCTGGGCACCAACCCCATTGCCGTTGCTGTACCGGCAGGCGGCGAACGTCCTTACGTGCTGGATATGGCCACCAGCATCGTGCCCATCGGCCGCATCACCGTCTACGATAAAGCTGGCAAATCGATCCCTGAAGGTTGGGGAATCGATCACGACGGCAAGATCACCACCGATCCGAAGGAAGTGCTGAATGGCGGTGCGCTGATGCCGCTGGGAGGCATCGACCTTATGCGCGGCTATAAAGGTTATGGTCTGGCCTTACTGGTGGACATTTTCAGCGGAGTATTATCCGGTTCGGCCTTCGGGACAGACGTGGCTCAACCCTCCACCAACGAACACGCCCGCGTGGGACACTTTTTCGCCGCCATCCGCATTGACGCATTCCGCCCGGTGGACGAGTTCAAACAGGATATGGATGAACTGATCCGCATGATGAAGGAATCACCCAAAGCCGTAGATCAGGATCGCATTTATATCCAGGGCGAAAAAGAATTCGAAATGGCCGAGCGCCGCCGGAAAAATGGCATACCGCTGCTGGAAACGGTGGTGGACTCGCTCAAGACCAGCGGACAGGCGGTCGGCCTGCCCTTTGACCTGGAAGTGCTCGGCGTGGTTGAGAACTAAACAGCGGTATACAACTACGTTTTTTGAGTCTCCAAAGAATTTTTAGAAATTTCGAAAGCAAGATGGCTTGTGGCAAAATGATGCCATAAGCCATCTTTTCTAAATCTATCCTCTGCGAACTCTTCTTCTTTCAAAATTTGACACCGAAGGTCCGCATTCTTCCGTGGATGTCCACTCTCCTTATTGCTGCTCGAGGATCATTACTTCATACGGATCGAGCGTCAGAACGGAATTTCGCAGACCCGGCATATCGCCGCGCCGGGTGGAATAAACTAACCGCCAGCCGCTGCGGGCCAGTTCGCTGCCCATAACCAGGCGGTTGTGTTTACGGCTGAAATTGAGCGCCACTAAAACTGTCTGTTGGCTGCTCTTGCGCAGGTAAGCCAGCAGGGAGCGGGGCTCATAATTGAGGGGCAGGAACATGCCCTCTTTCAGAGCAGGCAGTTCCTTGCGTAGCCGCAGCAACCGCCGGTAAACATGAAATAACGAATCAGGCAATTTGCGCTGCGTTTCCACATTACGAAATGGTGCATTCGGATGGATGCGCAGCCAGGGTTTTCCAGTCGTGAAGCCAGCCTGTGCGGCAGCCGCCCACTGCATCGGCGAGCGTTCGCCATCTCTTCCCACCGGAATAGGCCAATAGCGCAGGCCGACCGGATCTTTCATCTCGCTGCGCGGAACATGCACGTTGCGCATACCGATCTCATCACCCTGGTAAAGAAACGGCGTTCCACGCTGCGTTAATAGCAGCGCCGCCATCACCTTTAATCGTTCGTCGTTTTCGCCGCGTCCGTAGCGGGTGGCAATGCGGTTTACATCGTGATTTCCCAGCACATAGGTCGGCCAGCCGCCATCGTAATAATGCCCATCGATGGCCTGAATGGTTTTCAGGAATGCTGCCGGATCCCAGCCGCATTCAAGAAACGAGAAATCAAAAGCCGCGTGCAGCAGGCCGGGACGGGCATAACTGGCAGCCTTTTCGGTGGTCGATAGGAATGTTTCACCGACGGCATACCGCTCAGGATACGAGTCCAACAAGGCGCGTATTTCCTGCAGCAGCGGAATCATCTCTGGACGGTCGCAATCGTAAATATGCACCTGGCTGTCAAATGGCCGCCGGCCTAACCGATGCGGATTTTCGCGCAGCTGGTCATCCTTGAAATAGACGTTGAAGACATCCAGCCGGAAACCATCCACGCCCCGTTCAATCCAGAAGCGGAATACATCCAAAATAGCCTGGCGGACAGCCGGATTGCGCCAGTTCAGATCAGGTTGTTCCTTACAAAACATGTGGTAATAATACTGACCGGTTGCCTGATCCCACTGCCAGGCTTTGCCGCCAAAAACGGATTGCCAGTCATTTGGCGGCCGCTTTCCTGCTGCCGGATCGCGCCAGATATACCAGTCGCGGTAAGGATTATCCCGGCTGCTGCGCGACTGCTTGAACCACGGATGCTGATCGGATGAATGATTCAAAACCAGGTCCATCACGATGCGCAGCCCGCGTTGATGGGCGGCCTGAACGAGCGCATTAAAATCATCCAGCGTGCCATATTTGGGATCAACAGCCGTATAGTCGGCTACGTCATAGCCGAAATCGACATCCGGCGATGGATAGATAGGTGAAAGCCACAGCGCATCCACGCCAAGTTCCACCAGATAGTCCAGCCTCGATTGAATACCCGGCAGATCGCCGATGCCGTCGCCGTTTGAATCGGCAAAGGAACGCGGATAAATCTGGTAAATCGCGCCGTCCCGCCACCAAAGAAAATCTAATTTCATGGTAAAATCCTCGCTGCGATTGAGCTATGCACAATTTTAGCCTGATCCTGTAAAAGCGGCCTGACGCAAAGCACACTGTTTTTCTGAAATGCTTTGGTTCCGGAGGTATCGTGCCCGCCCGGCTTGCCTGCCTTTGGGATTTATGATAAAATAGATGCAACGCCAACGTATTGGTTTTCAATGGAAAGTGGGCCTCCCCCACTTTTCTGCGTATAATGGGTTCTGTTGGAGAAAGTTTAGGAAAGTTTAGGAATGAAGAACGAGTTTACACTGGCTTTCAATGAAGTCCTGGAAGAAAAACAGCTCCCGAAGGAGATCATCCTCAAGGCGCTCGAATCGGCGATGATTTCCGCCTATCGACGGGCCGTGAATGCTTCCAACGCTCAGCGCGTCGAAGCGTCGGTCGATATCGAAACCGGTAAAGTCACCATTTTTGCCGAAAAAGAAGTTGTCGAAGACGTTCAAGACGTCCGTACTGAAGTAGCCCTGGATGAGGCTCACCGCTATAACGCCGAAGCTGCGCTGGGCGATATGGTAGTGGTGGAAAGCACCCCCAAGGACTTTGGACGCGTCGCTGCCCAAACAGCCCGGCAGGTCATTCAACAACGCATCCGCGACGCTGAACGCCAGGCACAATTGGCCTTTTTTGATAAGCAGCTCGGCGAGATTGTCAGCGGTTTGGTCCAGGCTGTAAACGCTTCTGGGTTAACCATCGGCATGGACATGAAGGCTGAAGGTTCCATGCCGCGCAAAGAAATGATCCCTGGCGAGCGGTTTCGCATCCACGATCGGGTTCGCGCGCTGATCTCGGAAGTGAAAGATTCGCCCCGCGGCCCGCAGATCATCCTTTCCCGCACGCACCGCAATTTCCTGCGCCGCCTGCTGGAGACGGAAGTCCCCGAGATCTATCACGGCGTGGTGGAAATTCGTTCCATCGCCCGCGAACCAGGTGAGCGCGCCAAAGTGGCCGTTTCGGCGACCCAGATTGGCATCGATCCGGTTGGCGCATGCGTTGGCATTCGCGGCGTGCGCATTCAGGCTATCGTTCGCGAACTGCACGATGAGAAAATCGATGTCATTGAGTGGAATCCCGATCCAGCCGCCTTTATCGCAAAAGCGATCAGCCCGGCGCGTGTGACCGGCGTTTATCTGGGCGAACACACGACCGGCGGCAAAACTGCCACAGTTGTCGTGCCGGAAGACCAGCTCAGCCTGGCCATTGGCCGCGATGGGCAGAATGCCCGCCTGGCCGCCAAGTTAACCGGCTGGCGCATTGACATCAAGAGCGTCCCCGAGGCTGTTGCCGATACCCTTTATCGTTTGCAAAACGAACCCGCGTTGCTTCCCGTCGCTGAAAGCGAAACGGATGCAATCAACAAGATCGAAGAAAGCCTCGCCCGCAAAGCGGACGGCCGCCCGTTGACGCCGGAAGAATACGACTTTATGGCGCGCTTTGTCGACCGTGTTGAAAAACGCACAGCCCGCAAGCCGGAAAAGAAGATTGAGGTCGCGACGCCTGAAGTGGATGAACTCATCCCGGCCGACGCCTTTGAGACTCCCGTCCTGGACGGTCCGCTGCCCGAACATGTGGCCAACCTGTTGCAGGAAGCCGGGTATAGCACCGTCGGTGAAGTCGCCCGCCAAATGAAACTGGCTCCTGATGAAATCCTGCGTATCAACGGCATCGGTCCAAAAGCCATGACCGAGATTAACCACTTGATGGCCGAACTGGATGCGCGTGTCGAAGCTGCCAAAGCCCCTGCCCAGGTGGTAGAGGAATTGGAAACGCCCGCTGCCGAAGTTCTTGATGTTGCCGAGGTCAAACCGGCTGCCGAAGTACCCGTTTTAGCGGACGCTGAACCATTGGTCGAAGAACTGCCCATCCGCGCCCTTCCGGAATCCGAACTGGCCACCCCTGTACTGGAAGAAGAACCTTCACTTGAGGATCTCTTCACCTTGCGGCCAGAAATCCTTGCCCAGCCTGATACGACGGATGAGGAAGAGGATGAAGTGGACAGCGCTGGCAATAAGACCGGCAAGAAGAAAGCCAAGAAGAAACGCAAGAGTGTCGAGGTGGTCTATGACCCCGACCGTGATGTTACCCTCGCCCGCAAGAAACATAAGCGCGGCGGCGAAGGCTGGGACTGGGAATAAAGAGCGTTTTTTGAGAGTAGAAGGTGGTTAAGCGAGCTACGAAACGAGTCAAGCATATTCCACAACGCACCTGTGTGGGTTGCCGCCTGGTACTGCCCAAGCGTACCCTGATGCGTCTGGTACGCGACCCCCAAAACGGCGTCCAGCTCGATCCCAGCGGTAAAGCCGCCGGACGCGGAGCTTACCTTCACAACCAACGATCCTGTTGGGAACGCGCCTTGAAAGGCGCTCTGGCGAATGCGTTGAAAGTGGAACTGACTGAGCAGGATCATTTATACCTGCAAGGGATTATGGTTTCCCTGCCCGCGGACGAACCCACGGCCGGGCCATCACCCGCTTTGAAACCAGCACCCACCCAGGAAGCCAAGGACAAAGCATGATCCCCATCGTCAGGATTTCGTTTGAGGGTATCAGCATGCTTGACTGATCCTTTCCCATCTCACTTGCTCTTCGCGGCGCCAAAAGCGCACCCAGCCGGTTTGGAGTTGAGATTATTGGACTTTGAAAGTTTTTTGAGAAAATTGGGTTGGGTGCAACACAACCCGGAGGTGCATTTTGAGTGAGATTGGGCACAAAACCATAGAATTACCTTCCAGCATCACCGTTCGTGATCTGGCTCAATTGATTCAGGCCAGTCCGATTCAGGTCATCAAAATTTTGATGTCCAACGGCGTGATGGCGAGCATCAACCAGACAATTGATTTTGATACCGCTGCGGTTGTTTCCTCTGAACTTGGCTTTGAAGCCCGCATGGAACAGCCTGACGTGGTGGAAGAAAAAGAAACCGGTGAGATTCCTCTCTGGCGCCAGTTGATCGCCAATGAAGATGCCGAACAATTAATCAATCGTGCGCCGGTGGTCACCATTTTGGGCCACGTTGATCATGGAAAAACTACCCTGCTGGATGCCATCCGCCACGCCAACGTGGCAGGCGGCGAAGCCGGTGGCATTACTCAACATATCGGTGCTTATCAGGTGGACCATAAAGGCCATCCGATCACCTTCCTCGATACGCCAGGTCACGCTGCCTTCACGGCCATGCGAGCCCGGGGTGCGCAGGGAGCCGATATTGTGGTCCTGGTGGTGGCAGCGGACGACGGCGTTATGCCGCAAACTCGCGAAGCCATTGCCCATGCTCGGGCCGCGCGCGTTCCGATTATTGTTGCCCTCAATAAGATCGACCGGCCGGACGCTAACCCGGATTTCGTCAAGAATCAGCTCGCTGAAATGGGACTGGTTCCGGATGAATGGGAAGGCAACACCATGATCGTGCCGGTTTCTGCCAAATTAAAAAAAGGCATTGATGATCTGCTCGAAGCCATTCTTTTGGTAAACGACAGCATGGAAATCAAAGCCAACCCCAAAGGCCGTACCATCGGTACCGTGGTGGAAGCCCAGGTGGAACGCGCCAAAGGCGTGATCGCCACCTTGCTGGTGCAAAATGGAACGCTTGAACTCGGCGATGCGGTCCTGGCAGGCAGTACCTATGGTCGGATTCGTGCCATGTTCGACTTCCGCGGACGCAAGCTGCACAAAGCCGGCCCCTCAACGCCGGTTCAGGTGATGGGTCTCAACGACGTACCCGCAGCAGGAGATCTCTTCCAGGTGCTGCCGACTGAAAAGGAAGCCCGGCAGGTTGCTGAAGAGCGTAAATCGGTGGCTCACCAGACGCAGATTTCAGGTCCGAAAGCAACCCTCGAGGAATTATTCAGCCGGGTTCAATCCGGTGAAGAGCACGAACTGCGCTTGATTATCAAAGTGGATGTTCAGGGCTCGCTAGAACCCATTATCAACTCGCTCAATGATTTGAAGGGCGATCAGATCAAGATCACCATTCTTCATTCCGAGACCGGCAATATCACTGATAATGACGTTTTGCTGGCAGCCGCGTCCAAGGCGATTGTCATCGGTTTCAATGTTCAACCGGACGGTACTGCCCGCCGGCTGGCAGATTCGGAAGGCGTTTCAATTCGCCTGTATGATATTATTTACCGGATGACTGAGGACATCGAGAAGGCGCTCAAGGGCATGCTCGAGCCCGAGTTCCGCGAAGTCAAGTTCGGTCACGCCGAGGTGATGGCTGTTTTCAAAATCACCAAAGTCGGCAATATCGCAGGCTGCCGCGTCCGGGATGGCGAAATTCGCCGGAACGGCAAGATCCGCGTCCTGCGTGCCGGACAACAAATCGCTGAAGGTGAAATAGCCTCGCTGAAGCATGAAAAAGACGATGTCCGTGAAGTCCGCCAGGGTTTCGACTGCGGCATTGCCCTCAAGAATTTCAACGATTTTGTGCAGGGCGATATCCTGGAATGCTACATCCTCGAGCGCAACGGATAGTTGCTGTTGAGCATTATGGAGTAAGCCGCATGCCATCAAAACTTCGTCTCCAACGGATTAATGACCGCATCCGCCAGGAGCTCTCGGAAATGATTTTTAAGGGAGAGATTCACGATCCGCGCCTGGCTGGAATCAGCATTACTGATGTCAGCGTGGACCGTGAACTTGCTTATGCGGAAATTTACCTTTCCGCGGTGGAAGGCAGCTCCCGGTCAAAGGAAATCCTGACTGGAATCGAAAGCGCGAGCGGTTTTATTCGCAGCAAATTGGCTGAACGCATCGATTTGCGCTCCTTTCCGCGGCTGCGCTTTCATTGGGATCCCACTCCGGAACGCGCAGACCGCATCGAAAAGTTGCTTTATGAATTGCGGCAGGAAAAGCCAGCCGCTGAAGAAAAACCGGCTCATAAAGACGAAGAGGAATAACCTTCCAGGCGCGCGCCTGGAAAGAGAAAATTCCATCACCCGTGGGGTATATCAATGGGAAACGGCGAATTTGATCTCAAGAATGCCATCTCTGGTGTCCTGGTTGTCGACAAACCGGTCGGACTCACCTCCCATGACGTGGTTCAAGTAGTCCGCAAGGGAACCAACATAAAGCGCGCCGGTCATACCGGCACCCTGGACCCGCGTGCATCGGGTGTACTCGTCATTTTGCTGGGACCAGCAGTGCGGCTGAGTGAGTATGTGTCGGCTTCCGACAAACGATACCAGGCCGTCATGCGGCTGGGAACCTCGACGGACACCTATGACTCCGAGGGGCGCATCACTCGGTCTGTCCCTGTTGACCACATTACCGAAGAGCAGTTTGAAGAATCGTTGCAAGGATTTGTCGGCGAAATCGAACAGATACCGCCTCCCTATTCAGCCGTTAAAGTCAAAGGCCGTAAAGCTTACGAAATGGCGCGTGACGGCGAAGAAGTGGAACTGGCCCCGCGCCGGATTACGGTCTACCACCTCGAATTGCTGGAATGGGCGCCGCCTGAAGCAGTGATCGATGTGTATTGTTCATCGGGTACCTACGTGCGCTCGCTAGCTCATGACCTTGGTGAAAAAATGGGCGTTGGTGCACACCTGGTGGGTTTACGCCGCACAAAGTCCGGCCGCTTCACCTTGCGCGATGCCGTTCCGCTGCGTAAACTGCGCGAAGCCTTCGAGGAAGGCACCTGGTACCAGTATTTGATCCCCGCTGCAGAAGCGCTTTCTGATTGGCCTGCCATCGAACTGACCGTTGAGCACATGGATTTGATCCGCCACGGACATCGAATTCCAGCTGCAGCGAATGAAGGACCCATGGCGCGCGGCATTAATGAACAAGGCGAGCTGGTTGCGTTACTCGAGTTCGTTGCCGAGACCAGCGAGTGGCAGCCAAAAAAGGTTTTTTTCTCGTAAAGCAGCGCTTTCTGGAGAATCAATGCCGCATCACCGATCTCTGGAAGACTTGAAATTGGATCGTTCCTGGCTGGCAATTGGCGTTTTCGATGGCGTGCACCGCGGGCATCAAATGATAATTAAACAAATGGTAGCCGGTGCTCACGCCGAAGGTCTGCCGGCGGTTGTTGTCACCTTTTTCCCCCATCCAGTGGTCGTACTGCGTCAAATAAAAAATCCAGTTTACCTCAGCATGCCGGATGAACGGGCTGAAATGCTGGCATCCTTCGGGGTGGGTGAGGTTATTACGCTGGAATTCAATCGGGAAATGGCTTCTCTTACTGCAACAGATTTTATGGCTTGGATGAAGGAACGCCTCGGCCTTGTCCGCCTTTTCGCCGGGTACAACTTTGCTCTTGGCCGCGGCCGTGAAGGAACATTGCCGGTTCTCAGGCAAATTGGCGACCAAATGGGTTTCACCGTCAGCGTTGTCGATCAGGTGCCCGACTCGCAAAACGAAGCGATATCGTCCAGCCGCATCCGCGACCTGTTGGCCCAGGGCGATGTCAGTGCCGCTGCCGACATGTTGGGCCGGTATTACTCTGTTGACGGCATCATCACTCACGGCGACGGACGGGGCCACGGTCTTGGTTTTCCGACCGCCAACATCACCATTCCTGAACAACGCATCGCCCCCAGCCACGGGGTTTATGCAACCTGGATCACCGTGCAAGGCAAACGCTGGCCATCTGTCACAAACATCGGTTTGCGTCCGACGTTTGAAGATCAACCCGTACCAGCCCGCATTGAAGCCTATATCCTTGATCTTCCTGGCGACCCGGACCTGTACGGCCAGCCTGCCCGTCTGGAATTTGTCGAATATCTGCGTCCCGAATTGCGATTTCCAAGCATCCAAAGCTTGATCGACCAAATCCATCTGGATATCCAGCGCTCCCGAGAGGTTTTCAGCCATGACCGCTAAACGCCAGATTTACCTTCTCGATCCACAGAAAATCCCGCCAGAAACCATCGCCGTTACATTTGCCAAAACTTCACGCGCCCCGCAAAGTTTTCGCGAGATAGCGGCAGAGCTATCCGCGGAGAAATCGGCTGAATTTCACGAAAAATGGGTTGTTGGTTATGGGCATGCCTCAGTGGCCGAACACGCCGTGCTGCATATCGCGGTGGAGAATATCTCGCGATTGGCTGTCGAGGTGCTCGAGTCAAACCGGCTGGCATCCTACACCGAAAAATCCACCCGCTATCAAAAATGGAACCGCGACGCTTTTCATATCCCCGTTGAACTGGACGGGCATTCTTTGCGGGAAAAGTTCATTCAGACGTGCCAGTTGCTGTTCGATACCTACCAGGAGTCGCTTCCAGCGGTCCAGGCGGTTGTTGCGGCTGATAACCCACGCAAGGCGGAAGAAAGCGATGCTGCCTGGGAACGCAGATTGCGTTCGAAATATGTGGATGTGTGTCGCTTCCTTTTACCCGCGGCCTCCCTGGCCAATGTCGGCATGACCATCAACGCGCGTGCGTTGGAGCACGCTGTTAGCAAGATGCTATCTCATCCCCTCGCCGAAGTCCAGCAAACAGGCGCTGAGATCAAGCAGGCTGCACTTGAAAGCGTTCCAACCCTGGTCAAATATGCCGAGGCAGTACCCTATTGGCAGTCAGCGGCAGTCAGCTTGACCCGGGCAGCCGATGAACTCAACTTTCCCACTCAGTCTGAGGATTGGTGCCAGCTCGTTACGTGCGAGCCTGCCGTTGAAAACCATGCCCTGGCTGCCGCTCTGTACCGTTTCAGTGGTTATAGCTATGCGCAGTGCTTGCAGCACCTGCAAAACGCGTCGCGATCCGAACGAGAAAACCTGGCCAGGCTTCTATTAGCCGAGCGGGCTCAACACGACATTCCCTTACGCGAACTCGAATTCGCATCCTACACCTTTGATTTAATTCTCGACCAGGGCGCGTACTTCGAACTCAAACGCCACCGCATGATGACCCAAACGCCCCAACCCCTCACTACCCGCCTGGGTTACGCCCTGCCGTGCCAGATGACGGCTGCCGGATTCGAAGAACCCTATCGAAAAGCCATGCTGACTGCCCAAAACTGTTATGAAGAAATTGCTGCATTCAACCCCCACGCCGCTTCCTACATCGTTCCCAATGCTTTCAACCGCCGCGTGCTGCTGGGCTGCAACTGGCGCAGCCTGGACCATTTCATTTCACTGCGCTCCGCTCCCAATGCTCACTTTTCCCTGCGCCGGGTTGCTCAACGCATGACTGCCGAAGTGCGAATCGCTACGCCGCTGCTGGGCAGCTACCTGCGCCCCAACCCGGATGAAACCTGGCAAAGCATTGAAGATGGCTACTTTACATCTGTGAGCTAAAGACCAAAAAAGCATTTATTCATTTTTGGACGAAACAATCGGGAGGTATCATGACAAAGGATGAATTATTGAAACTCATGACCGATAACCGGAAACAATTGAATGCTCTGTTGGATGGTGTCCAGCCGGAAGAGCTGGTTAAACCCGGTGCTTACGGCCAATGGTCGGTCAAGGACGTGCTGGTGCACATCAGCCGTTGGGAGTCGGAAATGATCAAAGTGCTTTTCCAGGCCGGTCAGGAAGGGAAGCCGCAAAGCGATGTGTTCAACCCTGAGTTTTTGAAGGTCAATGAAATCTGGTACCAGGAAAGTAAAGACCGCGAACTGGACCGCGTTCAGGATGATTTTATTTCTGTCCGCAAACAGCTTGTGCGCCGCCTTGAAGAATTCCCCGAGCAATTCTTGACGGATCCAGCCAAATACCCCTGGATGAAGAACCATCCCCTGATTGCCTTGGTCAAGGATATTGTGCTGGATCATGAAGAGGAGCACCTGGAAGGATTGAAGGTCTGGCACGCGTCCCTGGCGGCGCAATAAATAGCCGGAATTCCTCCGGGAATAAGACGAAAAAACTCCCTATTGACAAAAGTTATTCAGCGTTTATAATTTTCTGAAATCAACAATCAAAGACTTTGAAGAGGACGAGTACGCACCGCCAGGACGGCACAGAGAGCAGGAAAAGGTGAGAACCTGCCCGGACAGCGATGCAGAATGGACCTTGGAGTTGCAGGGAGAACGGCCTACCAGCCCAGTAACCCGCGCCGGAGCTGCCACCGTTATCAAGGCAAAGGGTATCGCGAGCCAATCGCCGTACCCGAAAGAGTGAGGCTGGCTTTTATTCCCCTGATGCCTACACCAGGGGAATTTTTATATTAAAAGCAGGTCAGCCTAACCGGGGTGGCACCACGGACCAGCGTTCGTCCCCATTGGGAGAAGATCCCGTATGGGATCCGCGCTGGTTTTTTTTATTTCCTGGAGGTGATCCATGCGAATGGCCAAAAAGCAAGTTTTCACCGGGTGTCGTGCGACCAGCCTGCTCCCCGGCAAGGGCAAACCTGCGGTCTTCATAGTGGATCGCCTCAACCCATCAATTCATTTTTCAGGAGGTTAACATGTCTGAGCAGATTCGCTTTTTATTGAATGATACCGACCTTCCGCGTACCTGGTACAACATCAACGCCGACAGTCCAGTCGCACCGGCGCCGGTCCTTCACCCGGTCACGTTGGAACCTGTCACGCCTGATTTTCTATCAGTGCTATTCCCGATGAACATTATTGAACAGGAAATCAGTACCGAGCGCTATATTGACATCCCTGAAGAAGTGCGCGAGATTTACAAGCTTTGGCGGCCAACACCTCTGCTGCGCGCCCGCCGGCTCGAGAAAGCGCTGGGCACGCCAGCCCATATCTACTACAAATATGAGGGCGTATCACCCTCGGGGAGCCACAAATCAAATTCGGCTGTTCCGCAGGCATTCTATAATAAGGTCGCCGGCACTCATGCCATGACTACCGAAACGGGCGCCGGACAGTGGGGCACTGCACTTGCCATGGCGTGCCAGTTCTTCGACATGGATCTTGAAGTGTACATGGTCAAGGTCTCCTATAATCAGAAACCCTACCGCCGCAACCTAATTGAAACCTATGGCGCGCAGATTTTTGCCAGCCCCACAGACCGCACCAACACCGGACGGGCAATTCTGGCACAGGATCCCGACAACCCGGGCTCATTGGGCATCGCCATCTCCGAAGCGGCTGAAGCTGCGGCTGTCTCTGAAGGCCGGAAGAAGTACGGGCTTGGCTCGGTGCTTAACCCTGTGCTGCTGCACCAAACCGTCATTGGCGAAGAAGCGCTAAAGCAAATGGACATGGCCGGAGAATACCCGGATGTCGTCATTGGATGCGTGGGCGGCGGCTCCAATTTCTCCGGCATTGCCTTCCCGTTTCTGCGTGAAAACCTGCGCAACGGACAGCGCACACGACTGCTGGCTGTCGAGCCGGCTGCCACGCCCTCGTTGACCCGCGGCATTTACGCCTTCGATTTCGGCGATACCGCCAAAATGGCGCCCATCGTCAAAATGTACACACTTGGACACGATTTTCTGCCGCCATCCATCCACGCCGGCGGGCTGCGCTATCATGGGATGTCGCCGACGCTCAGTGCGTTATACGATGCCGGTTTGATCGAAGCCGCTGCCGTCCGTCAATTGGATGTGTTTGAAGCAGCCGTGCAGTTCACGCGAACAGAAGGCATTCTGCCGGCGCCTGAATCGTCGCATGCCATCCGGGCAGCCATTGATGAAGCCCTGAAGGCCAGGGAAACGGGTGAAAAGAAAGTCATCCTCTTCAACCTTTCCGGGCACGGCCACTTCGATCTGGCTGCCTACAGCAGCTATCTCTCTGGTAACCTTGAGGACGACGTCTTACCTGAGGAGCAAATTTCGAATATCCAGGCAAGACTGCCCCGGGTCAACATGCCGGTCTGAAACAAAATGCCGCTTTTTTCTCCACCAATATCTTGCGCTCCCCGGACCGGGGAGCGCAAGATATTAGCCGCCTTTTTTCTCCCTGTGGTTTTCCGCAAGGGATTTGTGAGCAACTGGTTTCTTTTTCCGGATTGTGCCGGCGTCCAATTCCACCGGTATCTGGGTGTGGTTGAGAAGCTGCAAAAGCACGCGTACCCGCTCGCTGCCGGTCAAGCGCAGGTCAAATATGCCTTCATATCCCGCAAATGGCCCGTCATGGATGATGACTTCATCACCCACCTGCAAGCCGTCGAATAATTCACCGCCTGCCTTTGATATCTCGCCCACGCGCAGGCGGATGGCATTAATTAATCCATCCGGCACCACTGCCGGTTCGCCGCCAAATGAGATTAATCCGCGGGCATGCGGCATCCATTGCAGCGTCGAGATTCCCAAGGCATCCAAATCAACATGCACAAATAAATAACCGGTAAAGTAAGCCTTGATTTTGCGCGCCCTCGGGTTTACGGTATGCACACGCACACGCGGATAAAAAACTTCAATATCCCGCAATCGGAGTTGATTCCAGAGAAAATCTTCTTTGTTTGGATGGCTTTGAATGGCATACCAGAACGACGCCATGAATCCCTCGATTGGCAAATTATCTACGCCATATTATATCAGTCCAAATCTGTAATCAATTTGGGAAACGGCTTCGCCCCCCCCATTGAGCAGTTTCGGGGCAAACTCGTGCCATCCCAAATTTCATATTTCCTTGTCCGGGGCTTGTTCCAAAGATCCAGGCGGAGCGATCTTTACGACCAGCGGCGGCATGCGCTTCAACATGGGCGACAGAATGACCAGATAAGCCAATGCACTCAACCCAAAAACAATCAGGCTCAAGTTGGCATTATAGTTTTGAATGTTGAAAAGTGTGGGAGACGCGACAGCCGATGATGGGAAGGTAACGATTAAGGAGGCATACAGGTTGTTGGCCATGTGCATACCCAGAGAAAGCTCCAGACCTCGGCTGCGCAGCGTCAGCCACCCAGCCAGGAAACCGAAGGCGATGTAAAACGGCAGGGTCAGCAGCATGCCATAAGTGCCAACTTCCGGGTTAAAGCCGTGCAGCAGGCCGAATACCAGCGCGGGAATGATCAACGATGGCCAGATGCCGGCATTCAGCAGGCTGAGCCCCTGGGCAAGATATCCGCGAAAGATGAATTCCTCCGTGGCCGTTTGCAGCGGAACCAGGAGCAGGCTGAGGAGCAGGAAGGGTAGGAACTTTTTGAATTCAAAAGTCCAGACGTAATTTCCGGGTTGGAGCTGGCTTAAAACCAGATCCGAAACAATTGCCAGGCCGAACCATACGGCTGCCGAAAGCAGCAGCATGCGCCAGCGTACCCTGTCGAACGGGTTGACCAGCTGAAGGATTGGCCGGTTGTGAATCCACCTTTGACCAATCCATAGAATGCATAACGCCGCCGGGAAGGGCAGCATGGTGACCAGGAACACCGATGTTTGCGAAAGGCTGGCCAGATCAAATGTAATGCGGCCATTCAAAACAAATGCCGCAATTAGCAGCACGACGGTCAGAACCAGGCTGGTAAAAATCATGGCCAGGTTCACCAATAAATACCGCCAAAATTCGTTGCGTCCATTGCGGACGCTGTCGAGGTATTCGTTTCCGCTCAACATGATAAGGCCATCCTTTGGTGAGATTTTACTTGAGTTTCACCAAAATCGGAAAACTTAGGTGAAGAATAAGAAGGTCAACCACCTCAATTTTACGATCCATGCCGGCTGCCACGGATGTGGTTCAAATTGCTTTTTTGAAGTCAGTTTTAAGATTTAGTCGCCAATCTTGACAGAACGGGAGTTCGTTTTATTCTGGAAAAATTTTAACTACGTATTCTAACGAACAGGCAAGATAGGAAATTAGCCCATAGGTGATTCAATAGTCAAGTTGGCTCAAATTTGAGTAATGAAACTAAGTTCCAGCAATATGATGTGTTATCCCGATGGTTAAATGGGGGGTAAAAATCATGGAGATCTCAATTAACAATTTCAAATTCATTAATACAGGCATTTCTCTTAATCACGAATGATTATGAAAAAATTTTCCTTATGGCTCTGGATAAGCCGGGATGTTATTTTCTGAATCGGGGGATGGATAAGGCATTAAATTATTTGTCGAATTTCCTTGTGGCGGATAAGCAATAGGTGTTGAGGTCTCAGTTATAGGAGCAGCGGTTTCCTGAGGATGTGAATACCATTCCTGGGTTAATCCTTTAATTGCTGACCATTGTTTCTGATTAGTTTCCACATCCTGAACGAAATCTAACAAAATGTTACCTTTGTCATCCAATAAGCGAAAATGACATAGCACAACTCGAGTACCATAATCGGCATTGATTGTATCCAAGACCTTGGAAAGAGAGCCCAGAAAGGGGAGTAAGTGTTGATTTGCGGTATCTAAGCTAGGAGTTGAGAGTTGAATAATCACGATTTGTCCATAATCACCTGGTGTAGTTTCGGAATCGACCCTCAAAGTATCTAGATTCATATCAGAAAAGTGTAATTTGCTCATCAATATTTCTCTTGTCGCTGTGTTATCCAACCCTGACTGACCAATTGGCGGTAAGTTTTGAGACAAATCACCTGGATATAAGAAGTTTTGTTCCCATGATATTTTTTCACCTTTTTGATTTATGACAATTAAAGTGTAATTATTTAGTTTCATTCCAATGCGGTAAGCTAAAGTCGCTTCTCTCCGTGTTAATTGCATATACCACACATCATCCATGGATAATGCACTATTTTCGCTTGTGCTTTGGATAACAATATCTACTTGATAGGGCAGACGATTTGTAACAATTATGTCCTTGATTGGAACGCCTTTTAGTTTCAATCTTTCAGATAAATCCGTAGCGGACTGATCTTGTCCTTTGACATTTATTGTCAAAAATCCTAGAAAACCGATGACAATAATGGCTAAGGAGAGAAGAAATATGAATTTTAATGTTCGTGCGTGTTTCATGATTGCCTTCTTTAGGTATGCGCAATACAACTATTCGTTTACAACATAAGGAAGGTAAATTTCGTAAGTGTCTAACCGATAATTCCGAAAATTTGAATTACTAAAAATCAGGGTTTGATATGGAAAATTCCAACTAAATGAATTTTGACTAAAATCTCTCCAGACCATATCACTTCCTTTGTACCTGACCGGATTAAAGGTGGTGTCAAGCTGGTTAAATGGACTAACATGCACTTCTGATTTAACTTGAACATCCGAGGGAGCATTTCGGACTTCGACGCAGTTACGTTGTATACCATTAGTATAAGCACACCACCGATTAATAGTTCCTGGAATCCATTCAATTAGGTAATCAACGGTTGTTCCCCAGCTTTGGGTTGCGAAAATGTCATTAATTACATAATCTGATTGAAATAAGCAACTGTTTAAGCAGTATTCGACATATTGTGTGGGTATTGCCATTTAAGATCTAAATTCCCAACCAGCCTGAATCCAATTTGGACCGGATGTAGAAACCCAATTATCAACTTCACTATAATCTGCTTGAACAACGTGAATTGGATTAGCGGGCGTTGTGATATATGCCCATGCCCCATAAACATTTGAAAGATTCGAGCCTGAATACCAACTTGCAGAGGATCTTTGAATATTCAAGAAGGTAAGAAACAAAACAATTGAAATAGCAATTCTAAGTTTCCGCATTTCCACAATCGATCACAAGGCTTTTTTGCGATGAAAAGATATTTGCAGAAATTCCCACCGTGACCGCTTACTGGTTTTATTGTACACAAATCCAAAAGATTAGCAAATGTTTTGAGCAAAGTCTGAAACCCGGACAACAACCCTAGCAGCAAGAACCGATATCATGTCTTCCCGTAACTCATTGCATGGACAAATCCCGAAAAACATTTGAATAACAAGCGTTTCGTAATCCTCCTGCCTAAACCAAAATGTGCTTTTCTCCATCCATTTTCTTCATTTTCTTATATACTCAATATTAATCAATCCGGTCATCATTGCATCATAAACTGGACTAGCTCATGACTCCACAAGATTTATCAACCCGTTATTATCCGGGACAATCACAAGAAAAAAACTGGCCGCTGGAAAAGTATCTGCCGCCAGTTCGTGCAGGGATCTGGAGTGCCTGGCTGCAGGATAATCTTCCAACAGGCAGTTGGGTAATGGATCCGCTTGGTTCGCACCCTATGCTGGCTTTCGAAGCCGCCCGTGCCGGGTATCGGGTCTTGTCTACCGTCAATAACCCAATCATCAGCTTCATGCTGGAAGTATTGGCGCGCAATCCGAGCCGGGATGACTTCCAATCGGCTCTGGTTGAACTGGCCGACTCCCGCCGGGGCGATGAGCGCATGGAAACGCACATCCAGTCTCTTTATCTTACATCCTGCCCAAACTGCAGTGCGGTAATTCCTGCGCAGGCTTATCTCTGGGCACGGGATGCAGAAATCCCCTATGCCCGCCTGGTACACTGCCCCCATTGCGATTTTGATGGCGAAGCTGAACTGGGTGAAACGGACCTAAGCCAATTGGCACTAACCGGCCGGGATGCAATGCATCGAGCGCGAGCAATTGAACGGATTGGCCCTGTCGATGAGTCCCAGCGGGAAGCAGTCAGCGAAGCCTTAAGAACCTACCTGCCGCGACCGCTCTATGCACTGACCGCCCTGATTAATAAAGCGGACTCATTGGCCATGCCTGCCGAAAAACGCCAGTTAATCCAGGCTTTGCTTCTTTCGGTATGCGATTCGGCCAATACTCTTTGGCCAGCTCCAGGCGGACGCAGCCGTCCACGCCAATTGGGCGTGCCGCCTCAGTTCCGTGAGAATAACCTTTGGTTGGCGCTGGAAAGCGCCGTGCAGGAATGGAGCAATGCTGCAGAAGACCTTTCGATTACCCGCTGGCCAAACCTGCCCGCCACCGGCGGCGGCATCTGCCTTTTCCCCGGACGCGCACGCGCTTTGCTTCCGCTGCCGCCTGAAGTTCATCCACGCGCAGTTTTATTAATTTTCCCCCGTCCAAATCAGGCTTTTTGGATGCTTTCAGCCCTTTGGGCGGGATGGATCTGGGGGCGCGAAGCCGTCCAACCGATGCGAAGCGTTTTAGAGCGCAAACATTTTGACTGGTACTGGCAAACGGGCGCTTTTCATGGCGCTCTAAACGCATTGGCTCGCTCTCTTGATGCCGATGTGCCCTGGTTTGGCGTGATCCCGGAGGTCACCACCGGCTTACTGCTTTCTTCGTTAACTGCAGCACATTGTTCGGGTTTGGAACTGGCAGGATCGGCACTAAACAATGAGGAAAGCGAGATCCAGTTAACCTGGAAAGCAGCCAGTTCCAGGCAGCCCACCACCCGTAAACCGGATGTCATTTACCGCCAGGCTGTGCGGGATGCTCTGGTGCAGAGCGGTGAACCCGCCGCTTACCTGCCGCTCTACACAGCCTGTTTGACTGCGCAGGTTCAACAAAACAGCCTGCCCGGCGAGATCGATGCCGTTCAGGTGGACTTGTTCAGCCGGGTGCAAGCGCAGCTCTCAACCGTATTTGGTGATCGAAATACCCTGGTTCATTATGCTGGCCTTTCACACAGCGGTGAAAGCGGGCAATGGTGGTTAACCGGAAATTCAGAAACGGAAACGCCTCTATCCGACCGGGTGGAGATGGAAACCGTCCGCATCCTTCAAAAAAATCCAGGCAGCCAGTTTTCCGAGGTTTACGCTGCGCTTTGTCTGCAATTTCAGGGTTTGCTAACGCCGTCCGAGGAATTGGTGCACACAGTGTTAGTCTCCTACGCCGAAATGGATCCAGACCAACCTGACCGCTGGAATTTACGGGAGCAGGAGCAACCATCCGCCCGCCGCGCCGACCTTGAAACAGCCCGTGATCTGCTGTTCAAAGTCGCAGCCTTGCTGCATTTGACGGCTGAAGGCGATTCGCCCATTCTTTGGAAGGATAAAAAAGGAGTGGTTATCTATGCCTTCTACCCAATGGCCTCCAGCCTGGTCAGCCGCTACGTGCTTAATCCGGACCTGGCCATACCCGCAGAACGCTGCGTGGTGGTACTGCCAGGCGGGCGGGCAGGTTTGTTGGGTTACAAACTCAAGCGCGACCCTCGCCTCGAGCAGGCTTTTCAGGGTTGGCGCGTGCTGAAATTCCGCCACTTGCGCCGTCTTTCAGAATGGTCAGATCTCAACCTCAATTCCTGGAACGACTTGCTGGATGCTGACCCAATCGGTTGGGATGAAGCCACCCAATTATCCATTTTGTAATTCCAGAAGATGTGCATCAAAAAAGCAGCGGGAAAAAATATCCGCTGCTTTTTGATAAATTGACCTGAGGCTTAGGGAGTCCCGGCCGGCGGAAAACTCAGCGTTGGCGTCTCCGTGGGGGTAGGCGTGGAGGATGGCCGCGGTGTGGAAGTGACTGTTGGTGTCACCGTCGCGGTAGGCGTCAATGTCGCGGTGGGAGTGGGTACCTGCAGGTTGATATGGATGATTCTTTCAGCGTATGTATCTTCGGTACTATCCATATACATCCGCAAAGTGACCATGCCAGCCGAAATATCAGTAACATCCCAGCTGTAAATCTTCTCAGGATTCTCGTATTGGGCTGTTTGATTATCCAGCAAAGTCTTCCACTCGGCTGGTTCCTCGCCGATTCCATACTCCAGCCGCCAACGGCGCAAATCATCCGGTGTGTGGATGACTGCGTAAATATCGATTGGATTGACCGTCAGCGTATCACCGTCCTTCATGGCTGCAAATAGCATGGTCGGGCGCGGATCGCTCAACTGGCAATCGCGCTCCGGCACAAAAAAGATCGGATCATCAAAACCATGGTCGCTGGCCCAGGTACGGCCTTCATCCGTTTCGCGCAGCCATTTACGCGCGAATGGATCGGTGACATTCATGGCAATTTTTTCATCAACGTAATCCGAACAGGCAGCAGAGGCACGCAGACCGGTCCAGGTATCCACGGTGACCCGTTTCCAAAGGTCATCCTCTTTGCCAGGCGGAAGCTGGTCGTATGCAAAAATCTCGGTACGCTGTTCCGGGCATGAATCCGAAGGTTCAGAACCAGAAATTTCGCACACCACCCGCTCGACGATGCCAGCCGGCCGCTGGAAGGGTGTGGCAGTGCTGCCGGTTAACTGTGGAACCGCAAATTGCATAAATTGCGCCCAGATGGGAGCTGCACCGGTCAAACCGGTGGTATTCTGCATAGGCGTGTAATCAGCATTTCCCACCCAAACGCCCACTGCCAGGTCTGGCGTGTAACCGATTGTCCAATTATCGCGGAAATCATTGGTAGTGCCGGTTTTTGCCGCTGCGACGAAAGGCAGTGCCAGCACCGAGTTCGTTCCAAACATCGGTGCGCGCGCCTCGTTATCGGATAAGATGGAGGAGATCAGGTAGGCATGTTCCGGTCGAATCACCTGCTCGCCAGCCGGGGGTTGATATTCGTATACAACCTTCCCCTGGTAATCGACAATCTTGGTGATGGCGATTGGCGGAACCTTTTGCCCGCTATTCGCAAAAACAGCAAATGCGCCAGTCATTTCCAGCAATGAAACATCGCCTCCACCCAGCGTCAGAGCCATTCCGTAATCGCTGCGTGTAAGTGTTGTGATCCCCAAACGCTCCGCGAAACTGATCAAGCCTTCTTTTTGGGCAGTGGCTGGATCATCATAAATCCCAACGTATTGGAGCGCTTTTACAGCTGGAATGTTGTACGAATTGGCCAAGGCCGTCCGTACCGAAACCGGCCCGTGGAAGCGTCCATCATAGTTCACTGGAACGTATTTTGGACTGGGGTCGGAGTCAATGCCAGACGGCGAGAATTCACTCGGCACATCCCATATCAGCGTGGCAGGATTCCAACCTTTTTCGAAGGCAGCCGCATAAGTCAGCGGTTTGAAGGAAGAACCCGGCTGGCGCGGGCTGACGGCCATATTGACCTGCCCAGAAATGGCTTCGTTATTAAAATCCGCCGAACCGACCATCGCCAGAATTTCTCCGGTGTTGGGCTTGATGGCGATCAGTGCACCATCGCTGACGTTTCGGTCTGCCAGGGACGAAACCTGTTGCTTGATGATTTGCTCTGCTTGTTCTTGCAAAGCCGGATCGATGGTCGTATAGACTGTAAAACCGGAACGGTAAATCTGCTGGGCATCAAACATTTTTTCCAGTAGATCGGTGACGTAAAAAACCCAGTGAGGAAACCGGATGGATCCGGTCGTTTGTTGAAAGTTATAGCCTTCAATTTCGCCAACTGCGTTGGAAAGCATATTTGCATCAACGCACACTTTTTGCACATTGGTGCTGACAAAGATGCAATCTTTTTCCTGGCTGGCCTGATACATCAAGACCAGTACGGTCTTAAAGCGGTTCAAAGTTTGTTCGCGGTTGGTGAAAATGTCGTAAACTGCCGGAGCTTGCGGCAGACCAGCAAGGAAAGCTGCCTGCCCTGGGGAAAGCTTATCGGCAGTGGTATTAAAATAGGTTTCAGATGCCGCCTCGATGCCATAAGCCCGGTTACCGTAAAAATTTTCGTTCAAATACAGTTCCAGAATTTGTTCTTTGCTGTATTGGCGAGTGATTTCGGCTGCCAGAACGATCTCGCGCGTTTTCCGTTGCACCGTCCGTTCATACTTTTCATCCGGCAAGAGCAATGTACGAGCCAATTGCTGGGTAATAGTAGAAGCGCCGCCAGCATTTTCGCCGGTGGTGTAATTCAAGACCATGGCGCGGATGATGGCAACAAGATCAAATCCTGGATGGTTGTAATATTCTTTGTCTTCCGTCGCCAATGTTGCGGCAATGATGTACGGGGACATCTTCTCAAGGGAAATATAGGTTCGCCGGCCGGCGTTCGGATCCAATATTTCATAAATTGAATTGCCGTTTCGGTCCAGAATGCGCGTGGTTTCGAATTGGGAAGCGCGTTGCTGCAGATCTTTTACGCTGGGCAATGAAGCGGCGATCGAAAAATATTGGTACACCAGGAACGATCCCGCAATGACCATCAAGATAATGCCGACAAATAGCAGGGCAATCACGCCACGCAGGAAACAACCCAACGGTCGGCCCTTGCGTGCTGGTCTTCCGGCTGGTTTGTTGACCGGTGCAACCGGTGGCGGTGCAGGCGGCTGTTGTGCAGACCGTTGACCAATCCGGTTTGGCCCGGTAATTTGCTGGCCTGGATACAGGGGAGGCGGCGCGCTTGGCGGGGTTCTCCGGTTGGCATATGCAGTCTGCGAGACGCGGGTCGCATCGGGATCCACTTCCTCGACATGATGCGGTAAATCGGTCGAACCTTGCGGTATATGAGCCGATGGACCTGGCAGCACTGCATTGCTTGAACCCTGTGGAGATCCGGCACGGGTCACCTGTTGGCTCGGTGGAAGGATAGTCTGCGTAGGTTGTTTATCGGCAGGCAAATTTACCTGCGTCACCTGCTGGTCAGAATGAAGGCTGGCCTGGGTAACCTGTTGATCAGGAGACAAGTCGGTTTGCATCACTGGCGGGTTAGCTGGCAATATGGCTTGTGTTTCAGCTGAATTTGGCGAAAGCGGTTCCAATTCAGAATACCACCCGCCGGTCGAATCCGGCACGCCTGTCGGATGCCTCTCCAGCTCGCCCGGCGTGGTTGGTTGGGTGATGCCAGGGTCCGCTGACTGGACGGGTTCTTGATCAGGCACAGGATTGACCGGTTGCGTTTGATCGGAAAGTTCTGGGGCTGCGTTTCCGTTCGTATTGACCGGTTGTGTATCTTCGGTCTCGGCCGGAGTAATCTTCTCTTCCGGCTTGAGCGGTTGTTCGTTTGGAATTGCTTCGTTATCTGTCATATATAGAAACCATTGTACCAGAAAGGATTGTCGAAAATTCTAGCATAGCCTGTGTGAATTGACCGTAAACACTTCTCACCGTACAATTGACGCATGTCTGTGGAAAATGGTTCCGCCTTTGTTCCTGACCGGTTCACGCTTGCGGCGGACGCGCGTTTTTCTCAGCCGGATTATGCCAATGATATCTGTTGGGAACTAACCTGCCGAAAGACAGACCCGGCGCCTTTCTCCTTAAACACATCCTTCGGACTGCGCGCGCGTTCCATGCGAATGTTCCCCCGTATCGTCCGTGCAGAAATCGGGCCACCTCATGCCTCGCAGCCTGCCCTTAATTTACGCATTTTGCGTTGTTATTCGAATTTTATTCAGTTGAGTTGCCAGCCGCTTTCCGGCCTGGAAATGAAAGCTGATATTTGGGTTCCCTCCTCCCATGTTATCACCGGTCAAATCCTCATCACCAACCGCAGCATCCTGAATCAGAAATTCCGTTTTGATTGGACTGCACTATTAACACCGATGGATGAGGGCCACGGCATGGCTGCCCTGCCGATGGCGAAAACTTACGTACTCGAAGGCAAAACCGCAGACGTATGCCCGGTTTGTTTTCTGACCAACGGACCCAAACCTGGATCCAGTTCGTTTCCGACCCTCGGATACGATTTTGATCTTTATCCAGGCAACGAAGTCCATTTCACCTGGGCATTTGCGGCTCTGGCAACTGCCGAAACCTCATTGGAGCTTGCACAAATTACCTCAAATCGCGATTGGGAAGCGGAAGTTGCCCGCATCGATATGGTAAATGCCAGCCAGACGCTAAAGGTCATCACCGGAAATCCAGTCTGGAACAGCGCCTTTGAATGTGCCCAGCGCACTGCTTTTCAATTATTCTTCCCCGCAGGCGGCGATTTTCCAGCAGCCACTTTCGTCCAGGTACGCAACCCCGATCACGGTCATTCCCTGCGTGGCGACGGCAGCGACTATAACTCGCGCTGGAGCGGTCAGACTACTTTGGATGCCTGGTACCTTAATAATCTCATTCTTCCCTCCGCACCAGATCTGGCCACCGGCCTGATTGATAATTTTCTTGCCGTCCAGGAAGAGAATGGCGAGATCGATTGGAAACCTGGTTTGGGCGGCCAGCGTGTCCATATGATGGCCCAACCCTTATTGGCGACTATGGTTCTTCAAATCCACGCCTGTCAGCCCGATCTGGATTGGTTGAAACGAATTTACTCTGGATTGGCGCGTTTCTTTGATGCCTGGTTCACGCCTGCGCACGACCAGGATGGAGACGGTTATCCAGAATGGGAACATCCTGAACAATCCGGATTGGATGACCATCCATTATTTGACCGCTGGCAGCCGGCCAATCAAGGCATGGATCCAGCCGACGTCGAGACGCCTGTTTTGGCAGCCATGTTATTCCGAGAAGCGCAAAGCCTCATCACCATCGCTGCATTAATTGGCCGCGAGGACAGCATTGGGAAGTTGCAACAGCGCGCCCAAAATTTGGCTAAACAGGTCGAATCAACCTGGAGTGTTATCGAAAACACCTATACCTATCGGGATGCTATCACCGGCATAAGGCCGCACGGTGCGAGCTTGCTTTCCTTTCACGGATCCGGCCGGCATGAATTACACCAGATTCTGGATGCACCCCAGAAGCTTGTGATCCACCTCTACGCTGAGTCGAGCAATACCCGGCATGCGACTTTCCTCATTCACGGGCATAACGACGGTTCTCCGGTTCTGGATGTAATCAATCCTGGCCAAATCGCATGGATGAACCGGATCGGGCATGTCGTGACACCATCCCGTTTCACAAGCGTCGAAGCGATCGAAATTCGCGGGCTTTTAGGGGATGACCAGGGTTGGCTGCGTACGCCCGATCTCAATCAAAAAGATATCAGTCTTTTGCTGCCGTTATGGGCCCGCATTCCGTCGCGCGAGCGGGCGTTGCAGATGGTACAGGAAACCCTCTTACCAGAATTCGGACTGGCATATGGCATGCCGGTTTGTCCTAGCAGCCACCTATTGCCCGAACAACAGCATCTCGACCGGGTTTTTTTACAGTGGAATCAGTTTATCCTTGAAGGCCTTTTGGCTTACGGATACCAGGAAACAGCGGCCGACCTTTTTACCCGTTTGATGAATGCGATTTGCCAGAATCTTGAAACTGACAGCCATTTTCATGAAAGTTTTTCGGCTTCCACCGGCAAAATTGCTGGAGAAAATGATACACTCACCTCTCTTCCACCGCTGGGCCTGTTTCTACAAATCCTGGGGTTGCGCAGTCTTTCTGCTAAGGAAATAATTCTGCAGGGTCTTAACCCATTTCCCTGGCCAGTTACGGTACAATATCGAGGGACAGAATTATCGTTCTCCGCCGACCATATCATGGTAAAGAGCGCCAATGGAGTCATCACCACCCTGACTACCCAGGGGCCTCACCGGTTGATCCTTCCTTGATTTTCTCCTGCCGGGAAGAAAGGAGCACAAGATCCATGGAACAATCACCTTCCAAAAATGATATGATGCTGCTGGCCATTGTGCAAGGGCAGGATGCTGAAAGCGCAGAACTCGCACTGCTCCAATTAAATATCCATGTCACGCGTTTACCCAGCGTGGGCGGATTTCTGGGCCGCCGCAATGCAACGCTAATGATCGGCCTGCCGGCAGAAATGCAAAAGCAGGCCATGTCTGCATTAAATGAAAATTGCCGCCAGCGTGTGGAATATATCGCAGTCCCCCTGGAAAGTGCACCCTTACCCCTTCCAGCTCCCACCCCGATTACAATTGGCGGTGCCACGATTTTTGCGTTGGAAGTTGAACGCTTTGAGGAGTTCTAGCCATGAAACTAATCATCGCCATTGTCCGCGATATTGACAACGACCCGGTTTCTCATGGGATAACATCGGCTGGATTGCGCGTCACGCAGGTCGCCTCGACCGGAGGTTTTCTACGGCGCGGGAACTCAACTCTTCTGATTGGATTGGAGGACGAGCAGGTGGACCCCGTGATCGAGATCATCCGAAAGAATTGCTCACCCGCCTCAGACTCTGAGACCAAACGTGCATCCATCTTCGTGCTCAACGTAAATCAATACATCCATTTTTAGCACCCAAAACCAATTTATCAAGAATCCTTACTCTTCCCTGGAGCACAGGGTTAATCAGCATCCTGACTGTAGTGACGCTGACTGGCAAATATATTAATTTGTTCCGATGAACAAGAAATTTTCTCTGGGTGTGCCAACCGAGTCCCGCACTTGCACGGGAAAATTAGGCATCATCCAACCGCTGATAGATCCACCATCAGGCGGGAGGAATTTCAAGACTCACTCATGGAATTCTTCCACCTGGTAGGTTAGAACAGTCAATTTTTTCTTTCGCCAGGTATTTTCAGCTGCACCCATTTTTGCGCACAGGTGGGAAAGGAATTCTTCCCTGTCGGGCAGTTTTTCCCACACCTGCGGTAAAAAGGTCGCTCTTCGCAATCCATCGCGCAGGATCACGCCGTCAACCCCCGGACGCAGCTTGCTGAGCAGATCTTCCGTCGAATCATAATCCAACGGTTGCGGTTGGGTCAGACGTGAAATTTCAATCTGGATATGGGCAACTTCTTTCGGTCGAACCGGATAAAACCGGAAATCTTCCTGGGCAGCCGCGGCGGCGTGTTCGCGGACATCCTCAGCCAGCGGCTGATAAGCCTCAAGTGCGCCAATACATCCGCGCAACTCGCCATCTTCCGTCAGGGTTACAAAAGAAGCGCCTAACTCGCGCAGGTTGGCTGGTAAAGCTTCAGAATCGAGTACTGGCAATGGCCCGTCATTTACTGCTGCTTCTATGGCTTCCCGTGCCAGCCGCAGCAAGAGCTTGCGTTCATCGTTGCTCAGGCGGGTTTCACTCATGGCACCAGCTTTCTATAGACCCGGTTGTGGTAAATCAAGGGGTCCGCTTCTTGCAACGATTCAACTGCGACTACTTGACCAATGAACAGCGTTGAATTCGGCAAAGGGTAAGAAAACACCACCCGGCAGTCCAAGAAAGCCAGGCCGCCACGCAGAAATGGGACACCGCTGCAAAGCGTAAAGGTGTCCAGCCCGTGAAAACGGTTTTCAACATTTCCATCGCGTCCGGCAAACCGGTCGGATATTGGACCCTGGTCAGCTGCCAGAATGGTCACGCCAAAAACGCCGGCTCGTTCAACCAGCTCAAAAGTGCGGGTCGCATTTGCCAATGACACGGATACCATCGGCGGATCCAGTGAGAGGGAAGCCAGCGAATTAACCGTCATGCCGTGTTGGGAATCGCCATAACAACTGCTCACCACCGAAACCCCGGTCGTCCAGTGGCGCATCGCCTGTCGCATTAAATCGGATAGAACCTGCATTTCTATGATGATACTCCTTATCAATCAGAAATCAAACCACTCCATGCGCCTTTGACGGTCAGCCAGGGTCAAGTGGAGAAATCATGTCCAAAAAGACTTGCGTATAGCATATGATTTAAGGTACTATCATACTACTTATGAGCGAGAACACCTTACAACCATCCAAAAAGTCCCCGTCCCGTTCCAATCGTTTTAGCGTTTGGAATACCCTGACTACCGTCGTTGGCGTCGGAATCATCCTGGCAACGCTGTTTACCCTGTTTACCCCGGCAGTTCTCTTTTCAAATGAACTGCTTGACCAGATGTTTGCTTCATTGCAAACCTCCAAACCGGCAAATATTTCCGGTACGCCCGCCACGACAGCCTTACCGTCCGCGCGCATTGGCGTCGTTGCCGGCCACTGGGGAAATGATTCAGGTTCAGTCTGTGCCGACGGTCTGACGGAAATGCAAGTAAATCTGGAAATTGCAACCCGGGTGCAAAAAGAACTTATCGCCCAGGGTTACCAGGTGGATCTGCTCGAAGAATTCGATCCCCGCCTCAGCCAATACCGGGCTGCCGCTTTGGTTTCCATTCACAATGATTCTTGTGATTATGTCAATGACGAAGCCACTGGTTTTAAAGTTGCGGCCGCATCATCCAGTGCCTATCCAGAAAAATCAACCCGCTTGCGTGATTGCCTGATCGACCGTTATCAATCCGCAACCGGTTTGACATTTCATTACAATACCATCACCTCGGATATGACCAGTTACCATACCTTCAGTGAAATCCACACGGATACCACTGCGGCGATTATTGAAACCGGTTTTCTCAATCTCGACCGTCAGATTTTGACCGAAAAAACCGATCAGGTAGCCCAGGGTGTTACCAATGGCATCCTGTGTTACTTGCGTAATGAACCCATCTCCGACAGCGTGCCCACCCTGGCCCCCACGCCATGACTCAACCTGACACCGCAGGCGCCCTCCTCTCGTTAAATAAAGCCAGGCAAGCCATAAGCCTCGGGCAGCGTACTGAAGCGCGGCGCTTTGCCATGGAAGCCGCCCGGCTGGATCCAAAACTGGAGGAGGCCTGGCTGATTCTGGCGGCGCTGGGCAGCCCCGAAGCAAGCCTGCGGTATTTGCAGCGCGCGCTCGAAATCAACCCGGCCAGTGAACGCGCCAGGCGTGGTATGGTGTGGGCATTAAATCGCCAGCCAAAGGACGTTCAGTCAACAACACCCATCGGGACGCCTGCCATTCCCCCTGCCGCAACCGCTGCAACCGCTTTACCAGCAGCGACTACTCAGCCGATTCAAAATGCTGTATCCATTGCACCGGCCCGTGAAAAAACCCAGCCTATTCGCCCTGGCAAGTTGAAAGCAAAACCAGTCCGACAGAAGAATGGCTGGATTTGGGCCAGTCTGGCGGTTTTGATCATCGTTTGTCTGGCGGTGGCAGCCTGGTTTGCACTGCCCACACTCACAGCTGTAGCCGGTAGCGCGTCAGCCCAGCGTCCTGAAGGCGTGCTGGTAAAACCAAGTCTGACACCCACCAACACGCTGACCCCAACGCCAACCCCCACGGCCACGGCAACACCAACGTCGACACCCACCCCAACCGAAACGCCTACGCCAACGGAGACACCAACACCGCTGCCCACCGACACTCCCGAACCAGAACCCACCCAGCCGGAGGTGGTGAGTTGGCTGCAGCGACCGGATGGCATCGACGCGGATGAAATCTGGGTGGATGTGGATTTGACCAATCAGAGCGCCTACCTGTTGCAGGGTGACGAAATCATTGGTTCATTTGTTGTTTCCACTGGAACCTGGCAGCATCCCACGGTCACCGGCCTGTATAACATTTATGTAAAATACCGTTATGCCGATATGTCCGGTCCGGGCTACTACCTTCCAGACGTGCCTTATGTGATGTATTTCCATGAAGGTTATGGACTGCACGGCACTTACTGGCATCATAACTTTGGCGTTCCCATGAGCCATGGCTGCGTTAACTTCCGCACGGAGGATGCCGGTTTTATCTTTGCGCGCGTGGAAGTAGGCACGCCCGTGAACGTACATTATTAGCAATGAACGCCTTGACTGTAAATCGAAACGTTTTCCTCACCCGGCGCGATTTTCTCAAACTGGCTGGCGCCTCTCTGGCAGCTTTTTGCCTGCCTTCCGGCATTCACACTGCCAGCGCTCATACACTGGCCGCGCTGGCCTCTCCACCGCGCCTGGGCAGGGTGATTGCAAACAACACCAGAGTCCATGAAAAGCCCAGCCTGAAAGCCCCCGTCCTGAAAAAATATTTCGCCGATCACGTCCTATCGATCACCGACGTAACCGTTGGCGACGAAGAACCAGCTTACAACCGTGTGTGGTATCAATTAAACGGCGAGGGCTATGTTCATTCCGGCAGCATCCATCCGGTGGACGTCAGTCCAAACGAACCGGTCAGCAGTATCCCCGAGGAGGGCCGCCTGGCCGAGGTAACCGTTCCGTACACTGATAGCACCTGGAGTCCGCTGCGCAGCGAGTCAGTCGTTTACCGTTTGTACTACGGCACCACATACTGGGTCACCGGGCTGACCACTGATGCGGAAGGCGTACCCTGGTATAGTTATTACGATGAAAAATGGAAACTAACATTTTACGTCAAGGCAGCACATTTGCATTTAATTGACCCGGAAGAGTTGCAAACCATTTCCCCGGATGTGCCGCCTGAGGCAAAACGGATCGAAATCTTGCTTGCGGAACAGGCTGTCATCGCATACGAAAACGACCGGCCTGTTTTCATCAGCCGCGCTGCCACCGGTGCGAGATTTAGCGATGGCGATTTTCGCACCTCGCCCGGCCGCTACCTGATGAACCGCAAGCGACCCTCCCGCCACATGGCTGATGGCGATTTTGCCGCTCCGGCCAGTTATGACCTGCCAGGCGTTCCATGGGTCAGTTACCTGACGGATAGCGGCATTTCATTTCACGGTACCTACTGGCATAATGACTTTGGCAAACCCCGCAGTCATGGTTGCATTAATCTGCCCACCCCCGCAGCCCGTTGGGTTTACCTGTGGACCAATCCAGACGTCCCCTGGGGTGAGCGGCTGTTTCAAAATGATCCCGGCACCATCGTGGATGTGATTTAAGCCCCTCAATGGACGCTTGAAAACCTGTTACAATTAACGCAAGATCGGTTTTCAGGCACAGATGAGGTTCATTACATGCATAAAGCGCTCTTTGAAGGTCTGGTGGTTGACGAAGACGGGAACCTCGCCACGGTTGCTTACGTCGGCGAAGAACCATGCTATGTGGTCAACGATGCCGGGTTCCATCGGCATATCCCTTCCGAGCAGGTGGACCGCCAGGTATTAAAATTATTGGGCGAGCAAATTGAAGGCAACGAAGAAACTATCAGCGAGCAGACTGCCAAAATGCTTGGCCAGGAAGATATTTTCACGCGCGCAATGCTCTTGAATCAAATCAAACAAATGGACAAGCAATTCGATGCATTATTAGAAAATGGCATTCCGGAAGACGCGCGCGCTTATATGGGCATGATGGGTTTTAAAATTGTAATTGATTTGCACGGAGAAATTATCCGGGTTGATCAACCCTCCGCGCCGAGCGGCGAAGACGAATAATTGGCAATACGCCAGATTCCGACGGAATTCTTACATCCATTGGATAAAATGATTTACCTTAATAGTATGTCAAGCGGAGATACCTGATGATGTCACCTGAAAATATTATCGATGTTAACGAAACAGATTTTGAGTACGAAGTATTATCCTATTCTGAGAATACCCCGGTGGTAGTCGAATTTTGGGCCACCTGGTGCAAACCCTGCAAAACTTTAGGCCCCCTGTTGGAAAAACTTGCCCGCGAAGCGCAGGGCAGCTTTCGCCTGGCACGGGTCGATGTGGACGAGAACCCAAATCTGGCCATCCATTACGGGGTTCGCAGCATTCCCACCGTAAAAGCATTCAGCCAGGCTGATGTGGTGGTTGAGTTTACGGGCATGCAACCCGAGGGGCGGATCCGTGATTTTCTGGCCCGCATCACTCCCCCAAGTCCGCTTGCCCTGGCATTGGAAAAAGCCAACAGTCTTCTGCAGGATCACGACTGGCAGGAAGCCGAGACCCTCTTCCGCGACCAGCTGGATCAGGTTCCCAACCAACCGGAGTCATTGCTCGGGTTGGCCGCAGCCCTGTTGGGGCAAGGTTACGGGGAGGAAGCGCTCGAGATAGTAAAGAATTTCCCGGCTTCCCATGAATTTTCACGCGCGCAATTGTTGTTGCCACTGGCCGAAGCACTGGTGAAAAACGATAATGACCAGCTGCCAATGGAAACGGATTTAGACACAGCTTTTGCCAATTCAATCCGTCTGGCCAGCCGGGGTAATCTTCCGGCGGCTTTGGACGGCTTGCTGGATCTACTGCGGCAGGACAAGCATTACCACCGCGATGCTGCCCGCCAGGTGTTCCTGGGATTGTTGGAACTTCTTGGTCCAGCCGATCCACAATCGCGAACCTATCGAGCTGAATTATCAGCCATTCTGTTTTAACCTCATTCTGATACAAAAACAGCGGCGGGAGTTCCCGCCGCTGTTTTTATGCACTGCTAGATTGCATTCATCAGGAAATTCATACTGGTCATTTCGTAAGCGTCAAGGTTCCCCAGGTGCCGGGATCAAGGAAATTGCGGCCCTCCAGGTTTGTTATCATGGTTTGCTGCTCTTTGGTTCCAGATTTATCGTTATCCGAAATCGAAAGACCGAAACCAAACTGGCCGCCAGCAGCCGGCGTGACCCCCAGGGTCTTCCAGGGGATGGCAAATTCCACCCGATAGATGCCCTTGGAGGCGACCGAACCAATTTTCACATCACCCAAATTGCCTGCCTTACCGGATGGATACCAAAGGTAGGCTGATTTATCGCCCCCGATCTCATCCTTGCCGGCGGAAATTCCGATCTGAAAATCATCGTTGCTCAAACTGCGAACGGCGAAATCGCCCCACAGGTCTGAGTCAAACAATACCTCGATGCTGTCGCCTTTGTAGATTTCTGCTCCAGAGGCAATCTGAATATAGCTGTCGTCAACAACCTTTACCGCCAGGTAGAGATAGGTGTTGTCCCAGCCAACGCGGAAAGAACCATCCAGATCATCCGTGTTCTTCCAGTTGCCTGCCCCGTAAATCACAAATCGTGCCGGGTAGGCGTCCGTCTTCCATTCACCCCAATCGCCGTCAATTTTTGGCGCGGTAGAAAGGTAACCGGCTTTAATCGAAGGGCCAGGACGGGTGACCGGCGTGGCGGACGGCGGAATTTTGGTGGCGGTGGCAGTGGCTGCCGTGGTGGCAGTCGCGGCTGTGGTAGCGGTTGCCGTCGGCGGAACCTGCGTTGCGGTGGGTTGAGCCACCACCACGCCGCTGGTGGCAGTCACCACGGCCGGCGGAGTGACCGTTGGCGGAATTCCGCCCGGTGCGAACAAGGCGGTGAGTGTTAAGTTCGGTGTTGGAAAAATATCCTGGGTAGGCGTCTTTTGTCCGGGCAAATTGCAACCTGCCAGCAGGCTGACCACCAGGATCAGCGACATTATCAATAACCCTTTCTTACTCATTCCTTCCTCCTCAGGTCTATCATGCTTAATTTCATTATAACAATGCGACATTCAAATCAGTTATAATCATTTCCGGGAAGCGCAATATGGAAGATTCTCCGCAGATAGCCTCGACCCTATATGCTCTCTCGCAAATCGACGTGAAGGTTGTCGTGTTCACGCTCCGTGAGAATCGTTTGCAGGTATTGTTAGCCTGCCTGGCACCTTCAGGGGTCCGGCAGTTGCCAGGCCTGCCATTTATTGCGGGACGCACGCTGGAAGATACAGCGGCCCAATGTGTCACCCAATATACCGGGTTGCACGAAATATACCTGGAACAGCTTTATACCTACTTCAGTCTCGATCGCAACGCCGTTTCGGTAGTCTATTTCGCCCTGGTACCTGCCGATTCGCTCCTCAATGGTAAAGACGAATCCAGTGCAGAATGGTTCCCGGTGGAATCGCTGCCGGTATTAATTGCGGACCACGGCGATATCCTCACTTATGCGCTGCGCCGCCTGCGCTATAAACTGGAATACAGCGCCGTAGGTTTCGAACTACTGCCGGATCATTTCAGTCTTTCGGAGCTTCAATCAACTTATGAATTGATTCTGGGCGAGAAATTGGATAAACGCAATTTCCGCCGCCGAATTTTGCAGGCTGGCATTATTGAGAGTACAACCCACCGGCGGTCAGGCGAAGGCCGCCCGGCGCAGCTCTACCGTTACCGCCCTGATGCAGTCGCCGAGGTTAAGGCACGGCGGTTATTTCCATAATCGTTCACAGAATTGCCTGAGTACAAAAAGGACGCCCAAGGGTGTCTTTTTTGTTTTTTTAAGATCGAAATCAATGACCGGTCACCGACTAAACTCCGGTTTCATCAAATTCCGGAATAAAACTTTCTTTCGCAGTCTCCCCATTCTGGATAAATCCATTTTCCACGCCGAGGGAAATTGCGTACTCGATCAATTCATCGTAATCTGCTGGATCTACCATCTGACTGAGTTCGGGATATCTCTCCAGATTGGCAAGCGGCGTGTATTGGCTCATGATGCTGATAAATATTTGCTTTCCGTAGGTCTGGTTCAAATAAAGGATCACGTCCTTCGAATCCTGCAAAAAACCAGGCAAAGTTAGATGCCGAACAATCACACCTTTCACCATCATCCCATCCGGTCGAAAAACCGGTTCGCCCACCTGCCTCACCATTTCCTTGATTGCGGCTGCGGCGACCGGATAGTAATCCTCGCAGTTTGAATACTTTTTAGCCATTTCTTTCGAGAAATATTTAAAATCCGGCAGGTAGATATCGACGATACCTTCCAGCAAGGCTAATGTCTCCGTTTTTTCATATCCGCTGGAATTATAGACAATCGGCAGGCTGAGCCCACGCGCGCGCGCTTTATCAATCGCCGCGATAATCTGAGGAACATAATGGGTCGGTGTGACCAGATTGATATTGTTTGCGCCTTGGCTTTGCAGTTCCAGAAAAATATCAGAAAGCCGCTCAATGGTAATTTTCTTCCCCGTTAACCCCCTGGCAATTTGTTTGTTCTGGCAATAAACGCAACCTACGGCGCAGCCCGAAAAAAACACAGTTCCAGATCCGCTCTCGCCGGAGATGCAGGGTTCCTCCCAAAGATGTAATGCGGCTCTTGCCACAACTAATTCGGCAGTTTCCCGGCAATATCCCTTCTGCCCGTTGGTTCGATCAACGTGGCAATTTCTCGGGCATAATGTGCAATCGCTCAATAAATCAGTAATCATTTAATCCGTCTCATCAACGTCACGGTCTCAATATGGTACGTCTGAGGAAATAGATCGAACGGTGTCACTTCGCTCAATTCGTAGCCGGCTGCCAGCAATCGTTTGACATCACGGGCAAGTGTCGATGGATCGCAAGATACGTAAGCCAGGGTATGCGGCGCCATCGCAACAATCGCATCCAATGCAACACGCTCCAATCCGGCGCGCGGCGGATCGACCAGCACCACATCAGCGCTCAGATTCAAGGCCGGCAATACATTCTCGGCAGCGCCTACAAAAAGTTCGACATTTTCATACTCATCCAGGTTGATGGCATAATCGCTACAGGCTGATTCAGACAGTTCAACGCCGATACAGCGTTTTACCCTCGCAGCCATGAATGCAGAGAATAATCCCACCCCGCAATAAACATCGACCAGTGTGGTATCGGCGGTCAACGGTAAGTGATCCAGCAGGTACTTCACAATGGCGCCTGCCTGCGGCGTGTTGACTTGAAAAAATGATCCTGCTGAAATCTGGAAGGATTTGTCCAACACCTCCATCACCAGCCCATTATCGCCTGCCAGGATCATTGAACCGGCCGGTCCCAGGTACACCGCTGAAATGGGAAAATCGACGCTGAATTCGGGCATTTCCTCGCCGTCGCCTTCCAATGCAAGCAGCAGTTCATCCCCTGCCCCAGCGCGCAGGTCGATCCGTTCCAAGCCTGCCAGCGGTTCGATTTCGATTTGCGGCCAGGTCCAATTGATCGCTTCCTGCGGCAGATGGCATTCACGGATGGCGACAACGCGGTGGGAACCGGTTTCTTGAAAGCCAAGCCGGCCCTGCGGATCGAGGTGGAATTGGATGGAATTGCGGTAATTCCACGCCTCGGGCGATGGAACAATCGGTTGAACGGGCGGATTACTCACGCCGGCTATGCGCATGAGTTGTTCCCGGACAATACCCTCTTTAATGCGTAATTGCTCCTCATAAGGCATGTGCTGGTAATGGCAGCCGCCGCAAACGCCGAAATGAGGGCAGCGCGGTGGAATTCGTGTTTCGGCTGGCTGCAGCAGTTGAGCAACGTGTGCCCGTGCGTGTCCGCGCTTCTCTTCCACCAGCTCCACCAAAACCCGCTCACCAGGCAGCACAAAAGGCACGAATACGGCCCGGCCATCCGCCAGGCGGCCAATACCGTCCCCGCCAAAAACCATTCCAGTTATTTCAACTTCCTGCGTCATGCTTGATCCAGATTTCCCATAAAGTAAGTCAGAATTATATCATTCACCATCAGGGATAGGATGATGGCTAAAATCACTCCAGCAGGTGCCATGAATCATCCGCTTTTAATGTAGATTTAATTGACTCGCTTGATGTATAATCTCAAGAAAATGGAGGTTGATCGCTGCCAGTGATCAATCTGGAAGAACGATTGGAGGAGAGAATGAAACGGTTTCCAGTAATCATCATTCCTGTGCTCGTCCTTCTTGTTCTGATTCTTGCTCTCGCGCATACCGGCAGTATTTCCGCCAATGCAGCAATCCAGGCGCAAAGCGATGACGATATTATTCGCGGCGCCAGGTTATACGACAACTGGTTTGCCTTGTTGGGCGTTAATGTCCCCGCCGGGAACATGCCGCTCTGGGCGACTCAGACCACCAATACGCGCAGCGGAGCCGACACCTGGCGCTGCGTTACCTGCCATGGCTGGGATTACCAGGGCAAAGACGGCGCGTTCCGTTCGGGCGACAATTTCACCGGATTTCCAGGAATTTTTCCAGCCCAGAACAATGACCTGCGTGGCGTCCTTTCAGGCAACCTAAATCCCCAACATGATTTCAGTTCTTATCTGAGCTCAACCGATATCGACGCGCTGGTCGCATTTATTCAGGCCGGCACCATCGATGACAACCAGTTTATCGATCTGGTTTCCCTCAAAGTGCTAAACGGCGATTCTGCCAATGGTAAGACCAGGTACGACAGCAGTTGTGCGAAATGCCATGGCAATGACGGAACAGCAATGGTCTTTCGCATGGAAGGCCAAAATGTAACCCTGGGGACTTTGGCGGTGACCAACCCATGGCGTTTCCTCCACCGTACCCGCTTCGGCACAGCGACTGCACCCGATATGCCTATCGGGCGGTCACTCGGTTGGAGCGCGCAGGATGGCCGGGATGTGCTGTACTACGCACAGTCATTCCCCTCCGGCCTGCCGTCCAATCAAAGTACTCCCTCGCTGGGCGGCCGCGAACAAACGCCGGTGGTTCAACCCGGCGGGCCGGCACAGGGCATCTTGGGCGGACTGCTGACGGCACTGGGCGCCATGGCCACCAGTCTGGGCTTTGCCATACTCCTCGGCGCTGTCCTGGTCGGTCTGATTTTCCTGGTTGTGTGGATCGTCCGCGGAAGAAAATAACTCCCTTTACGCCAAAGAGAAAAGGAGCATTCTATGGAGAAAAAGAAAGCCTGGTGGCAGCGGCCTGGCATCCGTATCGTGATTGGCCTGGTGCTGTTGATTCTGCTGGGCGGTGCAGTCGGAGGCGTGTACTACACCCAGATCCCGCCTGACCAGCCCATTCAGTTTCCCCATAACTTGCACGTTGGCGTCGGCGCAAAATGCACTTATTGCCACACCGGTGCTGCCACCGGACCCGTTGCCGGGTTGCCAAGCCCATCCAAGTGTTGGGGATGCCACCAGCAAATCACGAAGAAATCGGCCGAATTGGATAAACTGGCTGCGTACGTTAAAGCTGGAAAATCGATCCCCTGGGTGCCGGTTGCCATCCAGCCCGATTTTGTTCACTTTAATCACCGCCCGCATATTGCAGCCGGTGTAGCCTGTGAAACCTGCCACGGCGATTTGACCAAAATGACAGTCGCTGAGCCGCAAAAGGGTCAAAACATGGGCTGGTGTCTCAATTGCCACAAGAAAATGGCGCCCGAAAAATGGGTGCGCCTGTCTGACTGCGCCACCTGCCATTATTAGTTCAGGAGCCAATTGAGTATGAGCGAGAAAATTTCACGGCGCAATTTCTTGAAAATATCCAGTCTGGGCGTGGCGGCCGCAGCAGTGCTTACTGGATGCGGTCCGGCATCGCGTTATGTAATCCGCAAGCCGTATGCCACCATGCAGGAATACAACCAGACTGGCGAAAGCACTTATTACGCCACCACCTGCCGCGAATGTGCAGCTGGCTGCGGGTTGATCATGCGGACCTTCGAAGGCCGGGCAATCAAGGCCGAAGGCAATCCGCAGCACCCGGTCAACCGCGGCAAGCTCTGTTCGCGCGGCCTGACTTCGGTTCAAGGACTCTACAATCCCGACCGGATTCGCGAGCCGCGCAAGGCAGCCGGTCGCGCATCCGGTAATTTTATGGATATCACCTGGGATGAAGCATTAAGTACAGTCTCCAACCTGCTTGGGGGCGACCCCTCAGGCGTTGCGTTTTTACTGGGTTATCAACCGGATCACCTTTACGATCTAATCAAGGAAATTACGGTTGCGATGGGTGCTCCCGCCCCGGTCCGCTATGGAGCGTTGGGCATGTTCGAAGGACGCGCCACCCTGATCGAGGCTGCCCGCCAGGTAAGTGGTAAAGCCGGCTTGCCCTTCTTTGATTTGAACGGCTCCGATATGGTCTTTTCTTTCGGGGCCAACTTCCTCGAAACCTGGCTCTCGCCGTTGGCATACAGCCGCGGTTATGGCAATCTGCGTCAGGGAACGCTCGGCAAACGCGGTTACCTGATCTCTTTTGAAGCCCGTCAATCGGTCACCTCGGGCGTGGCGGACGAATGGGTTCCGCTCATTCCGGGCAGCGAAAGCCTGGTTGCCAAGGCAATCGGGCGGTTGGCTGCCGAAATCAAGGGTCAAACGGTCCCGACCGCATTTGCCGATCTGGACCTGGCGCAAGCTGCCATGCAATCCGGCGTCAGCGAAGAAAAATTGCATCATCTGGCCGAATTATTTGCCAGGGCTCAAAAACCGTTGGCATTGCCTGGCGGTCAGGCACTCGCCCATGCTGGCGGCCTGGCAGCTGCCAAGTCAATCCTGGCGCTCAATGCCATGGCAGGCTCGACTCTGACCTACCTGGCGGCTGAGGATGAATCAGCAGCCAGCCTGGAGGATGTCGAGGCGTTGGTGGCGCGCATGAAGTCCGGTGAAATCCAGACGCTCTTCATTCATGGGGTTAATCCAGTTTTCGAACTGCCGGCAGCACTGGGCTTCACCGATGCGTTAAAAAACGTGAAAGCTGTGGTCAGTTTCGCATCCTTCCCGGATGAAACCGCCCTGCTCAGCGATTGGACCTTGCCCGATCACACCGGTCTCGAATCGTTTGGCTATCAGCGCGTCCTGGCAGGCAGCGACCGGCCGGCATTATCCGCGCTTCAGCCGGTGGTTACCCCGTTATACAACACCCGCGCCACGGCAGATGTTCTGCTGGCAGCCGCCCGGTCGCGCGGCGGCGCAATGGCCGCAGCCATGGTTTACCAGGATGAGGTGGATTATATCCAGCAAAAAATCCTTCCCTTCATCAATGCTGGCGGTTTTTACACGGCGCCGGAAATTCTCACCTTCTGGTCATCCTGGCTGCAATACGGGGGTTGGTGGAAAGCCCGGCCGGAACCTGTTCAGGTCGATTTAAACGCGATTTTGGGCACATCCCTTCCAGTAGTATCCCCAGCCGCTGCCGTTGATGGAAAATTTTACTTTTTCAGTTTTCCCACCCAGATGGGCGATGGCAGCGGGGCAAACCGCCCATGGTTGCAGGAAACTCCCGACCCGACCACCACCGTCATGTGGAACTCGTGGATCGAAATCCATCCTGACACAGCCGCGAAGCTGGGTTTACACGATGACGACGTTGTCAAGGTCAGCTCGGCAGCCGGCGAACTGGAGGCGGTGGTTTATCTCTTCCCCGCCATCCGGCCGGATACGGTCGCCATTCCTTTCGGTCAAGGGCACACCGCACTGGGCCGCTATGCCGAGGGTCGGGGAGCAAACCCCGCCGCATTATTCGAAATCCGCAAAAATGAGGCCGGCGATCTTGCCCACGGCGACACGCAAGTCAGCATCACGCCCACCGGCAAGCGCCGCCCGTTGGCGCGACTTGAAAGCCGTGAAGGCGTCTACGGCGATCACGCCGGGTAAATTATTGTTAGGGAAACTACAAGGAGCGCAATGATGGCTGAACAACCAACCAAAAAATGGGGTCTCGTGATCGACCTGGACCGCTGTTCCGGCTGCCAGGCCTGTGTCACGGCCTGTTCCATGGAAAACAATATTCCCTTTACCGGCGAAGACGAGGTTGCCTACGGACGCGGCATGCACTGGATCAGGGTACAGCGCTATTGGAAAGGCGAATATCCCGAGGTTAAACCAGATCACAACCCTGTCATGTGCCAGCAGTGCGGAAACGCGCCGTGCGAACCGGTCTGCCCGGTATTTGCCTCGGTTCACAGCGAAGAAGAGCAAATCAACGTGCAGGTATACAACCGCTGCATTGGCACCCGCTACTGCGCCAACAACTGCCCGTACGTTGCCCGTACCTTCAACTGGTTCGACTATGAAATTCCAGCGCCTATGAATTACTACCTCAATCCGGATGTGACCGTTCGCCGGCGCGGCGTCATGGAAAAATGCACCTTCTGCGTCCAGCGCATCAAGCACGGCGAAGATGTAGCCTCGGCCGAAGGCCGGGCGCTGGAAGATGGCGAAGTGATGACGGCCTGCCAGCAAGCCTGTCCAACCGATGCAATTGTCTTTGGCGACCTGAGCAGCCCTGAAAGCCGGGTAAGTAAACTGGCCCGCAGCGAGCGCGGTTACCACATCTTCGAAGAACTCGGTACTTTACCTAGTGTAACTTACCTGAAGGGAGGCGGCTACTATGGCGGTTGATGTCAAAATCCTTGGCAATGCTTCCAAATCAGCCGAACGGCGCGAGGAGGATGAACGCCAGGAGCACCTGATGCTCGATCCCAAACCGCGCGAGGAGATGAACCGCATGGTCATTGAGACCATGACGCATACCACCAAACGTTATTGGATGGTGGTCGGCACGCTGGCTTTACTGGTGGCCGTTTGCCTTTTCGGCGCCTGGGCTAACATGATTGCAACCGGTGTTGGCGTGCTCGGTATTCGCCGCCCAATCTTCTGGGGCGTGCTCATTGTCACCTTTGTGTTCTGGATCGGCATCAGCCACGCGGGCACCTTTGTTTCAGCCATCCTGCGCGTTTTCAAAGCCGAATATCGGCGCCCGTTCACTCGTGCCGCTGAATTGATGACTACGTTCGGTTTGGCCGCCGGCGCCCTGTATCCACTCATTCACCTGGGCCGCGTGTGGGTCTTTTACTGGATGGTACCGTATCCCAACGCACGCCAGTTATGGCCCAATTTCCGTTCGCCGCTGGTATGGGACTTCCTGGCCATCACCACTTACCTGCTCTCCAGTACCATCTACCTCTATCTGCCGCTGATCCCAGACCTGGCCATGGCGCGCGACCGCACCAAAGGTTGGCGGCATGCCATTTATAAAGTGCTGGCACTGAATTGGCGCGGCACCGAAATGGAATGGCACCGCTTGCGCAAGGGAATTCAAATCTTTGCCTTTGCCATCATCCCGGTCATGTTCTCGGTGCATACCATCGTGTCCTGGGATTTTGCCGTGGCAATGACAGGCGGCTGGCATTCCACCATTTTTGGGCCCTACTTTATTGTCGGCGCAATCCTTTCAGGCGTGTCGGCAGTCGTGACGATCCTTTATGTGCTGCAAAAGACGTTGAAGAACATGGATTACTTCATCCGCCGCGAACACTTCGACGCGTTGGGTAAGCTCATCCTGGTATTCTCGATGGCCTGGGCTTATTTCTTCTTCAATGAGTATTTGTTGAACTGGTACGGCGGAGAAAAGGTGGTCAAGGATATCCTCACCGCGCACGCCACCGGTCCATCGGCCTGGGTCTGGTACCTGATGTTGATCTGCAATGTCGCCATCCCCTGGCTCACCCTGTGGAATAAGCGCATCCGCACCACTCCCTGGCTGATGGCGATCATCACCGTGCTGATCAACGTCGGTATGTACGCCGAACGCTACACCATCATTCCGCTAACGCTCGGCCACCAGCGCATGCCCTTCGACTGGGGCATTTACAACCCGCGCCTGACTGAACTGCTCATTCCGTTGGGAACATTGTTCCTGTTCATGCTGCTTTACATGCTGGCCTCCCGCTTCATCCCATTGGTACCAGTGTGGGAAGTGCAGGAAGGCCAGGCGGCTCACACGCTGCGAAAGGTCGGCAAGGTTAAAGTACCTAGCGTGAGCGAGCTGGAGTGAGGAGGCTGATATGCCAAAAGAACCTGTACATCTCGCAATTTTCAAAGAAGACCGCATCGATGACGCCGCTGAGGCCGTTGAACGGTTAAGAGGATTGGGCATTGCCGACAAGGATATGTCCATTCTCTCCGGCATTCCTTACTCCGAACACATCCTGGGCCGGCCGATGAACTGGACGCGCATCGGATTGATCGGCATGGGCGGCGCATTGGTCGGTTTTGTAATCGCGCTTGCGCTCTCCCTGGGCACCCAATCCCTTTATCCCATCCGGGTGGGCAACCAGCCTTTCTGGGCTATTCCAACCTCCATCGTGGTGGTCTTCGAACTCACCATGCTTGGATTGCTGATCAGCACCTTTATCGGGGTGTTCGTCGAAACGATCACTCCCAGTTATGGTCCGAAGGGATACGACCCCAGGGTTAGCGACGGCAATATTGCCATTCTGTTCACTTGCCCGCCGGACCTGGATGAACAAATCCACGCCGCTTTAGCTCCACTCGGAGCTGAACTTGAGCACCGCTCGGAGGTAAAGAACCTATGATTAAACGGCTAATCCTGGTTTTAGGTTTGATTATGGTGCCCTTGCTGGCCGGGCTGTTGCTTACATACGATGTAATAAAAATAGACTGGATCAGCTTTATGGAAATCCAGCCGTCCTTTCACGCCCAGGAGGATCCGCTTCCGCTGCCAGCACGCTCGGTGCCAGTACAGGGAGCGGCCTACATCGCTGGATTAGGCGCTCCGGTAAATCCCATTGTTGCTGATGAAGCCTCCCTGGCACGCGGCAAGGCTGCCTTTGAGGTCTCCTGCGCACTGTGCCACGGCGCCGATGGCAAGGGGACAGGACCATTTTCGGCCTTCCTGAAAAATAAACCTGTCAACCTGTTGGAGGGCAAACCGCTGACCAATAGTGACGGCGCCATTTTCCTCACGATTACCAATGGCGTGGAAGGGCGCATGCCCGCCTTGATCGAAAACCTGCCCACCACCAGCGCGCGCTGGGACGTGGTCAACTACGTGCGATCGCTGCAGGCGGCAGGCAAGTAACTAAAAGTATTACCGAATCAAGAACGGCGGAAATATACTCCGCCGTTTCTTTTTTAATCTGTCTATTTCTTAGAGCTCTTTCTTCTCAGTGTCCTCTGTGGTTGGCTTCGCTTATCTTCTTATATCGTCGATCCGCCGTTGAATATACGCCGAGAAGTGACCCCGGTAGCGCAGCTGTAACTCTTCGAGCTGCCAGTCCTGTCCGGTGATAACGCCTCTACACAATGGATCACCGCAGTGGCACTCGAAAGTGTCGTAATCGCTGCCATCGGTGGTAGCATAATCAAAGGTAATTTCCTCGCCTGCATCGATCCGTCGCCGAGCCAGCAGGCTGATTTGTCCAGAGATCCAGGCATTCGGGTTACAGGAGTGGTTGACAGAATCGCCAGCGTCCCCTTCTTCGACCGACCATAAATACACGTCCTCGTCCACCTGCAGCCCGTGGCAGTTATCCGCCTTTGGCAACCTGGCTATCTGTTCGCCGGTGCGGATTTCACCGCCCCACACAACCAGCAATTCGCCTTCAGCAACCGGTTGTTTGGCAAAAAGACCCAGCCCGCCCTTTTCCGGCAGCACGCGCACCTCCAGATTTGAATTGACGTATGAATAGATCGAAACAGGTGGCAAGACAACACCTCCATCATGGAAATCCTGGAAATTCGCGTTTAGACCTGCACGCGCTGGATCAAGGCCTCCAGATAGCGCGATTTAACCTGCCGCGTTGCAAGTACCTGCTTGAGCGGCGGCATTTTTAGAATGGCTCCCAGCAGCAGCGCCAGCGCCCGCTGGCTGAACAAGACCCGATTGTCAAAGATCAGGTCCTGAAGTTTGCCGCGCTCGATCGCCATCAGCACGATGCGGTGCACCCCGTTTAGCGGCGTGATCACGCGTTCTGCTCGCGGGGCCAATTTCAAACCACCGTTCAGACAATTGCGTACGCACACGCCACAGCCCAGGCAGAGCTCCTCGGTCAGGCGGGCCAGTTTGCGATTTGGTCGCTGTGCATCGTTGGCAGAAACCAATCCCATCGCCTCCACCGGGCAGGCCGCGCTGCACTTGCCGCAGCCGCTGCACAGCTCGCGATCCACAACGGGCAAATAGTTGCTGGTGGTGATCGGCCGCAAAGCACTGAAGCGCCGCTGCGCAATCAGCGCTTCACAGCAGCAGCCGCAGCAATTGCATATAAAGCTGACGCCCTCACGCGTATTTTCGCCAAACTGCACCAGGTTGTTCTCATAGGCCTGCTGCAGCAGATCCAACCCCTCGGACGGGTCTACCGCGCGCCCGTAGCCATGCCGGACGAGCGAAGCGGCTGTACCTCCGAAAGTCATGCAGATATTCTTGGGCGCGGAACAGTCTTTGCCGACCTTAGCCATCTTGTGGCGGCAGTAGCACAGCCCGATGGCACGTGCCGATGCTGTGCGGATCACCTCGCTGGCGCGTTCATAATCCAGCACCGTCACCTGCGGCAGCACCGGTTCGTGGACGAAGACGCGTCCAGGTTGAGTCTCGCCCCCGCTGAACAGACTGCGCATGAAGTCATCTTCTGTGGTGCAATACTGCGTATACAGCTCGGCCAGAAGCTGCTGGTCAACATCGTCGCGCACGCGCATCATTGAAAACTCAAAGAAACCTGCCATGGGCGGCGGCAACGTGTACACCGTTTCTCCGTGCTGCTCGGCGTCCAGTAAAATAGCCTTATCCGCCAAACCATCCAGCACCTTGCGTGCCTCAGTCAGATCCATTTTCCAAATTCGGCTTGCATCAGCCGCCGTAAAGGGTTTGATCGGCAGCTGCGCCGCCAATCCGGCTTCACGCTCGCTGAACAGGATTTTCAAGATGGCATAGAGGGAATCACTCGGCGGTGCGCCTTGCGGAAAACGGTTGAGGCGTTCAACCAGGTGGGCATACGGAGCAGGCTGGTTCATGTCATAACTCCAATAAGCTACAAGTAGATATCATCTATTCAGCTGGAACTTGATCATTCTATTCATTTGATGTTTTCAATCTGGGATAGATGTGATTATAGTCATTCCTGCTGAAATTCAACAGGTCCAGGACTTTTAAATAATTCCATCATCCAAATGCCAGGAAACAAAAAAGCTGTTAGCGGTGAGCGCTCAGCTTTTTCAGGCGGATGGACTGCCTGCGCCCTGGTAGCGGTATCAAAAAAGACCCATAAAGGGGTCTTTTCTTAGCGGAGAGGGCTTGCTCTCGTAGAGGATGAAATCTGGCGGAGAGGGCCTGCCCTCGTAGCGATTGAAATGAGCGGAGAGGGTGGGATTCGAACCCACGATACCTTGCGGTATACCCGCTTTCCAAGCGGGCGCGTTAGGCCAACTGCGCTACCTCTCCAATCACCCGATGCTGCCATTTCTGCGCCGGGCGAACGGGATTATACCATAAATCTACGCCAGCAAGAAATAATCGCCGATCAGGCTCCATCCGCTGCCCGCCTGATTTTTTGAACAAGAGTATTGCAAAATCCCTTCGATGCGTTTATAATAGCGCTCACACGCGGGCGGTTAGCTCAGTTGGTTAGAGCATTGCGTTGACATCGCAAAGGCCGTAGGTTCGAGTCCTATACCGCCCACTCAATTGAATACCTGCGTTGACCAGGACGAGTAGTCCGGCAATTTCCGGCAGAGAAAGGGAATCCACAGGCTGAAAATTCCCTTCGGAAAAACGGATGAAAACCTCCTGTGAGCAAGAACCAGAAACGCCGCAAGGCTTAGTAAGGCAAACGGACGGCCTCGTTATCGGCCCCTACAAGATGGTTGGCTGCTTTCGGCCGGTCAATCTGGGTGGAACCGCGTGAATCAACTCTCGCCCCAGCATGGGATGAGAGTTTTTTTGTTTTATCTGTTAGGAGGTAAGAATGGCTGAATTGAAACAGGAACGCTACCAGGATAGTATGCTTTACCGCATCCGCCACTCCACCGCGCATATCATGGCCGAGGCCGTGCTTGAGCATTTCCCGGGCGCCAATATCGCCATCGGACCTGCAATCGATGATGGCTTTTATTACGACTTCGCCTTGCCCCGGCAAATTACCCCGGAAGATTTACCCGCAATCGAGAAACGTATGCGCGAGATCATCCGCGGCAAGCATTCCTTCGTGCGCCGCGAAGTCTCCGCAGACGAAGCCCGAAAAATCTTCGCGGACCAGACGTTTAAACAAGAACTGATTGACGGTCTGGAAGTAGGCGGCTTTGACGAAGACGGCAACCCGATCACCGAGAAACCGGTCATTTCCACCTACACCAGCGACACCTTTGTCGATCTATGCCGCGGGCCGCATGTTGAAAGCACCGCTCAGATCAACCCGGATGCCATCAAATTGATGAGCATCGCCGGTGCCTACTGGCGCGGCGACGAGAAGCGCCCCATGCTGACCCGCATCTACGGAACCGCCTGGAATACGCCCCAGGAATTGGAAGAATATCTTTACAAGCTTGAAGAAGCCAGGAAACGCGATCACCGCAAGCTGGGAAAGGATCTTGGTCTTTTCTACTTTTCGGATGATGTCGGCCCGGGCTTGCCGCTCTTCACCCCCAAAGGTGAAATGCTGCGGTACCTGATGGAATCCTATGTGCGCGACGTACAGACCCGCTATGGCTTTCAGCATGTCTGGACCGGCCATCTGGTCAAGGAGGATCTATACAAGCGCTCAGGCCACTATGAGAACTACAAGGATGCCATGTTCCCGCCGATGGTGGATGAGAACATCGTTTTCCGCCTGAAACCAATGAATTGCCCCAGCCACATGACCTTGTTCCGCGAAATGGGAAGGCATTCCTACCGCGAGCTGCCAATGCGCTTCGCCGAATTCGCCACCTTATACCGCTACGAAAAGACTGGCGAATTGAGCGGTTTGACGCGCGTGCGCTCGCTGACCCAGGATGACTGCCACACCTTCTGCACGCCCGAACAGATCGAGCAGGAATTTTCGCTCGATTTGCAGGTCATCAAAGAGGTATTGCAGCGCTACCGCTTCACCGACTACCGGGTACGCCTTTCACTGCGCGGCCAAGGCGGCAAGTACGTCAAGGACGACGAAAAATGGAGCCAGGCGGAAGCAGCACTGCGTTCAGCCTTGCAGGCCAACAATGTGGATTACTTTGAAGCCGAAGGCGAAGCCGCCTTCTATGGGCCAAAGGCTGATTTTATGGCCAACGACGTTCTGGGGCGCGAATGGCAGCTTTCCACAATCCAGGTGGATTTTATTCAACCTGCCCGGCTCGGTCTTACCTACATCGGCGAGGATAATGTAGAACACACGCCGGTCGTGCTGCACCGCGCGGTCACCGGAACCACCGAGCGTTTCCTTGGCGTTCTCATTGAACATTTTGCGGGCGCGTTCCCGGTCTGGCTGGCACCTGTCCAGGCAACCATCATCCCCATCGCAGACCGTCACTTGCCTTACGCAGCCGAAGTGGCCAAAAAGCTTAAAGCCGCCGGTCTGCGCGTTGAAGTTGACGAACGCGGAGAACGCATGAACGCGAAAATCCGCGACGCGCAGAACCAGAAGGTTCCATACATGCTGGTGGTCGGCGACAAAGAAGCCCAGGATGAGGCAGTGGCACTGCGCATGCGCAACGGTGAAAATCCGGGTGCCATGCCGCTGGCCGATTTCCTCGCCCGCGCCAAAAATGACATTGAAGAAGGCGTTTAACGTCTGAGTACCTGGGGAGTTTTGCATGTTACCCACAAAACTCCCCTTTTTTCATCTCTATGTGGGCTGACAAGATTAAAATATGGTAAAATCAGTCCACGTATATAAGCCCAGCAACCTGGGCTGAAAGCCGTATTACTCAAGGAGTGGAGTTACTATCAGTACTCAAAATTTTCGAATCAATGAGCAAATCCGCGTCCCCGAAGTCCGCCTAATTGGAGCAAAAGGGGAAAATGTTGGCGTCGTTTCGATTCAACAAGCACTGCAAATGGCGCGCGAAGCCGAACTGGACCTGGTGGAGGTATCCGGAACGGCCGTACCGCCAGTTTGCCGGGTGATGGACTTTGGCAAGTTCCTTTACGAACGTACCAAAAAGGAACGTGAAGCACGCAAGGCACAAACCAAGATCGAGGTTAAGGAAATTCGCCTGCGCCCCAAAACCAACGAGCATCACCGCGGCTTTAAAACGCGCGATGCCCGCCGCTGGTTGCTGGACGGCAATAAAGTGCGTGTCACCATTCGCTTCCGCGGGCGTGAAATCAGCTACCCCGAATTGGCATTGGAAGATTTAAAGGAAATTGCCGCAGAATTAGCTGATGTTTCCGCTGTTGAACAGACACCATCCATGGAGGGCAAGGTTATGAGCATGGTGCTCTCG
>DATMYV010000002.1:0-43483 GCA_035560795.1 Longilinea sp.
ACCTAAATCATATATGATTTATTTGGTGATCGAACTGCTATACTTAAAGAATGATTGAGGTTACATCTTCAGTAAAAATCGATGATAGCGAGATCCAGCTCGATTTCATCCGCGCATCTGGCCCTGGAGGCCAGAACGTAAATAAGGTCGCGACTTCAGTTCAACTCCGTTTTGACGTTCGCAATTCCCCCTCGTTGGATCCGGAAGTCAAGGAACGATTGATCAAGCTGGCTGGCAGTCGAGTGACGGATGATGGCATACTGATCATTGAGGCGAAAAGATACCGGACACAAGAACAAAACCGATTCGACGCCACCCAGCGTTTGATTACGTGGATACAGAAGGCGCTGGAGGTACCGAAAGTCAGGAGGGCAACCCGCCCAAGCCTCACAGCGAAGGCGGCTCGGGTGGGTGACAAGAAAAAGCGTGGTGCGATCAAGCGGACACGTCGTTTTGATCCGGCGGAGTGGGAGTGACTTTTCTTTTCCTGCTTCTAGGGCTGGGTTCTCGCAGGTAGCTAAAGGGAAGCGAGAAGTGCACCGGCTGTCCTACAGGGTATGAACAAAGTGTCTACCGCCTGCCAGCTGCGCTGGGATGTGCGCGCCACAATAGCCCTGCCGCCTGATATCAAAGAACGCCTGGGCAAGCTGGCTGGCAGCCGCATGACTGAAGATGGCATTCTGATCATTGAAGCCAAACGACACCGCACTCAGGAACAAAACCGCGACGACGCCATCGCGCGCCTGGTTGCGTTGGTGCAAAAAGCATTGGAAAAACCGAAGCTCCGCAAAAAGACGCGCCCCAGTGTCACCTCTTCGGCCGCCAGGGTGGATGAGAAGAAACGGCGGGGGGTGATTAAACGCACGCGGCGGTATAAGCCGGAGGATTGGGAGTAACGTTTTCTAAATCCGCTGTAGAATGAACTATCATCTAAATAAAGGTGGGGATTCATGCATAATAAACGGTTAACCGTGGTTTTGATTTTATCGGTTCTTTTCTCACTGCTAAATTCAGAACTTTCGAACGCGCAAGCTTCCCCAGATTCCCCTGACTGGCAGCTAACCGGTCAGGCAGGTGGCCCCACCCAGGGCATAGCCGTGCAGGGTAATTTCGCTTACATCGGCGTCGGGCCACGCTTAGTAGTGGTAGATATTTCCGACCCGGCCAACCCGCAACGGGTGGGGGAGTCAGCAGTGCTGGCTGATTTCGTCCGGAGCGTGGCAGTCAGTGGTACGTACGCTTTTGTGGCTGCTGGCGGGGCGGGGCTGTGCGTGGTTGATATCTCCTCACCCACCCATCCACTTGAGGTAGGCGCCTGGGATTCTCCCGGGTATGCCGAGGGGGTGGCTGTTGCCGGAAGCACCGCCTACTTGGCCGATGGTCCAGGTGGCTTGTGGCTGGTAGATATCAGCGACCCCACCGGTCCATCTAAAATTGCCAGCGTCTTTGATATGAACTACGTTTACAACGTGGCTGTCAATGGGCGTTACGCCTATCTGGCTGCCGGCGGGGCTGGTCTACTGGTGGTGGATATCTCCAACCCGGCCTACCCGGTTGAGGTGAGCGGCTATGACACCCCGGGCAATGCGCACGCCTTGACCGTCCTTAATAGCCGGGCTTATGTAGCCGATGAGTGCAGCGGATTGCAGATCATCAACGTGGCCGACCCACTGCATCCGGCTCTCCTGGGTGCTTTACAGGCCTACGGTTGGACCTTCGATGTAGCTGTCTCCGGCAGCAACGCTTACCTTGCCAACGCCTTTGGCGGGCTACGCATCCTGAATGTGCTGGACCCGACTCACCCACTGGAAGTGGGCAGTCTTTCGTGGGCACAGGGCAACGGTACCGGGTTGGTGGTGGCCGGCAGCCGCATTTACTTAGCCGATCGCAAGAATGGTCTGCGGGTGATCAGCACTGCCGATCCGGCCCACCCCGCCCAGTCCGGCTTTTTTAGTCCATTCCAGTCCGCCCTCATGATGGTTATCGGCGGCGATTATGCCTATGTGGCTGCCGGTTACAACGGCGTGCGTATCCTGGATATCAAGGACCCGTCTCATCCGGTTGAGGCCGGCGCGTATCCCATTGATGGCATCGTCTACACCCTGAAATTGGCAGGCAGCCGCCTGTATGCCGGCACATTTGGCGGTAGTCCGGCATGGGGTGCTTATGTGCTGGATATCAGCGATCCAACCAACCCGGTGCAACTCAGCTATGGTCAATGGTGCGGCGAATGTCACGGCATCGATGTGGTGGGAAACACCGCTTATTTCGATGACACCAACGGTGTTAGTATTGTAGATTTCGCCGACCCGGCCCATCCCCAACTGCTCGGCAATACCAATGAGAACGCAATCACAGTCACTGTGAGCGGGCACCTGGCGTATGTAACCCAAGGTGCTCAACTCAAGATCTACGATGTCTCTGATCCCGCCCACATTACTGTCTTCGGAACTTATTCAGACCCGCTTGGTTTTCTCCGTCAAAACGTCGTGCTTACCGAGAACTATGCATATGTTAACGATTGGTGGGGAGTGCGCATCCTGAATGTGGCCGATCCCGCCCATCCGACCGCGGTGGCTTTCTACCCGACACCCCCGGAGACGGAATGGCTGGCGGTGTCAGACGACCGCCTATATATCGCGGAGGGTTCTTACGGGGTGGAAGTGGTCGATGTGAGCAATCCGGCAGTTCCCGTGCGGTTGAGTGGTTTCGCCACCTTGGGTTCAGCCCGGACGGTTGCTGTCGCCGGCGGCAATTTGTTTGTCGCCAGCACTGAGGGTGGTTTACAGATTTATTCCCTGGCATCCCTGGCGGCGGCTCAGCCAGGTGTTGATGCTTCTGGACCCGCCCCGGCAGGCAGCTCGCCAGTAGCCCATTCGCCATCCACGCCGCAGCACCAGCAGAAACCACCAGCCATCACCCTGCCGCTCCTGGCTTCACCTGCAGCCCCTGACCGCGCAGCTACTACCTGCACCGTAACCAGCGCCGCTGACAGCGGTCTTGGCACACTACGGGAGTGCCTTTGGAATCAGGTCAACGGGGATGTGATCAACTTCTCACCGGTGGTGTTCCCACCTTCTGCCCCGGTGACTATTCAAGTCGGTCCGGAACGCCTGTCCTGGCTTGTCATGGGAAATATCACCCTGGATGCTTCCAACGCCGGGGTGATCCTGGACGGCACTGGTGTGACCGGGGCCTGGGATCCAGGTATCGGGATCGCATCTGACAATAATGTCGTGCGCGGCTTGCAAATCTACCATTTCCCCGGTATGGGCATTTCAGTGATGGGATATAACAACATTATCGGCGGTAGCCGGCTGATCGGCAGCGGCCCCACGGGCCAGGGAAATGTGATTTCCTCCAACCGCATGGGGTTGACGATATCCGACCAGGGTAACCAGATTCTGGGTAACATCATTGGGCTTAAAGCCGATGGTATGCAGGCCTTCGGCAACCAAACTGACGGGATAAATATTTGGGGCAGCCAGAACGACATCATTGGTAGTCTGGAAGCAGGCAAAAACAACATAATCAGCGCGAACGGCGCCACCGGCATCACGCTTTGCGGCTATGTCGACGAAGGTATCCAGATCCTCGGCAACTATATTGGTACCGACATCAGCGGGACCCTCGATCGGGGCAATACGGACATCGGGGTTTACCTAGAGTGTGGGGCTTATAACAATCTGGTGCACAGCAACCTGGTGAGTGCCAACCATGGCGCAGGTGTTGTCATCTCAGATATCGCCTCAGATTTCAACGTGATCACCGGAAACCGTATTGGCGTCACCGGGGATGGTGCCCAGACATTGCCTAACGCGGGCGTGGGAATTATGACTTTATGGGGTGCTTACACCCGGATTGGGGGGACAGCCCCAGGTGATGGCAACCAGGTCGGGACTGGTACTGTGGAGGTAAATGTCATTTTCGGTTCCGAAACAATGGTACAGGGAAATAAGGTGGGATTGAATGCCGCCGGTACGGCCGTGCTGCCCAATGCGGGGAGCATTGTCCTCGATGGCTCAAGCCGAACCATCCTGGGCGGAGCCACTCCTGCTGAGGCCAATTACGTCACAACGGTGGGAAATTTCAGCCTGAATATACACTCTGTCAACAACGCCATACTCGGTAATTTCTTTGGACTGGCGGTCGACGGTACCAGCCCGCTGGCTGGCGCCGGTTTCCAGATTTTGAGCCAGCACAGCGGAAATCTCATTCAAAACAATCACATTGTTAATGCTGGCAGCGCCGGTATCTGGTTAGACCGTGCACAGGCCAATACCATCAGGCGCAATTCTATCTATGCCAATCCATTCAAGGGGATATTCCTGGATAACGGAGCCAATAACAATCTGTCCGCTCCCAGCTTCTCCTTGAGCGTTGCCAATGGCAGCGGCACAACTTGTCCCGGTTGTATGGTGGAATTGTTCCTTGATGCGGGCAATCAAGGCCGCTTCTACTTAGACAGCGTCACTGCGAATAGCAGCGGCAGCTTTACGTTCCCTGCTTACTGCCCACTGCCATACCCCAACCTCACTGCCACCGCCACCAACTCGCTGGGAGACACCTCGGAATTTTCGGCGCCTCAGGTCGTACCCTGGAATTGCAGCAGCAACCCAGCGCCGGCGTTGTTTTCGATAAATCCCACAAGCGTGAATGAGCAGGATCCAACCACAGTGCTTACTTTAATTGGCTCCGGTTTCTTCCCAGGCTCCGTTGTTCAACTCAATGGCAATACGTTATTAACCCATTATGTGGACAGTAACCATTTATTTGCTGTTCTCCCATTGGGCCAGATCGGAATCTCAGGGGATACCAGCATTACTGTGTTCAATTCAACCCCCGACGGTGGGACTTCGAATGCAGTGACCCTCACGATCGTTCCAGTCAACCCCGTACCGATCCTTGCCTTTTTAATCCCATCATCGGCCACGGCTGGTGATGCGGCCTTTACCCTGACGGTCAGCGGAGGAAGTTTCATCAACGGATCGGTGGTCAGGTGGAATGGTATAGACCGCACAACGATGTATGTTTCTACTACGCAATTAACCGCATCTATCACCGCAGCGGACATTGCCTCGGCTGGTACAATTCCGGTCACGGTTTTCAACCCGGCCACTGGTGGCGGGATATCCAACTCGATTCCCTTCACTATTCTGGCCCATTCCAGGATATACATGCCATTAATAAGAAAATGAAAGTAGAGTGCTAGACTCGATCTGTATCAGAAATATAAGCAATTGTCTTACTCCATGATGTAAGTGAGGCTTATTTCAGATTGGTTGACCAATGCGAAAGTGTAAAAGCTTTCTTACTAAGTTATAACAAGGTCCCTACCGACACCAGCTGCGCTCGAATGTGCTCATCAAAGTAGCCCAGTATTCTGGTTAATAGGAGCGCCTGGTTGCACTGGTGCAAAAGGCATTGGAAAAACCAAAGATCTGTAACAAGACCCGCCCCAGCGTCACCGCCTCGGCTGCCAGGGTGGACGAAAAGAAACGGCACGCCGCCGTCAAGCGCACGCGCCGCTATAATCCAAGTGATTGGGAAGACTGACTGCTCCTCTTTAGTCTTTATCCTCGATCTTTTCTTCTGGCAGGTAAATCAGAGGGACAAAGGTCTGGTCAGTGATGGGCGGGCGTACATAACCCTGGTCGGCCTGGCGCGGCGGCAGCACAATGGGTTCTGGCGTCAAATCTTCATACGGGATCAGGCTAAGCAGGTGCCGGATGCAATTCAGGCGGGCGCACATTTTTTGATCAGCGTTCACCACATACCAGGGCGCTTGTTTGATATCGGTGTGGGCAAACATCTCGTCCTTGGCTTTGGAATATTCCACCCAACGCGACCGCGATTGCAGATCCATCGGGCTGAGTTTCCAGCGTTTGGTCGGGTCGTTGATACGCGCCTGGAACCGCCGCTCCTGTTCCTTATCGCTCACCGAGAACCAGTACTTGATCAGGATGACACCAGAGCGCACCAGCATGCGCTCGAATTCGGGCACCGAGCGCAGGAATTCGCGGTATTCATCGTCGGTGCAAAAGCCCATCACCCGTTCCACGCCGGCGCGGTTATACCAGCTCCGGTCGAAAAGGACGATTTCGCCGGCAGCGGGCAAATGCGCCGCATAGCGCTGAAAATACCACTGCGTCTTTTCGCGTTCGGTGGGCGTTGGCAGCGCCGCAACGCGGCAAACGCGAGGGTTCAGGCTTTCGGTGATGCGCTTGATGGTACCGCCCTTCCCGGCTGCGTCGCGTCCTTCGAAAATCACCACCACTTTCAAACCCTTGGCGCGCACCCATTCCTGCAGCTTCACCAATTCAACTTGTAAATGGGCCAGTTCTTTATCGTAGGATTTCTTGGAAACGTGGATTTGCTCCTCAGGCGCCACAGGGGTGCTCATGTGCACAGCCATCGGTATGGTCTCCACAGCAGGTTGTACTTGTACGGTCACCTGTGACTGCCCGCCCTTTACCATTTTGGCAGCCATTGTTCCTTTTTCGACCTTCGCCACCTTTTCAACCTTGGCATGTTTTCCATTCGAATGAGTCTTGTGTCCGTTCTTTTCCTTTTTGGACATATTCCCTCCCGACGCTATTCTTGTTTCGAAAACCGGGTTAAAATCTTTGATGTAAACAATGCTTAATAATATTATAGGAAGCTTTTGGATAAACGGCACAACCGATTCCAGTGGAGAATCCATTGCTTCAGAAAACGGATTGGTGCGCATTTGCCCACCCAATTGATAACCCTGAATTGTCCCAATTGCGGCGGAATTCTCCAGGCTGCAGGACAGGATACCTATACATGCTCTTATTGCGGTGCCACTCACCGGCTAAGCGATCATCCTGATTGGTTGCAGAGGCTGCAGGAGAATATTGATCAGTTGAATTCCGATCTGAAAAACCTGCAAACAACCAGCTGTCTGACCGCCTCGGCGCAAGCGTTGCCCGGACTTCTGGCTGAAATGGGGCAGATTTCGCAAGCTCTCCAGGCACGCGGGCGGGCCGTCTTCATCAGCCTGCTGGTGTTCGGATTGGGTTACTTTCTTAACCGTTGGCTTATTTTCACCCCCGATTCAGGCTGGATTCGCTATCTACCGGTTGCCGTGATGGTGCTGGGCGGGCTGGGATTTCTCTACACCCTGACCCGCACCATATTGCTGATACAGCAACGGAACCAGGTCAATCAGCAAATCGAACAATGCCGTGAAGCCATGCGCAACCTGAGGGTAAAAGCTTGAAACGCATTCGCTTGGCGCCGTTCGACCTGCCAGTGCTGGTTTTTTGGTTCAGTGCGTTGTTGGGTTCATTTGTCCCCTTTGATCCAATAACAGGTCAGCGCACGCTGATTGCCCTGACGGGCATTGCCTTGCTTTACTTCTTCGTCTCCCGCGCTAGCGACAGTGAACGAAGGTGGGATGGATTTGCTGCGGTACTGGTCGGGTTATCCGCGCTGGCAGCTCTTTATTTCATCACACAAGCCGGGCATATTGACTACGAAGAAAAAGTCGGCCTGATCGACCGCGTGGCCAAATGGATCGCATCCTTCCTGCCGGCATTTCCTTTTTGGCAACCGGTGCCCAACAGCCTGGGTACTTTCCTGGAGGGCAGCCTGTTTGCTGCAATCGGGTTGGCATTGTTGGATCAGCGCCGGTCCTGGCGGATTCTTTACTGGATTTTGTGCGCCATCATAGCCGCAGGTTTGCTGTTCTCGGTATCCCGGGGTGCCTGGTTGGGCGTGGTTGGCGCTGCTTTACTATGGGCTGCAGTGCATTGGAAACCTGCCCGCGTTCTGGCGTTTGCCGCCGCTGCGGGAATGTTGGGGATGATTTTGTTGGTTCTGATTCGCGGTGACATTTCAGCCCTCTCTGACATACCAATCCTGGGCAGCCTGGCGGGCGCGCTCTTTATCCGCCCTGACCGGTTGGAAGTGTACTGTCACAGCCTGGCGCTGCTGGCTGAACAACCCTTTACCGGCATCGGGCTCGGCAATGCCTTCGCCATGGTGTATTCGCGCTATGAACTGCTGCTGGCAGTACCCTTCCTGTACTATTCCCATAACCTGCTGCTCGAGGTCTGGCTGCAGCAAGGTCTCCTCGGCGCAGCAGCCTTCGTCTGGCTGATTGCTTTGCTGTGTGCCTCACTGCTTCGTTACCCGGCATTCAAAAGCGATCTACGCATTCAGGCCGCTTGCGCCGGTTTGACCGCCATATTGTTGCACGGGCTGAGCGATGCTAGGCAGTATCCCTCCTTATGGACCTGGCTGCCCTTTTTCTTTTTGCTGGGGCTTTGCGCCGCCCGTCTGCTCAGCAGTAGATCCCTGGTTAAACCGCGATTGCAGTGGTTGATCCCTGGCGCTGTGACTGCATTCTTTTTGATCGTCGTTTTGGCTTTCATCTGGCCGCCGGGGGCTGCCTGGAACGCCAACCGCGCCGGTCTGCTGCAAACCCGCGCCGATCTCGACCCTTCGCTTACCCAGGAGCAGCAATCGGCTATACGCAGTGAAAGTGAAGCTTTGTTTATCCGAGCCCTGTCGAGCAACCCTGCCAGCCTTCCCATCAACCGGCGCTACGGTTTGCTGCTCTTATCTGAGTATCGTTTTACCGAAGCCATTCCCCGCCTCGAGGAGGTCTATCAAACCACACCCGATCATATAGCCGCTCGCAAAGGATTGGGGCTGGCATACCTGTGGAGCGGTGAACTCACCCGTGCAGTCGAATTGCTGGCAGGCCTGCCCAATATTTCGGATGAGTTACAGGGCCTGGCCTGGCAGGAATATAACGATTTTCAGCATTACCAGACAGCCCTTTACACTTATCAATTACTGGATCAATTGATTCCCGGCCAGGAAATGACCCGTACCATGATTGAGACGCTTAAGAACTTGATTCAGAATGGCAATTAAAGATAGAAACTATAAAAAACCGCGGCCAGAAATAAATCTGACCGCGGTATTATTTTTCTTGAGCAGGTTTCCCGGGATTACTGTACGGGGTCGCCGTATGTGATTACCAGCGTGGGGCGGGCTTCGGGAATGCTGTAGCTCGATGAATAGAAATACTTGCCGCTGTGTTTCATAAGATCAGAAGAATATAGGACCAATCTCAACGGTTCGCCTGCCTGATAGGCTCTTGCCACGGCAGCGGAGATAATCCATTCCTTTGCCACGCCCAGGTCGCCGGCAAAACCTGGCAGCGGATCCATGTAAGTGGCGGCGAAGTTTTCGGCTGCCAGGGGAGCGTTATTCCATGTAATTGTGTTTTCGTTCCAGTCAGAACTTGCTGTCATGACGTGGATCAAGGAATATTGGGCTTGATTGGGATCGGAATTGCCGAACATATGCATCACCAGTTTTGCCGAGGTGATCACCTTGCCTGCGGGTAAGGCATCCAGCGGGAACGTGACATAGTATTTCGCATAACACGGCCAATCGGCCACGTTCGCCTGGTTTTGAATATTCACCTGGGAGTTGTTGACCGTATACTGTGCATAAGCGGATTCGGGCATATCGCCCCAGAGGCCAAAGAAATCGGGTTTGGTGATCTCGCCGCAAATGGTGCTGCCGCCAACGCTGGCATCTGGAACACTCGCAGCGTTTAGCCCCTGGCGAATGAACATGCTGGTATTGTTTTGGGTATTCGGTGCAGTATAGACTGGCAGACCAAAACCAAGTTCAGCCCAGGTGGCAGGTTGCGATTCATTCATGTTGGGCGGCCAGTTCTTTACAGGTAACGGCCCGCTTGAACTATCGCGGTCGTGCAAACTGGCTGCCATGGCCCAGGTGGTGCCGTCAGCTGGTTTTCCAGCCAGCCCCAGGCTGGCATAGGGGACTTTAATGGTCATTAACCAGCCCATGTTCGAGGTGGTAGTCTGGTTATATCCGCCAATTCCCTCATAACCGACCACAACTTCGAAGGGAACATCTGCAGCCGTCCACTGGCTGCCGTTGCCGCGATAGGCGGCCTGAAATGCTCCGTGAACCCAGTCAAAATGGCTTTGGGCAACCAACAGGTAAGTGCCTGCATCAGGAGCTCCGCCGTTCACACCCGCCGGCCGCAAATAAAGACTGATGGCATCATACTGGGTTAATTCAGCTGCCGTAGGCGTGGTATCGTACCACAAGAAACGGTCGAAAACTTCAACCCAAAGGAGCAGCGCCGTGTCGCTGTAACCCGTTCGCACATCAATATAATTTTCAGTTGGGCTTACTTTGCCAAACCAAAAAATACTGGATGGCATTAACCAGGTTCCATCCGGAAGGAAGCGCGCATTTTGACGGAAACCGCTGGTATTTACGCTTGCTGGTTGCGAGCCGGAAATGAGAGGCAAATAGATGGTTGTATCATCCCCGGATTGCGCCTTAAAACGAACGCGGGAAGGTTCCCCCTCCCACGCAGCTTGTACTCTGGTAAATTGTGCGGGCAAAGCCAGCATGGCTAGCAGAAATAATCCGATATAGAGTTTTTTCATACTCAACGGGTTATATCAGGATGTAAATTCCTTGTCAAACGGCAGGTTCCTTAACAAAAAGGAAGCTCAGGCTTTGGCCTTCCCAGGTTTTTTCTCGTAATCATAAGGATAATGCTTACTGTAATACGATTCCCGCCGGGGAACGCGGTTGAGCACCACCACCACATTTTTGAGGCGCAGTTTGATAATCTCATCTTTCATGGCGCGCAAGGCATCTTTGCGCGTGTAACCAGGGCGAACCACCAGTACCACACAGTCCACCTTGGTACTCAATGCCGACGCATCCGAAAGGAAGAATGGAGGGCCGTCCAAAATGACCACATCCGTCATCGATTCCAGCGTAGCAAGAATTTCATTCATTTTCTTCGATTCAAGCAGTTCGGAGGGATTGGCTGGCATAAGGCCGGAGGTGATCAATTTGAGCTTGCCTGAATTCCAGGGGACCAGGACATCTTGCAGGCTCATTGATCCCTTGAACACGTCACTGAATCCGCGCTCGTTATCGATACTGACAGCATTGTGCAGCATAGGGCGGTGGAAATCGGCATCGACGCAAATCACCCTTCGTTCGCCCTGCGACATCACTACCGCCAGATTGGCGGCAATCGTAGATTTGCCTTCCGAGATGCCTGCGCTGGTGATCAAAAAAGAACGAATGGGTGTTTCAGGATCCAACAAATCCAGGTTCGTGCGCATGACACGGAATGCGTGGGCCACCGGTGAGCGCGGCTCTTCGATTACGTAAGACCAGGGATCCTTACCCGCAGGAAAATCACCCACTTCGCCAACCACCGGAATTTCCAGAATGCGTTTGACATCCTCAATTCCTTTAACCGAATCATCCAGAAATTCAATGGCATAGGTGGCCACCACAGCCAGAGCAAACCCAACCACCGCTGCTAAAACGACGATCAACATGCGGTTCGGGCCAACAGGTTTGGTCGGCAGTTCAGCCTGTTCAATCATGGTCAAGGCATTGGTCGCTCCGCCCTGAGTATTTGAAAGCAGCGCGGCGTAGGTGGTCTGCAAACTGCTCAGGCTGGTTCGCAAGGATTGAATTTGAGCCTGCATATCAGAAATCTGCCTTGCGCTGGTCAGTTTGACAACCTGTGCCTGGAGGTCTTCCAATTTTGTGCGCGTTTCTTCGATCTGACCGCGAACCACCGTTAACTGGTCAGCCAGAAACTTCTGAACGTTGGCGTCTTCGCCCTGTGCTGGTGAACTCTTGATGACGAGCTGGTTGGCCAATTCATTTGCGACCACCATTGTACGCTGCGGGTTGGTGTCATTAACGATGATTTCAACCAGGGTTGAGTTTGGCAACGCCCGCACTGTATATTCCGGCAAAAAATCCAGGCCAACGGCTTTCATGGTTGCCTGCCGGATCGGTTCACGGGAAGCAATATCGGCGTAAATTCCAGCCAACTGCTGCTGAAGGTAAAATTCGCCGCTATTGGGGTTGGCTGCATTAAGTGAATTTCCAACCATTAAGGTTGTTCGCACTTGATAAATATCCGGTTGGGTAAAAGAATATAACAAACTGGCAACAGCGGCTACAACAGTTGCGGCAACTAACAACCACCACCATTTGCGTAGAGGAGCAATATATTCATTGAAGTTCATAATTATTCCTTTGCCTGGCCACAAAGCCTGGAGGATTTAGCCAGCATCTTTCCCCCAATAATCTATTTTATCAATTATTCCAGTGAAAGTCACGATTTCAAGCAATCCAATTACACCGCGAGCTTTTCCTGGCCAACTTCCTGGTAGATCTGCTCCAATCGAGCTGCAACCGCGTCCCATGAATGTTTGCGTTCAACAAATTGCCGCCCAGCCTCTCCCAATTGACGCTGCCAGGCAGCGTCGGCCAGAAGTGCCAGCACATGCCGGGCAAATGCTTGTGGTTCTTCAGCCACCAGAATTTCCTCGCCGGATCGAATTTGTAGCGCAGAAACAGCCTGCGGGCTGGCAACGACTGGCGTGGCACATGCTAATGCTTCAAGCACTTTATTTTGAATGCCTGCGCCGTAGGTAATAGGCGCAACCGCGACCGTCGCGTGCTGGAGATATGGCCGTAGATCAGGCACCGAACCGGTTACACGGACGCCCGGGTGATCGGATAACGACAGTAGTTCACGCGGCGGATCCTTGCCAACCACGGTCAATTTTACCTCCGGGCGTTCTGCCCATACATGCGGCATGATATCGTTGACCAGGTGCAGAACCATGGCAACATTGGCATGGTAGCTCATCTTGCCGCTGATCACCAATTCGGCAGGTTCGCGATTCGGCGGCGCATCCGGATGGAAATACTCCAGGTCCACACCGTTGGGCAAAACGACCAACCGCTCGGCGCAGCCGGGAGCCAATTCCAAAAATGCCTGCCGGTCGATTGGAGATGTAACCAAAACGCGCGAAAACTGTCCAGCCAGCCAGCCTTCATAATGGGCAGTTCGGCTTAATTCAAAGGCCGTCAGGGCTTTGCTGCTCAATTTACGTGCCTGGGATGCCGCCTGGCGGAACAAATGCGTAATGCTGTCCACACTGTCCCACACAACCGGGACAGAACCTACCTGAAGGACTGGCAACCCGAAACGCGCACCGCGCAAGTGCTCAACGTGGACGGCATCGAATCTGTCCTCTTTCATCGCCTGGCAAATCTTGCCCATCAGTTCAGGTTGCCAGCAATATACAGCCTGCAGCGGCATGCGCGACGGCACAGCCAGCAGGCAATTCATCATCGACCGCCACCTGGGTAATCGCGCCGAGATTACGCGAACACCAAGTGATTCAAGCCTGCTGATATCAGCTTCTTCAGCCAAATTAGCTGTCAAGGTTGCAACCGTGATTGAGTTGCCTCGCGCTGCCAAGGCTCGAATCAGGTTGTATGGCCGTACCCGTACCAGGTTGGGAGTATAAGGAACAATAAAGAGCAGCTTCATTCAGCCTGCTTTCGGCGCAGAAGCAGGAAAGCAGCAATCCGGTGGAAAGCAAGACCAGCGAACACGAGTAAAACTGAATCCACTGGCAACCGGTAGCGGATCAACGTCCAGGTAAGAACATGAATCACGGTATACACCAGTGCAAACAAAACCAACAGGAATTTCGGGGAAGCAACGGCATCCCAGAATCGGTGGGAACGCTGGCGCCATGCCAGAATCAATCCGACAAGCATAAACGGCCACAATATACCAAAACTCAATACCCGGCTTAGATTGCTAATGGTGCCTGAATCAGCACTGGGAAGGAACTCAAAATAGGGCGGGATGCGGCTAAGACTCAATTGAAGGTACCGTACGGGATCGTCCAGCACGAACTGAATGCCCCGGCGAAGCAATTCTTTATCCAATGCCGCTTCATCCAGGTAGAGTTGATCCTGGGGCAGTAGCTGTTGATATTCTTCTTCGCTGAGAATCGGTTGGAAATGGGTGCCATAATACGGATGATTGCCCCAGTAAAACGCGTATCCTGAATTGGTGTTGAGCAGGACAAATTGTCCAAAACGGGTGGTGTTATAAATTGAAAACGGCGCGATCATAGCGGCCACAGCGGCCAGTGGAAGTAAAAAATGCACGAATTTCAATCCGGCATGACCGCGATGGTTTGCCCAGAGCATCCACAAAAACAAGAAGGGGATGAATAACAGGAAGAGTTGTCGCAGCAAAACAGCTGCGCCAAGGGTTACTCCCAATCCGATTGCAAGCAAAATGCGCCGGTTATTGGTCTCCGACGGTTGCACCATACGCATCGCCAACAGCAGCGCACCAAGAATGGCCGTAATATAGAAAGGCTCGGTCATCAATGAGGCTGTGTAATAAATAAAATAGGCGTAAATTGCATTCAAAAAAGCCGCCCACAATCCCACGCTTGAATTGAAAAGCCGTTTACCGATCTGGTAAGTCAGCCAGGGCTGCAGCAAACCGACAATTACCGCCTGTATCAGGCGGGCAACCAGCGGATGAGGACCGAACAATGCATATATTGCCGCCAAGTACAGCGTATACAGGAAACTCCAATGTGCCGTCGGTTCATTGGCACGGGTGGCCGGCCACCAATTTTCACCAAAGCTAAAACCATGTCCGCTCACAACGCGCAGTGCCAGGTTGTGATAGGAAACCTGATCAGACGTGCCAGGCAGAACGACAACGGTGTCTCCGAGATATATTGACGCACCAATCCGCAGCAGTACAGAAAGCAGCAGAATGAAAACGATCATGTTTTGTTTAATGAGCTTCATGGATGAATCACCTATTTTTCGCCGCCCCCGTGTGTGGTCCGTATCCAGGTCACCGGGCGGCGGCTAAGCCGCGCCTGCAATGCCAACCCGGAGCGCCAAATCATGAAAACCGGCCCGGTCAATATTACAGCATAAGCACGTAGCGGTGCACGTTCCAATGCCAGCCCAAGAAGCGGATACAAATAGAGTAAAGCCGTAAACGCCAACCAGGCGATGATTGCCCCGGCTGCAATATTCCCGCCCAACCAATAAATAATCAGCTGAATTGCCAGCAAAAACACTGCCAGCAGCGTCAAGGTGGAATACGAGGGAAAATAGGCTTGCAATGCGCCATCCAGGAGGGCACCTTCGCCGCGCCTGATTCCCTCCCGCAGCAATTGCCCGGCAAATTGGCGGCTGGCATCTTGCGTACCGCGTAACCAACGTGCCCGCTGGGCGCGAGCCTGCTGCCAGGTGGGCGGCGCCTCGCCTAGACCCAGGGCAGCTGGTTCATAGACGATATGAATTCCTTCCAAAAGGAGTTTTTGACGCAATTGATAATCTTCGGTCAGACCTTCGCCCCAACCCAAACGGCGAAGCACATCGGCGCGAAAGCATATTGAATCGCCCATATGCTTGGCGGACCAGCCCAGGTTGCTGCGTCCAAGGTTCTGGTAGCGGTTATCGATCAAGAACATAGCCCAGGTTAGTGCAGGGAACCAGCCGCTCTGCGGATTGCTAATGCGGTGCTGCCCCTGTACCACCTGAGCGCCCCCAGCCAACCGGGCATCCATCACTCGCAAGAATTTGGCATCGACGCGCGTGTCGGCATCAAAAATAATCACGGCGTCCACCTGCTTTTCCTGCAGAATGCGTTCGAACAACCAGGAAAGCGCAGCGCCTTTACCCGAGCGCGGACCCTCGTTGCGTTCATGGACGACGGCACCAGCCTCCCGCGCCAGCCGGGCGGTTTGGTCAGAGCAATGATCCGCCACAATGTGAATGGCAAACCGTTTGCCTGGATAATCCAGCGCAAGCAGTCGATTCACGGTGCCCGCGATGACGGCATCTTCGTCGTGAGCCGGAATGGCAATGGCGAAATTGATCTGGGGTTTTCGTCCTTGCCATTGTACCGGCCGCGCTGGGCGTAAGGAGGCCAGCGCCATCACCAACAAGTATGCAAATGGCACAATTAACACTGCCAGAAGAAGAAACGATAGTATCGTCATGAAATGGTGAATGTCTGTTTACAGGTTAACCAGGTAGGATCTCATCCATGCGGCCGCTATCGGCTGCTTTATGCCAGAGAATGGCACTGATAAAGAATTTTGCCGCCCATTCCGGGTATTTAAATCGTTCATATTTCCCATAAATTGGAAAAGAGCCGCTGATGCCACCACGTACATTCAAATTGTCCGTTTCCAAATCCTGCAAATGGCAAACATATTCAAGCGCTTTCTGGGAAGCCGTTTTGAACTCGGGCTGCTGATTACGCAATGCCAGAGCGAGCCATAAATCGCTCATTTGCACATTGCCGGTCAGGCAGCTGGTATGATCAGTCACGCGCCAGCCAGAGCCATAAGTACTGGCCAAACTGCCATCAGGGCGTTGCAGGCGAAGCAATTGATCGGCTGTTCTTTTTCCAGCATCGAGATAACGCTCATCCGATAATAATTCCCCGCTGCGAAACAATCCTTCAGCCGTATATGCAATGGTGTGCGTATATGGATCAGCCTGCGGGGTGAAACCACAGTTTTCAAACCAGCCATCATTGTGCTGCTGTGATAACACCCAATCCAGATGCCTTACCGCTGCATCGCGGTGAGAAGCCTGTCCAGACAGGCGGTACAGCTCCAACATTGCCCAGGCAACGCGAGCGTCAATTACTTTCGATACACCCAGGTGTTGGTATTTTTTCCACATGCCTTCCGGTTCCTGGTATTTTGCCAGCCAGTCGCCAGAACGGGCTGCCGCCTGTAAAAAACGTTCATCGCCGCCATCGCAATAGGCTGCCAGCCAGCCAAACAGTACCTGACCGGTATCGAATACCACCGGCTGAGGCTGCTGCCCAGAGCGTTGATCCCAATAAAAAATACCCCCATCCTCATTCATCTGTCCCAGCAGGAACTCAGCCTGCCGGTAACCAAACTCTCGCCATTCCTTCTGCTCCAAAAAACGCGTGGCGTTAATCAAGGTCGGAATTGTATAGCCGGTCGTTTCAGGGTAAGCCGGAAACCAGCACGATCGCAAAAGATCATAGCCTTTGGAAATTCCTTTTCCATCCACTGCCTGACTGGCGCGTTTCAACCATTCCAAAGCTGCAAGCAGACGTTCATCCATTGAATGCTTCGGATAAGAGCCCCCATCCTGAAAACCTGAAAACACCTTCATTAAAAGGATCGAATCAACCAAAATTCCTCGCTTTGGCTACATGGCCGGCAATGCGGCGATTAATTCTTCATAATTGCGATGCAGTTGCTGATAGTATAGTCGGTTCTGCGGGGAAATTGCTGAACCTATGGTGGTTAAAACCAGGCGAAGTCCGGAGGTAAATTTCAGCACACGCTTATAGGAACGAGCTGGTGTCTCGCCGTAATGTTTACGAAAGAATTGTACTTTGCTGCTGTACAGCTGCAAAAACATTTTCAGAGCTGCCTGGCGCGTGCTTTGCCCGCCATAATGAATAATACGCGACTGCGGCACCCAGTACCGCGACCAACCCTCTTGCTGAAGCCGATAACACAGATCGATCTCTTCTGAATACATAAAGTATTCCGTATCCAGCAGACCGGTTTTTTCAAGCGCGGACCGGCGCAGCAGCAAACTGGCTCCTTGAAGTGCATCCACTTCGCGCGGCGTTTCTTTGCTCCATTGCTGCATATCATAAACGCCAAAAGCGTATAACTTATCCAAATGCAGCAAGCGCCATAATTCACGGGCAACCGTTGGAAAGGGATAACAGGATGGCTGCAGGCTTCCGTCTGGATTCTGATACAGCGACCCTGCCGCCCCAGCCTGCGGATTTTCATCCAGAAAGCTTACCAGCTTTTGTAGAGTACCTTCTGCAACAATCGTATCGGGATTCAACAGTAGTGCATATCGACCGCTTGAAGCATGCAAGGCCTGGTTATTGGCAGCGGCAAATCCGACATTCTTTTCATTTAAAATCAAATTAACCTGGGGAAATTGCTCCTGGATAATCTGAACAGAATGATCCTGAGACGCATTATCCACCACCCACACCTCAAAATCACCATCCGGCGGGTGGGCAGCAATGGAACGCAGGCAATTGGTCAGCAATTCTGCCACGTTCCAGCTAATCAGGATGATGGATAAATCCATGTGGCTTCGATCAGGCATTCTGTACTGCGCCATCCGAATTGGTCAGCCGGTTTAGTGCCAACAGCCCCCCAATGAAAAACCACCCGATCAAACTGGAACGAAAACCGGCAAATCCCACATTGTAAACAAAAGGAATCACCCAGTCGCCTAACATGCCTGCCGCCAGGGTTCCAGCCATTCCTCCGATAACGCCGTAAACAAAGGCAAGATCGAACCCACTTGACATATTCTTGCGCATCCGCAATCCCAACACGATGATTTCCACCATCAACCAAATAAAAAGGCCTAAACCAATGATCCCAGTTTGTGCCAGTAAATCAATGTAGTTATTGTGCGAGTTGAATTGAACCGAATACCCTAGGATCGGGAAAAGCGGAGTGAGAAAATAATAATTCGCAGGTCCAACGCCTAATATTGGATTAATGGCAATTATTTTAAACATTATCTCCCAGGCGTCCAGGCGGGTCATAAGGCTATACTGATTATCACCAACCATCACAATGCCGCGAATCTGCTGCCAATTGAGTGCCAGTATCAAAAATCCGAAAACGAGCAACGGGATGCGGAATTTTTTGGAGGCCATAAAAAGAATAACGCCTCCGCCCAACATTGCTGGAAGCCAACCAGAAACCCAGTCGCGCCTTTCAAAGAACGCATTGTAGACAAAGACCACCAACACCAACCCAAGCACAAACTTCCATTTGAATGTCAGAGAATTATTAAACATCAGTTGCGCCAAGGCAATGCAGAATAGCCAGATCCAAAACATCGCTCCGATGGAACCATCGGAAAAGAATTGTAAAATTGGCCGGGTTAGCGAATAATACCGGGAACTGAAAGGGTTTAAGAATAAGAACACGCTTCCCAGGCTGATTAAGGCAACGACAGACCAAACCAGTACCTTTCTCGTCAGGCAATGGGCCGTCACAAGGATGGTTCCCGCGGCCAACACATACAACATCGTACCGCCAATTTGCGCGGTAATGGGTGCGTGCTGGTAATAAAACCAGGGAAGTTGACCGAACGCAAATGACAAAATACTACCGAAAGCCAACAGGAGCGCTGCAATCACTGGTCGGCCTGGCATCAAATAGAAATCTTTCTTTACCACCAGCATATCCAATAACCATAAACCCAACGCCAGAAAAACCAATAAAACGGAAACAGGCAACTCAGTTTGACTGCCTGTCCCTAATCCGAACGGAATGGCTATGGTTGCAGGGATTATGCACGCTACCACCAACGTGGGAAACCGAAGGAGCACCACCAATCCGGCGAGTGCAAAGATGGCCACCACGAACAACCGGGGGATCAGATGCTCTCCTATAGTGATGCGCGGCACCGCATAAAGAACCGAGAATAACAGCAGCAGCAAAACAGCCGCCCGAATCAAAATGGGCTGGTTCTGTTCGAACCATGTTCTTGAAAAACGGAATGTGCGAAAAACTTTCAACGATTGTGCAAGGCGGTAAAACATAACTCACCTGTCTGTTTCTGGCATCCGCGCGCCAATTCGCGCAGTTTCTTCAGCCAATTGCAGAAAATCAGGAAGGACTGCATCCCAATTATATTTTTGTTTGACAAGGTCGAATCCGGCTGCGGCCAACTGCTGATGCAACTCATCGTCCTGCAAAAGGCGCAACACTGCATTGGCAAAATCCTGCGGGCTGTCTGCGATCAGCAAATGAACGCCTTGTTGAGCCTCAAGCCCCTCCGCACCCTTCGATGTGGATACCACTGGAGTCCGCAGCGCCATTGCTTCGAGGATCTTGAGACGGGTTCCGCCACCGGTTTGAAGCGGCGCCAGCGCCACCCGCGCTGCTGCCAGCCAGGGACGCACGTCAGAAACTACTCCAGTTTGCGTCAGGTAATTCCCGGCGGGCAACCTTTTACCGTCCGGGTCCCCGGTAATAATGAGATCCGCCTGCGGTAGCTGGGCTTGAATCAGGGGGAAAACCTCCTGCACAAACCAATTCATAGCCTCATAATTTACATCATACCGGAAAGAGCCAGTATAAATCAAGGAATCTGGCCTGGCTTCAACTGAAAAACCCTCATAATCTTGTAATCGCATGCAATTTGGAATTATCACCACTTTTCGTGCTTCCGGCACTGCTGATTGCAGTAAATCCTTTTCCTGTTGGGAGACGACGGTCGCGGTCGATATCTTTGAAAATAAGAAACGCAAATAACGGCGATATTTCCACCAGGTCAGATTATGCCGGAGACGTTTCTTAAGCGGGGAAGACTGTCGTGCTTTCTGCGCATAAATGCCCAATTCAGCTTCTTCGAGCAGGATCGGAACATCTTTCAACTCAACTGCATAAATCGCCATATCAATCTGGCTGGCGATGATTAAGTCGTATTTTTCCCCGCCCATCGTTCCATGCAGCGCCTGTGACATTTCGGGCGAATAAGTATCCAGGATTGAACGGGGCAAAAAGCTAAAAAAACCTCGGATCGCACGCAGGCTGTTGGGATCATATTCATGCCAGGGCACAACCTGCACGCTCCGGCAAACCTCTCCCAGGCTTTGCTGATCAGGTTGTCCTTCGGCGGGTTCATAAAAACTTACCAGGTCAATTTCATGATGAAGGCTCAACCCGCGCAGAAGATTGAAAATGCGCAGTTTGGACCCATTGTTCGCTGGATAGGGATACCAACGGGAGAGAAAGAGTATGCGCATGTGATCAGCCAATTCCTATCCCTCGGAGATATTTCAATCGAATAATCAAATCAGCCCTTTTATAGACAAGTCAATGGGAGGCATGGTCCGGTCGTTTTCCCCAATGGCCTAGAAGATAGTCGCGCATACCTTCCATCATGGCATCGCGATGTGGTTTCATGTGCTTCCATTTTGGCCGGACGCTCCAACTCAAGACGGTCCGCAAGAAATATCCCCAATTGTAAAGGCGGACACCTACCGGTGCATGATTCTTCTTTAAGAACATTAACTGGTTTCGAAGGTAATAATAACTGATGGATGCGCTGGGAGAATAATTCCGTTGAACCCCTTTGTGCCACAATTTTGCTTTTGGGGCAATCATTAACTTCCATCCCAGTTTATGAATACGGTAACACAAATCAGTTTCTTCGTTGTAATAAAAAAACCGTTCATCGAACCAATCGACTTGCCGCAAAGCCTCAGCACGGATGAGGAGAGCGCAGCCGCTAATCCAATCCACCTCGCGAATAAGCGCGTATTGACCTTCATCCTTTTCATTCATGCCAATATGCCGTGAAATCCAGAACCGGTCCATGACAGCCCCAGCCGATTGAATCACCTCAGGTTCATCGTAATGATATACAAGTGGCCCAACCACGCCCACATCTTCACTGGACATGCCAACCCAAACCATTTCTTCCAGGCAATCCGCCGAGAGAATGGTGTCCTCATTCAAGACAAGAATCCAATCCGCTTTCTTCTCCAAAGCAATTTGAATTCCGGTGTTATTGTTACCGGTATATCCTTTATTCTCTTTCAAGCTCTCCACCAAAACCGACGGGAATTCCGCAGCAATAGCCTTTTTGCTGCCATCCACCGATGCATTATCTAGGACAATGGTTAATAGCTCTGAATAATGGTTCTCCTGTAAGGACCGCAGGCATTCTAGCGTATCAGCTCGGCGATTGGTATTGAGGATCAGCGCGATGATGAAGGGAGATGGCTTCATGGGTTACAGGTCTATTTTTTCCAGCTGGAGGGTAGGTTGATGGAAATCTCTATGTTCTCGAAAGGCTTGCTCTCCCGCGGCCCTGTCTCTTTAGCCCAGGCCGCCATCCGGTTAATCCCATCTTCCAGCGACACTGGTTTACCGAGACCGAAAACGCGTCTTGCTTTGTCATGATCGCTATAAGCAAATTGAACTTCATTGCGGGCATCCAAATAGTTGATCTTTAATTCTGCTCCAAGCGCGTTGGACACGGTCTTTGCCAGATCATTGACCGTGTAGGGTGTGTCCGCACCAATATTGAAAATTTGGTTATAGGCAGCCGGGGTATCAATCGATCGGGCAATGATGGGAGCCACATCATCGATATAGGAGAAAGCCCGCATCTGCGTGCCATCTCCAAAAATTGTCAACGGCTCCCCTTTCATGATTTGATTCATGAAAATGCCGATGACATTGCGATAGCGGTCGCCGATATTTTGATGTTCTCCATAGACGTTATGCGGCCGGAAAATAATGGAATTAAGGCCAAACATTTCATGGCTTGCGCGTAATTCCATTTCCACCGCGTATTTCGATATTCCATAGGAATCTTCGGGCATGGGGATCATATCCTCGGTCATAGGCAGTTGACCTTTTCCATATACCGCGATCGAGGATGTGAATACGAAACACTTAACCTGGTGATGAATGGCAGCATTAATCAAATTGATCGACCCGATCAGGTTGTTTTGATAATTGAAATGCTTGATAAAATGGCTCAGTCCTTCAGCGGCATAAGCCGCCAGATGAAACACGTAATCAACCTGATCCTCTTGAAATATGCGGTCAATTAAGGCGCGATCCAGGATGGATCCCTGCACAAAAACAGCTCCCTCGGGGAGATTTTCCACAAATCCGCCGCTTAGGTCATCCAATGCAATGACCCTAAAACCGCGCTGCAGTAAATGAGTGCAAACATGAGACCCGATAAAACCCGCACCACCTGTAACTAAAGCAACTTTTGTCATGATTTATAACCTCCGTGTATGATTGCCTTTGCCGATCGTACCCATCCTTCGTTTACAGGCTGGAAACAGATCGATATTCCTTTTAAGAAAATGCCTTCTGCAAACGGTTAATCGAAACAGTCAGGGACTGCAATTATGCCGGTTTTCACACTGCTTGATTTCCAGCTACCGCCAATAAATGTCGCTCCAATTCTCCGGTAGAACCTTCCCACGTCCATTTCTCCCGCACAACGGAAAGGCCATTATCACCCAATCGGCGCAATTCCTGCGGATTATCCAGCAATTCCACCACCGCTGCAGCAAACAGTCTTGGATCACGCGGCGTCAACCGTCCTGTCACGCCATCCAACACAGATTCGCGTACGCCACCTTCGGCTACTCCTAAAACCGGGGTTCCGCATGCCATCGACTCCAAAGGGACCAATCCAAACGGCTCCTGAACCGGTGAATAAACGCATAATTGCGCGCGGTTATATTCCAGTGCCAATTGTTGGCTATTCAGATTGGCTAGAATCTCGAGCCTCACACCACGCAGCGCAGCCAGGTTTTCAATAAAGACCCGCTCTTCTGCAATCTGGTTGTTGCAGGCCAAGCGCAAAATCGGTCGTTTTTCACGCGGGACAAGCGCCAGGCTCTCTACTAGAAAATCGAAGCCTTTACGCGGCGAAAGTTCTCCAACAGATAGCACATGCCCGGGTTGTTTCTCAACGGGTCGGGGGTGAAAATCGGTGGAATTGACGCCATAAAGAACCACCGGCGCTGGAACGCCCAGGTCTGTTTCGAATTGGTGTTGTGTAAATTGTGAATTCGCTATCAGCCTGTTCGTTTTTTTCACTGCGGCCCGCTGTAAATCGGCCAGGCGGCCATAATAGAGTGCTATCAGTGGATCAATACGGTCCAGAACTTGACGCACCGAGGTTTGCTTCAGGTAAGGCCGTTCCATCACCCGGTGGACACGATTGGCAAAGTGCTCATGCAAATAATACAAAGTCGGCGTGTGAAGGTAAATTTGTAAAATGGGAATGAATGTGAACATGCACGCGTTTGAAAAAACGACATCATATCCACCCGCATCAATCTGCGACGCCAGGTTTCGGTAGACAGCCTGCAATCTTTCCAAGTCACGCCAACGTTGAAATTGGTTGATCCGACCAAATGGACTACGGGCCAGCGGAAGAGGGGTGAAATTTACAATGTGATATTCACCTGTATAAGGACGCAGATCGCAATAATCGTGATCGGCCGTGCTCAACGAATAAACATCAATCGCGTGTTCCAAACTCAAACGTCGAACCCATTCGAAAAGGGCTCGCTTGGCACCGCCGGAGGGAACATTATGGAAAACAGCGATATGCAAGGAACGCCCTATTGATTCTTTATGGCGAGGGTCTTGGTTGGAACGCGCGTGAGAAAACGGGTATCGACCACGCCGCGGATCTTTCCACTGAGGTTGTTGAACTCGGCGACGAACCACAGCAGAGGCCAAAGCACATATTTCTTATTCCATCCGCGAAAAACCGACCGCAACAGGCGAACTGCGAACGATCCGATGTAAACAAATAAAGCGCCCACCTGTTTCAGCATTTGCCCTCTTTGAAAACCCGCCTGCCGCATATATCCCGGCGTATGCTGATACATGGCGTCCAACAGGATTTCACTGTAGCCGTATCGGCGAAACCGTTCGGTGATTTCCTCCCACGAATTTTCAAATGGATGATCGACGATGGCATCCGGCGCTCCCACAATTTGGCCTAATTCGATTTGTGCGCGCAAACCCAGATCAATATCCTCGCCATTAAATAAATTCACCTTGAATAAACCCAGCTTGATCACTGCCTCACGCCGGTAAGCCGCATTGGCTGTGACGACATACCAATAACTACTGCCTTCATGCGACTGGACGGTATTCACCTCCTCCATGAATTTGCTGATCAGGCCCTCATTTCCGATTCCATGCAGGCTTCCAACCGCTCCAACGATGTCGGCGGATGTAAAAACCTTGGCGAGATTCCTTAGCCAATCGGGTCTTGGCAGGCAGTCGGCATCTGTAAAGGCAATGATTTCTCCATGGGCGGCAAGAATTCCCCGGTTACGCGCAGCTGCCGGTCCCTGGATCTCACCCTCCACCAGGAGGGTGACGGGATATTGTTGTATGATTTCCCGGGTTCTGTCCTTACTGTTGTTGTCAACAATAATAATTTCACGGCGATTTTGCGGATAATCCTGAGCAAGCAGGGACTGTATACACGCGGCAATGCCATTCTCCTCGTTGTAGGCAGGCACGATCACAGAAATGAAAGGTTGATCAGTAACGGTTGTCATCATAAAACCAGATCAATCCATTTATTTGGCAAGAACGAGGGCTCAATCTTCTTTATTGTATTTCTTCCACATCTACGAGGGAATCCACAGAAAATGGTCATTTGACTGGTTCCCGACGTAACGTGCCAAACAGTGCCCGTCCGGTGATCGCCACCAAACCCCGGTTTTTCAACCAGCGCGGGTCGCGAACGACCGCCGCCAGCGCATTACGGATTACTCCGAGGGAATTTAATTTACCAGCATTTTCAAAGGCGTTCACGCCATTTAATACGCCAAGTACTTGCTGGCGTGACCATCCTTGCAGTACATCCGGCAAGTTTTCTGCCAATAATTCCATATATTTCCCCGCGCCATTGCAAAGCGGTGAAAGTGCAAATGATGCCAGGGTGGCAAGCATTTCAGGCGGCTGTCCAAATAACAACCGAGGGTTGCTTTCAAAGGCCATATTCAAGCAGACCTGGCTTTCTTTCCCGTCGCCGCCGGCCAATGCCCGCGCCGCGGCATTCAAATAGGCATGGCCGTACGCCTCGCCGCGCAAAGCAACAGCCTCGGCAGGTAAATCCGGTTGTGCGAAAAACTTATCGAACATGGTGATCATGCCATTTTTCATCCGGACAGCCTGGCGCACCATGTTGGTATCGTGCATACGATAAAGATATACCGGCTGTTTTATCCATCTCATACGGCAGTCCAGCGAGGATAAACGCAACCACAAGTCCCAGTCCTCAACGAATCGCATGGTCTCATCAAACAACCCGGCTTTGTCCAACCAGTTCCTGCGTACCAGCGGCGAGCCTACGCAGAACGGACAGGTGCGCAGCCAGTCCGATAAATCGAGAGCAGGATTCTTTTCCCAGGGGCGTAATTCGCGCAGGGTCTTCATATTTGAATCAACGTCGATATATCCGCCGGCAACCAATCCTAATTGCGGTTCTGCATCCAGAATCGGAACTTGCAAGGACAGTTTCTCTGGCAGAAAGGCGTCGTCCGAATCCAAAAATGCAACATACTCGCCGTTCGATGCGCGAATGCCCGTGTTTCGAGCCCCTGGCAGGCCTTTGTTGGCCTGATAAATATAGCGGAAGCGCGTATCCTTTACCTGTGCGGCGACTTCACGCGTTTGATCGTCCGAACCATCATCCACAATAATGGCTTCCCAATCCGGGTAAACCTGTAACAACACGCTTTCTATGGCGGTCATAATCATATCGGCCCGGTTGAAAGAGGGAATGATGATGCTTACTCTTGGCATGAGTTTCTTCTCACCTGGCTCAATTTTACGCCTGCCGAAGATCGGAATTAGCGAATAGCGATTTTACCAACATTGATAGCACGCCGCGGTTTCGTAATACTTCCGGCGCTGCTGCCAAACCTCGCCGCAACAGGCGGCGAACCTCGGCCAGATTGTGATGTTCATATTGCTGAAATGCGCCACTGACAAACAACCAGCCAGCTGCCTGGCGGTATGATGGCTGCTCCCGGTTTACTTCAGCGGGCAAACCATCCAATGCACGCTGGATAAAGGCCAGGGCCTCGTCATACGATTCAGTATCGGTTTCGATCATCTTGGCGCGGTCGACAAATAACCACAACAATTTTTCGCGAGTACCCAATGATGAATCTGTTTGTATTGCCCGGCGCAGGAAATCCTGTCCGGCTTGTATTCTATCCAACTGGTAAGCAGCCTGGATTGCCAAAACCAGCGCGAAACGCAAGGCTTCCCTGCGCAAACGCAGCTTTTCCTGAGGGTCACCCCGCCAACCAGCAAGATTCTTATCAACAATGCGAAGGTGTTGTTGGATTGACTCCTCGTCCATCTGGCGGGTAAGCAGCTTCTTCCAGCCATAGACCCGGTAAGAGGCTAAGGGTTCAGGAATGTAGGCAAAAGGTCCGAGTTGAGCCAGGCGCACCCACATATCCCAGTCTTCCGACTGCACAAGGTCAAGGTCAAATTTACCCACCTCATCGAGCAGCCGACGCCGTACCATAGCTGCAGAACCACCCCCAGCCACCACATTGCTGCTAAGAAGCGGGATTGAATAATCCGCAATGACCAACCCTTCACCTGGTTCTCCGTCGAGCGTCTGACCGCAAAAAGACACGGGTTTTCCGCTCTCATCCAGGTAGCGTGCCTGGCAAAAGACGAGCGATACCTGCGGGTTGGCATCCAATACGGCCACCTGGCGTTCAAGTTTTTCAGGCGCCCAAAGATCGTCCGAGTCTAGAAAGGCGATATATTCACTTTGCGTGTGAGACAGTGCATTGTTACGGGCCGCAGAGCGCTCGCTGTTCTGTTGGTAGATATACTGGATGCGGTTCTGGAAAGGTTGCAACACCTCACGGGTGTTATCTGTTGAACCGTCATCAACGACGATGACTTCAAAATCACGAAAACTCTGGGCAAAAACGCTGTCCAGGGTACCAGCGATAAACCGCGCACTATTATAGGTAGGAATGATGACGCTAACCCGTGGCAACGGTTTTCTCCGCATTAAAGGGATTGCGATTAACCTTTGCTATCCGTTCATAAAATTTCGCCGCATGGTCAGCCAATTTATTCCAGTCGTAATCCCGTTCGACTAATTTTCGACCGTTGTTTCCCAACTTTTTCCTCAGGTCAGCATCATCCATCAACCGCAAAGTCTGCGCTGCAAAGTCCTCTGCCTGATCGGCTATGAGAATTTCTTCACCCGCTGTCACATCCAACCCTTCAGCACCAATGCTGGTGGAAATAATCGCTTTCCCCATTGCCATGCCGTCTAGAATCTTCAAGCGTGTTCCGCCGCCCAGCCGTAAAGGCACCACCATTATCCCAGCCTTATGAACAATCGGACGTACATCTTCAATGTAACCGGCCAGTTCAACGCCGGGTAAACCTGCCAGTTCTGCAGGTGGATTTGCACCGAGTATCATAATTCGTGCGTCCGGTTTGTTGGCTCGAATAAGTGGCAATATTTCGCGGCAGAAATAAACCATAGCATCCGCGTTGGGCGGATAACGATAATTGCCGAGGTACACCATGCAGTGAGCATCCACTGGAGCATCAGAGGGCTGGTAATAATCGATATCCACGCCGTTGGGGACAACTTCAACGGAAAGTCCCGGGCAACGTTCCTGCAAAACTCGGCGGTCATCTTCCGAAACTGCCACTGCTCCCTGGTAAGCCCGATAGTTTCGCTGCTCGTAGCGAATGATCTTGCTCAATTCCAATCCGGAAAATAGCCGATCTTCGAAGTTTCCAGGATGGGTGCTGCGGAAGCGCTTGAAAATGCTCGAGCCCACGTTGTGAGTAGCCAAAATGCGTGGAATTCCATTGGCAGCCTGCGCCAACTCTGCGTTGCCCTCGAATTCGCTCACGACCAGATCAAAATGCTGTTCTGATAGGACACGTTCCACCGTCTCGTGGCGTTCGGGCGTGGCAGGCAGCCAGTATATACCTGGCGCTTTAACATAGCCGAAACAATAAACAAATAAACGTTCCCAATGCAGATGGGCAACGATCTTTAGCAATAAACCGCTCCAGCCACGATTGGGCAAGGGACGTTCTTCGCCGCGCGGAAGCTGCACCACCCGCTCGCTGAAGGCTTCCACTCCCCACACGTTGCCTTCCTGGCCCTGCCAGACCGGGCAGACCCAGGTGATAGTGTGCTTCCTGGCCATCCTGGAGTAAAGGTTGTAGCAGCGGTTGGCGCCGCCGTTATCCACCGGAAAAGGAAGCATGGCTGAAATCACCAGGATATTCATGCGCCTGCCAGACTCACGGCAGCCAACTCGCGCACTGCCGGCAGGCGGCGTTGCACCTGTGCTGCCAAAGCCTCGCGCTGCTCATATTTTTCGATAAAGAAGGCCGAAAGCTTTCCAGGCGATACCACATCTTGCGGTTGAATGGTCAGGCCGTCCATCTCGAAGTGCTGAAATAGACCTTCAAATTTATCCTGATACGCTACACAAATTACCGGCACTCCCTGACCCAGGCATGCAATGGCTAGGTGCATCTTTCCACTCAACACAAAATTGAGCCCGGCTACCATGGCCTTGATCTCGGATGGTTTGCAGGGCGTGGGAATAATTTTGCAATGAATTCGCACGGCTTCGTCCACTGCGGTGTAAATTGCCTCAGCCAACATGACGTCGCTGACCCTGCCGCGAATATCATGCGGAATCAATAGAAAACTGGCATTGGAGATGCGAGCAGTGATTTCGTGCATGGCAACCGCGTAAGCATTTACCAGCCGGACAGTCGTCAGATCTTTCACTTGTTCAAGTAAGATATGATTGGCGTTTATTCCAATTACCACCCGCCCGGCATGCCGTTCGCGCTCCACCCATTGATACACCGATTGAACCTTATCGGTTTCAGGGGTGGGTTCAAGCAAAAAAGCCACATCCGCCACCAATTCCACCGGCCGCTGGAGAGAACTGGTCAACCGCTGCAATGTCAAGGGGTCGCGGCCAAACAAACGAACAGTATCAGGCAGTGATTTAAGAGCCATTACACATTCTGGATCAGGACGGCTGTTAAAACTAAAGCTGATAATGCGCGTTGGCACGCCAGTCTGGGCAGCCATTTTCGCTACAGCGATTCGTTGCAGCGAATCGCGCGGTCCATAATAACCATCCATTACATCCGTACCAAGAACGAAGAAACGTTCATAACGGCTGGCCATCCGGCAAAACCGAAAACGCACACCCCAAGATTCGTATTCATAAAAATCCTGCAGACAAAAAACCTCCGAAATGCCGCTCAGGTATGACCAGTTATCATCCTCGCGATAAGAAACCAGCCCAATTTTATTCACGCCCTGCCGGGCAAGTTGAACTACCGCCGATGTAACCACCGCCTCATCGCCGAAACTGCCGGGAGAATAGGGCGGCATCACCAACGCCGAACCGGAGAGTGGTTTCCGAAACAGCCTCAGTATTGAGGTGTAGATCGAAAACAAGGCGCCGTAGATTCTCTTCTTCATAGGGTTACCTCGTTTCTGGCAACGTCCAGTGGTGAGGCAGCATCACGCTGCCCAAACGCTGGTTGCGCGCCACAACTGGGCGGCCACGAATTTGACCTTCTTCGACATTGAAAAAAGCTGCGCCTTCCACATGATCTTGAATATCGCCGTTTCCGCTAATGCCGACATTAATGCGATAACGGCCTGGTATCAACAATAATTCATCAATTGTGCACACCACATGCGTGCCAAGGCTGAAATCGTGCGTGTCCTTCTCGCCCGTATCGCCGCTGTTAAAGTAAGCCACCGGGCGGCCTTGAAGGTCATAAATGGTGAAATCTACATATTCCAATACCATTCCAGTAGGAATCTGGTTGAGATGGAAGACGAATTTTGCAGGCTGGCCGGTGATCAGAGTCATGGCAGCCATTTCACTTTGATCGGTGATATCCACGCCTACCAACCGAATACTTCCCTGGCCGCTGCGGTCATTGCGAAGAGAAAGATCTTCCTGGGTGCGGTCTTCAATCATTTTCAGATAAGTCGACACTGCATCGTTGATAGAGCCATCCACCAACACCTTGCCGCGTTGCAAATACAACCCACGGTTACACAACGACTGGACTGCTGCCATGTTGTGGCTGACAAATAAAACCGTACGTCCTTCCGTAGCCACCTCACTCATTTTCCCCAGGCATTTCTTTTGGAACTCGGCATCGCCTACCGCCAAGACTTCATCGATGAGAAGAACTTCTGGTTCAAGATGTGCTGCGACCGCAAAGCCGAGGCGCACGCGCATACCAGAAGAGTAATACTTGATCGGTGTGTCGATAAAGCGTTCCACGCCAGAAAAAGCAACAATTTCATCAAACTTGCGTTCAATTTCGGACCGGCGCATTCCCAATATTGCGCCGGAGAGAAAAACATTTTCACGTCCGGTCAACTCGGGATGAAATCCCGTGCCCACTTCAAGCAATGCCCCTACCCGGCCGTGAATGGTAGCAACCCCGGAAGTTGGTTCGGTTATACGGGCAAGCAATTTGAGCAGCGTGCTCTTGCCGGCCCCATTCCGTCCGATCACTCCCAGAACATTGCCGCGATCGACTTCAAAGGAGACGCCATTCAAAGCCCACAGTGTTTCATCATCGCTGGGCGGCCGCAAGGTGGTGGTGAGGTAACGGAAGGGACTGGCAGCCCGCTGCATCAGAGAGCGCTTGACGCCCTTCTCTTTTTGGATTATTCCAATCCGGTAGCGCTTGGTAAGATTATCAACTCGAATGGCAATATTGCTCATAGCACATCCACGATTGTTCGTTCAGTCCTGCGGAATATAAAGGCGCCTATCACAAGCAGTACGCCCATAATTCCCATTGAGATCCAGAAAGTGGTGCCCGGCGGGCTGCCGGCGGCTGGTCCTAAAAGTGCCCACCGGAACCCGTCAATGATGCCAGCCATAGGATTGAGTTGGTAGAGGAAGACTAAACTCTTCGGTACCGAGGAAATTGGATAAATAACCGGCGATAGATACATCAATGCCTGCAGAAGGAAATTGACCGCGAACGCAACATCGCGGTAACGGACCGAAAGGGTTGCCAGCCACAATCCCACCATTAATGCCATCATCACTGCCGCCAGGGTAAAAGCCGGCAGCCATAGCATTTCGATCCGCAATGGCAGCTTGAAAAACGGCATGATAATGAGGAAAACAAGAAATGAAGCCATCAAATCGACCAGGCCGGAGAGCACCCCCGCCACAGCAATGATCATGCGCGGGAAGTAGACCTTTGAGATGATATCCATGTTCTGCACCAGGCTGCCGGCTGAGCGAAGAACCGCACTGGAGAAATAACCCCACGGCAGCAGCGCTGAAAGCGAAAACAATGCATATGGCAGGTTGTTGCTGGGTATCTTGACGAATACACCGAATACCAGCGTCAACACAATGACATTTAGGATCGGGCGCAGGAATAGCCAGGATGCGCCTAACGCGGTCTGACGGTAAACACCGCGGATTTCGCGCCAAATCAGCAGCATTAACAGTTCACGGTATTCCCAGATATCCTTCAGGCCCAAAGAGGACCAACCGTGCGTTGCCTGGATCACAGTCGTTATGCTGGGATCGGGCAAAGAGGTTTTCTTACCAAACTCGGATGCAGTCATGCTTTACCCTTTCTAAGGTTTTTGAAGGGGTTCAACGATATAAAAAGCCGTATCCTTGAAAACTTGATGATCCGTCACCGTGCCGCAAGGAGCAATCCAGCTGCGGAACCAGTTTTCATTTTCCGCGCTGACAGGGTCGCCGGCATAGTTGCCTTCGGGAAAAAGTACAAATATACTGCGGGCTCCAATTGGCGGTTGTTGCAATTGCTGGCAGGTGACCTGATTGAGAAATTGCGCCCGGCGCACTGGCCTGCGGAAATAATACCAGAGTGTTGACTCGCGCGTACTGAAAAGCAGATCTGAATCGCGTAAATTCTGACGCAAGTATGCCATAACCGGGTGATCACGTACTGCCGCTGTTTCAAAGCCGCGTCCAAGCGGGGCAGCCGCGACGACGCTCAGGCTGGTTTGGATATAGGCAAGCAAAATGCCGGCCAGCACCAGGCCTATCAACACGCGCACCAGTCTACTTTTCAACCGCCGGAACAGAGCCGTCAATGCCAGCCCCAACAGAACAATAATAAAGGGATAAGCCGGCACAAAGTAACGGGGAAAATCCCATTGAGCCCAGGAATTGCCCAGGGCAAAGAAAAAGCCAAAATAAAGGACTAGATAAACCAGCATGGCCAGTACAGGCCAGTTGACCAAATCTCTGAAGGCACTGATGAACTGCGGGCGGTTTCGCCAGACATACAATAAGACTATTAGGGCGATTAACGCGGCCGCCGCAATCAGGATCACGATCGGCATGTTTTCCGCAAAGCTGCGAAAGCCAAGCCCCAGACTTAAATCCGGTTTGAATTGCTCAAACAGCAGCCGTGCCAGCCACCCCCGCGTGGTGCGTTCAATATCCCAGCCGGCCGAATTGGTGGCGCAGTAAAAGCGACCGGTCTCCAGGTAATTTGCGCCTAAGGCAACAAAGGCAGGGATCTGTGAAAGCGCCGTCAGTCCCACCTCAGCAAGAGCTCGCCGCGGCCGTTTAGCCAGCAAGGAGCGCAGCACCAGTACGCCGCCCGCAATTGCCACCAACATTCCCCCCACCAAACGCAACATGGTTGCAGCCGCCATCAGCAGTACCAACGCAATTAAGACTTTCCAACCCGGACGGTCGGAGCGCACGTAGTACACCACCACCAGGATCAATCCCAGCGTGGCCGGAATGTAAAGCGTTTCGGTCAACGCGTAAGTCAACACATTGAGCAGCGGTTGGAATATTAGCAGCGCGCCGCCGGTGAGCAAAGCAGCCGGCAGACTGTGCGCCAGAATCCAGACCAAAACCGCACTCAAAATGGCTGTCAGTGCCAATCCAACCAGCGATAATCCGTACAAAGCCGCTTCTTCTGAGATTCCCAGTCGCAGCAGCCCCGAGAGAAAAATCGGGTAGCCGGGCATGTAGGCGCAAAAACGCCGTGCCGCCGCCTGATCGGTGGTCAACGTCATGTCAATTTGCAGCCGTCCGTTTGAGGCCAGGTTTTCGGCAGCATTCAGATAGGTGGCAGTGTCATGGGTAAGCGCAGGGGTAACCGGCATCATGGCACGTCCCAATCCAACGGCCAGCAATATCAGCAGTATCAGCCCGATGATCATGAACCAGGGGTTGCTCTTCAAACTCACCACCTCTTCGTAATATTATATTGATTCAACGTACAACAGGAGGTCCTGAACGATCAAAACCTCCTGCTGGAGATAACCTCATATAAGGTTACGGTGCAGGTACCAGGCGGATCCAAGCCCACCCATAATACGGGTAGGTGCCATACCCAGGCACCAGGTCGGCTCGATCGACATAAATCTCAAACATGCCGTTGGAAACCGTAACCGTACCCAGGGCGTATTCGTTAAAACTACCGCGGGTACCGCTATTGACCAGGATGGAGTAGGCTTCGGGTGTCGAGGACGAATAGCCCCAGTAGTATTGCAGGTTTGCATGCAAATACAGGCCGGCATAGAGTGTATAGGTGCCGTTTGGAACAGAAGCGTAAAAGCGTTCGACCGGCGGTGTCTCATTGTAACTGGTAAAAACACCGGCATAACCGCGCCCGGAGTAATAGAACTCAGTCCACAGGTTGTCGGTGGCTACCAGATCGTTGGCGTTGGTGGTGGTAACCAGGATGGGCGATTGGTTGGCATCATTGGAAACATCAATCTGTACCGGCCCAACGGTGGGAATGACGGCCGGCGTATTTGTTGCTGTCGGCGGTATGGAGGTTGCCGTTGGAGGGGCTGCCGTAAATGTAGCAGTCGGCGGCAGCGCAGTATTAGTCGGCGTGCGAGTCGCAGTCGGCGTGCGGGTCGGCGTACGGGTCGGCGTACGGGTCGGTGTACGCGTCGCAGTTGGTGGCAGCGCTGTATTTGTCGGAGTACGAGTCAGTGTTGGCGTCGCGGTTGGTGCTCCAGGGGTGTTGGTGGCTGTAGGCGGTACCGAGGTAACCGTTGGTGGAGCCGGCGTCGGTGTTGCCGTGGGGGGTTGCGCTGTGAATGTCGCAGTTGGCGGGATCGATGTAGCCGTCGGCAGAACCGGCGTAGGTGTGGAAGTCGGGGGTAGTGCCGTGATTGTCGCAGTCGGAGGGATCAATGTAGCCGTCGGTGGAACCAGTGTGGGTGTTGCCGTCGGGGGTTGTGCTGTGAATGTGGCAGTCGGCGGTAATGGAGTAGCCGTCGGCGGAACTGGCGTCGGGGTTGCCGTAGGAGGTTGAGCTGTGAAGGTGGCAGTCGGCGGTAATGGAGTAGCCGTCGGCGGAACTGGCGTGGAGGTGGCTGGAACAGAAAGCGGAATCAGGCGGACATAAGACCAGCCGTAATAGGGGTAGGTGGATCCGCCGCTCAACATATCGGCATTATTCACATAGAGTTCAAATAAATCATTTGTAACTGTGACGGTTCCGAGTGTGTATTCATTGAAACTGCCAGCCGTTCCGCTGGTCGCATCAAAAGCATTGGCCTGCGGTGCTGCAGCAGTCGTACCCCAAAAGTAGCGCAGGTTTGCGTGCTTGTAGAGGTTTGCCACCAGTGTGTAATTGCCAGATGGTACTGTTGCATAGAATCGCATCAGAGAAGGCGTTTCATCCACCCCGGCGAAAATGCCGGGATAACCGCGCGGCGCATAGAGAAATTCTGTCCACTGGTTATCGTTTGAAACCAGCGCGTTGGCATCTGTCGTGGTCACTAACACCGGTTGTTGGTGTACATCTTCATACAAATTGATGGTGATCGGCGCTCCGGCCACCAACGTTGGCGTTGCGGTTGGAAGCGGGGTGAAAGTAGCCGTGGGGCTGATTGCCGTTGGGGTAGCTGTAGGAACAGGCAGCACGCCGGTTGGCGTGGCGGTGGGGGTCAATGTTGGCAAGGGAGTGTTGGTTGGAGTGGGCGGCAACGGCGTGCGCGTCGGTGTTGGCGCCAGGGTGGGCGTGGCAGTCGGCAGGGGCGGCGGCATCTGGGCATCAACGGATACAACGGTGCTGCCGCTGAAGGTTGGCACATTCACCGGTGATTTTTGAATTTGTCCACCTGATTCGGTAAAAAGGTAAAAACGCGTATTCAGATCGGTCGAACCGGTCAAGGTCGTATCCAGTAAACCGGTACTGGAATTCTGGATGCTTGATGCAATTTTGGATGTGTACATCGCCCGCACATATTGCGCCGCATAATCCATGGTGACATATTCCGGCTGGTAGGCTTGCAAACCAGCCGTCATACCGCTCATGATCGCGTTCCAATTGCTGTCGGAAATTGCCTGAATGTAATATTCGTGCGTGAAAACCGTTGCCAGATCCAAGCCCGTCAGGGCGCGGCGCAGGTGGCTTAAACCACGGTCTACGGTACTGGCTACATTGTTGTCCGGCGCCCATTCATAGTCGGGATTGCCGCGGATTTCAGTCAACACATTAAAGAACTGACCGTTGAATTCCGGATGCCCAGGAACGGTCAAATAATCAGCATAATAAGAAGGATTATTGTCCGAAGAAATACAACCGCTGATTGTTTTGCGGTAAGGGCCGCTCGCAAGACAGGCAGAACCATAGAGCGTACCCGGGGTGGTCGGGAGACCAGTGTATTCCACGCCCCATGCCCGCAGTCCTGCAAAGGCATTGGTGCCCATTTCGTAGTAATGCGGCAGGACATATTTTGAGATCGGAATTTGATTCTGGGTAAACCAGTTTGTAGCATCGGAAAAATATTGGTTGATAGTGGCATCTGACCAGTTCGTACCCGCGACATGATTAAAGAAGAACCAATCGGATCCCCCCCGGGCATGAATGGCAACCGTGACATTCCCAGCGTCAGATATCTGCTTCAGGGTTGGCACATCGCTAACCCAATCCAGGAAGATCCCCACCCACGGCCGCCAACCGTATTGGGTAGCCGTCGTCAACCAGGTGAAATTGCCATCCACATCATCGATGCGAAGGGTGACAAAAGGCGGCATGCTTTGCATCACAAACGGTTTTCGTGCAGCCCAAACCAGGCTGCGCCATACCATGTCATCCCAACCGCGCATCGGTCCCCAAACGTTAAAACTCATCCAATCCAGAGAGGTCCACTGTACGGCACGCCCCAAACCATAAGAACGCGCCACCAACAGCGGCCTTCCGCCGACGGTCATCAACGTCGCGGCATCAGCTGGCAGGCTGACTCCCTGGGTGGTTATCCCGCCAAGGGTGGTATAGGCGGCGTTGGCGGATTGATCGGTAATGATATAGGCACCAACGGAGGGATTGCTGTTTACCTGGACATTCGTTCCACTGATTCCAGCGTTATAGCCAAAAGCAAAGATATTTTGTTCATAAGCGTAATAAGGCACATTATTGCCATCGGCTAAATTACTATCAAAGTTGACCAGCCCCGTTCCCGCATTGACTGCATTCGAGATGATTTGCTGCTCGGAAGCATCCAACAGGGTACCCGAGGTGTCAAGCTGCCGGTGGCCAATGATGATTAATGCATAAGACCCCAGATCGACAGGCAGCGGATCTGAGGCAATATTCAGGGTTGAATAGGGCACCCCAAATTGATCTAAATAGGGCTGCACATAGGTTTGAAAATCAGAATAGTTGGGGCTGGAAGAATTGACCAGCACCAATGCATCTGAGCGTAAAGCTGCAGCCTGAGCGCGTACTGGTTGCGGTGTACCTAAAAAAGCGCTCAAGCACAAAATCGCTATGATCGCCAGCGAAAATACCGTTAGGAAGTTATTCTGTTTATGCATTCGGTCCCCTTATCAATAATTACCGATATAAAAATATAACATTTTTGCCCCCCGGCGTTTCTTTGGATTTGTTAAGGAATGCGCCTAATAAGGCATTACATTAAGTTGCCCATGCAGGTAAATTATCCAGGAAATGAGAGCGCTGCATCAATCACTTGCTCTTGCTCATTCCCGGTGAGCGAGTAAAAGAACGGCAGCCTTACCAGCCGGTCGCTGACATTTTCTGTCACCGGGCAATCGCCCGGTTGTCCGCCGTACCGTTGTCCCATGTCCGAAAGGTGCAGCGGCAGGTAATGAAAAACACTTAAAATACCGCGTTCCTTGAGATGCTCGATTAAGTGGGTCCGCTCGTCCAGATCTGGCAGCAGCATGTAAAACATATGGTAAGACTGCTCGACGTGGGCTGGAACAACAGGCAGCGTTACACCAAGCGTGGCCGCCCAGCCGCCCAGCGCGTCCTGGTATGTTTCCCAGATTTCGCGCCGTCGCCTCTGGATGGCATCGCGTTCTTCGAGCTGCGCCAACAAAAAACCAGCCAGCATATCAGACGGCAGATAGCTGGAACCGATATCCACCCAGCTGTATTTATCCACCTGTCCGCGGAAAAAGCGGCTGCGATTGGTACCTTTTTCCCGCAGGATCTCCGCGCGTTCAGTATAGCGACGGTCATTGATTAATAATGCGCCGCCCTCTCCACAGGAAAAATTCTTGGTCTCGTGAAAGCTCTGTGTAGCCATGCAGCCAAAAGTGCCCAAATAACGGCCGCGGTACTTGCCAAAGAGACCATGGGCGTTATCCTCCACCACTGGCACGCCGTGCCGGTTGGCTATATCCATGATCGAATCCATCTCGCAGCCAACACCGGCATAATGCACCGGCAGAATGGCCCGCGTCCGCTCAGTGATCAGCGCTTCCAACAGGCGTTCATCCAGGTTGAGCGTATCCGGACGGATGTCGATGAAAACCGGGCGGGCACCGCGCAACACGAAGGCATTGATGGTTGACACAAAGGTAAAATCCGGAACGATGACTTCATCGCCAGGTTGGATGTCCAACAGCAGCGCCGCCATCTCGAGCGCATGCGTGCAGGAAGTGGTTAACAGTGCGCGCGAAACACCCAGACTGTTTTCGAGCAGTTGGTGGCAGCGCTTGGTGAAACTGCCGTCGCCCGAAACGTGCCCGCTCTGGATGGCCATTTGCAGGTATTCCATTTCGCGCCCCACCAGACTAAGGCGATTGAAAGGGATCCGGATTGGATGCGGTGGTGTACTCATCAGAGGGTTTCCTTGTCCTTTTTTTCATCCCACCAGTGATACCATAACTGTACTGAACGCGTCAGAAAACCGCAGCGTTGGTAAAGTCGCTGTGCCCGGATGTTGCGTCCCTGGGTAACCACTGAAACTTTCGTAAAACCTGCCGCGGAGAACCAGGCCAACGAAGCCTTCACCAGCGCTTTCCCGAGCGACTGGCCCTGGTACTCATTGTGAACGCCTACCAGGCCGATTCTGCCTTCCCCGGCATCGCGGTGACAGGTAATGTAGCCCGCCGCATTGCCTTCCACCTCTGCCACCAGGGTGGCATCAGCATAACCATCAACGCTTCTGTCAATCCAGGTCTCATATAACGCATCGCAGCGTTCTAGCGGGAAATGACTGTCGAAATAAAAACGCGAATCACGGTGGCTGACCCGCGCGATGGAACGCAGGGCAGCGCGATCGCTTTCTTTAAAGAGACGTACGCTGGCAGGCAATTCTTGAGCGATTTCACCGCTGGTTTCCAGGGTAAACCTCAAATCTGCCAGGTGAAAGTTGTTTGCTTCTGCCAGCAGCAGCGATTCCGCCTGATTCGGATCTGCCAGAAAATAAAGGCAATCCATCGCCTGTTCCCGCTGCCATGCCATCAACGCAGCCAACGATTCGGATGTCAATTCTTCTGGCAGGTAACGCGCAATGCGCAAGCCAAAGAATTCCGAATCCCAGGGTAAGAACTGCGCCAACTCACTGGAATTCATTGTTGATGCCCCCAGCCGGATGAACCTGGCGCGCCACGGTATATGGCGGCCGTTCCATCAGGCGAAAGTGCATGCGCGACAGGTATTCACCGATAATGCCCAACGCAAACAGCTGAGCGCCGGAGAAAATGGCAATAATGGATGCCAGGAATGGAAAACCGGGAACGCTGCCGCCCTGGATTAAATAGCGCCCGATGACATAAATCAGCACAATCACTCCAAAAAATGCGAATGTAAAGCCCATAATGCTCGCCAGCTGCAACGGCAGGGTACTGAAACCTGTCATCATATTCATGGCATGCCGCACTAATTTGCCAAAGGTATAGTTGGATGCACCATAAACGCGCTGCTCGTGCCGGACGGAAACCACTGAAAAACGGTTTGTTCCCCAGGTTAACAAAACATCGATTGATGGAAAGGGGCCGTTGTATTGCGCGAAGGAATCGCGCAGGTTGGTGCGAAACACGCGCAGCGCGCTTACGTTTCGCGCCGTTTCGGCACCCATCGCGCTTTGCAAGGCAATTTTGGTGATCTGTGAAGCCAGGTCACGGAATAAATTGTGTTTTTCCTGCAACGGCTTTCCATAAACCACGTCGTACCCTTCGGCCAGTTTCTCAAGCAGCCGGTGCAATTCTTCAGGCGGATGCTGCAGATCGTCATCCATGGTGATTGTGACCGGATAGCGTGCCTGGCGAATGCCGCAAAGCAGCGCATTATGTTGGCCATAATTGCGCATTAGGTCGATGCCATAAACCCAGTCATACTGATTGGAAAGTAAATTGATCGTCTTCCAACTCTGATCCCGGCTGCCATCATTCACCAGGATCAACTCATACTGGTTGGCCATCCCTGGCAAAACCTCTGCCAACCGGCGTGCAAGTTCAGGCAGGCTGGTTTCGCTATTATAAACCGGGACCACAATGGAAATATCCATAACGAGAACCTCGTTCAAAAAAACAGGCTGATAAAGAAGGTTATCTCTTTTTCAGGCGGACGGCGAATACAAACGCAACAAGGATGAAAGCGACCAGGCCGGCACTCAAGAAAACCCCACGGGCCGGGTCGCTCACGCCACTCAAATCAGTCGGCGCCTTCGCGTCCAACGTTGGACCTACTGTTACCGTGGGGGTCAGGCCAACATTGGTTTGTGTGGCAACTACATTTCCGAATGTATCCGGCGCCAGCGTTGGCAGCGGCTGCGGGCCAATGGCCGGCGCGGAAGAAATGCCGCGGACATAATAAACCACACTGGGGTTGCCAGGCACCACCTGCAGCCAGACCACTTGAAGTTGATTGCCGGTACTGATGGTCATGCGCAAATCTTCTGCGTAACCGTTCGAGCCGATTGCCACCGACTGCGACCAACCGCTCCCGGTCCACTGCGCTGCCCAGGGTTGTTTGATTGAAACCGCGTGCAGCACGCCGGCACTGTCAACCGCCATGTCATTCCACAGAGCGCGGCCGCCGCCGGTAAGTTCGGGAATGAAGGTGTCCGGGTCCGCCCAGGTATCGCCGCCATCCTTCGACCAGGTGTGGTGGCGTTCCACTGTCGGCGCACCATCCCAGGTCAGGTGTACGGTATCGGTCCCAGCCGCTTCCACATCGATCAGGTAAGGTCCATATCCTTCATCATACCGGTTGCTGTCGTAGGTATCGATAAACGTTACATCCTTCCAGGTCAGGCCGCCGTCATCTGAACGCGTGTAGACCACCGCCCGTCCCGGGTAGGGCATCACCGTCCAGACTAAATGGATGCGACCGCGCAAATCCACTGAAAGGCGCGGGTAAGCGGGGTACTCATCGCCGCGCCGGGCAGCCCCGTCAATTTCCACCGGTTGACTCCAGGTTCTGCCGCTATCTGCCGATTGCTGGTAAACAATATTTAACGTGGAAAGCGACGCATAAACCAGGTGCAAAACGCCTTTAGAGTCACTGACGATGGCACTGGTCAGGTTCACCGATTTTCCCAGCGAGGTTGGCGTGGTCCAGTTATGCGGATCCTCTGCACAGCAAGCAGGCGCACGCGAATATAACAAATCGCCATTGGTTCCGCCGGTGTTCCAGACTGCGTGCAAAATGCCATCCGGTGTCACTGCGATTTCAGGCCCTTGAGCACCCTGTCCGCCTGGAGAAACCAGCACATCCGAAGGTGTTGTCCACTTTTGACCATCCCAGCGGGTGTAATAAAGTGTATCTCCCATGGTGAAGCCGCCAGCCACCATGGTTTGAGCCCACATAATGTGTACATTGCCAGCGCTGTCCGCCGTGATGGTCGGCGACCAGGATTGGATGGTAGGGTCTGTCAATTGGATGGGCTGCCCCCACGCGATTGAAACCGATTGTGCTTGAACCACCGGGAGAGAAGCCTGTACCGCTGCCGAAAATAGAAGTAACAAGATGGCTATCATGGAAGATCGGCGAAAAAATGGTTTCATTGATCCTCTTGATCGTATCGCTGATTCAAACCGAAACTGGCTGGAGCGTGAATATACGCCCCGCCATAGGCAACAGGCCAACCTCAGGGCGGCTGCCTGGTTGGCCATGCTGGTTTATATTTGTTATTGTCTTGTCAGATTGCTATATTCATGCTGCTGCGAGAGAATTTTTCTGAAGAGCGCCCGTTATGCGGACCGCCAGCGCCGGTCCCTTAATGAAACGGCGTTGCCAAAAGGCACCTCAGGAAAGAGATTGGCGTTGATTGTCTATTCCTTCGACAACAACCACCTCCGTCACTGATTTACGGTTGCCATCCGGCGATCTTGGCCATCAACACCCAAACAGCTTGCGCACTGCGAATGTAGCCATCCGGGTTTTGGTGGCCGGCATTATCGCCGGAATAGATCTCGCAAAGCGCTTCGGTGCCCGTGTAACAGGCAGTACCGTCATTGGTATGCGATTCAATATCCGCAATATCAAACAAGATCTTGTTGTTGGCGTAAGCATAGGTGCGAACAAGATTATTGTAGGCATAAATCGTCTGACCCAACTCGTTGTCCGCATTACTGTTTAAATCAGACCATAATGCCTGGGTGGACCAGATAAACTTCTTGGTCGGGTATTGAGCTTCCAGGGCCAGCATCTCGTCGCGGTACTGGGTGAATTTATCCTGCGCGGAAATGCTGCCATCCATATTATCGATATAGCACAATTTGTAGCCAAAGACGTCATAACTGCCATTTTGACTCTGGACAGCGCTGTCAAACGCCGCTTTTTTGAAAGCGAAGTTGTCTGAGTTGTTGGTTGACTCAAATAATGGCCAGTTCCATTTACTGCGGTCAAATTTTGGGTCGGAGTCACATTGCCAAATCGTGCCCTGCAGACAGTCCATAAAAAGGGAAATTCCCTCTCCAACCGATTTATGCATGAAAAGCATGCGTAAATTGCTGGCCGCCAGAATTTTGTCGTTGGGAATCGAAGCAAATTGAGCAACAGACGAGTGATTGACGAAAATTCCATTTGCCGGGGGGATCGGCGTGGTGGTGACGGTGGGTGAGGGAGTAATGGTCGGAACAATGAAACTCCACAGGCTGGGCAGGAAGAGTTTATTATCCCCCACCGCCGCCCTGGTTGTTCTTGCGGAAGGGGTGGAAATGACTGGTGTCGATTGCGCAGCCGGATCCGACGGTATCACCGTCGTCTCTGCCACGGCAGGGTAAATTGATGCAGGATGGCCCGATAAAGTGGATACACCGAAAAAAGTGATGGAAATTATTGTGACCAACACTAAGGTCATTTTTACAAACATTGAAGTTTTCTCCTTTTGCCCGTCCATTTTCATACCATTAAGCCTTCAATAATGACGGAGCAAAAATTATCTGCCAATGCGCACGGTCAAACCTTTCTGCGCCCTTGGAAGTGAGATTCTTGCATGCAATGTGTTTCCGAACAAGTCGGAAAGGGTTGGAATGGATAAAAATAGAACGGCGATGAGTTACAGGTAAGGCAGCATCGCGTGCTTCCATGTAATAACGTTTCTTATTATACTTGGTTCGCATAAGCCCCACGGACGTCAAGGTGTCAACTTCTTAAAAAGTTCCGGAATACTCATGTGCTAGCCGAACAAATAACGGTACAACGATTGGCGGGATTTCCTCTCGATAAACCGCATCAAAATTAAGGGGATAAAC
>DATMYV010000003.1:0-31085 GCA_035560795.1 Longilinea sp.
CATTACAATTGTAGCATTTTGATTTTTGAAAGTCAAGCGGTAATTGTGGATTGCTCTATCCTGAAAGATTCTCCTCGGATCACCGACTGGGATATTCCGAATAGTTCGTAAATCTCCTTTTCGGATGATTTATTTATCCCATGTCCACCCGAACCCGAACCCACTCTCCCCATAACGGTTCAGATTGGATTTTCTTCGTCCCTAGCTGGTATGCTGTCTAGACCGAGGTGAATGTTCTAATCCAAGAATTCTCCGAACGCATTATGGTGGCTCTGGTATCAAGGACGGGCTAAGCCGGTGGGTTCGGTGCCTCGCCAATGCACGGTATCCCTCTATAGCCTCAACCGTCTCAATATGACAAAGTCCCTCGCGATACAAAAACCTAGGTAGCCCCGCAAGCGATCGATTGGGAGATCGTGAATATTGCGCTATCGTCGTTTTTCTAGAGGACTGCATGAAGGAGGAATAGACCATATTGCGTCGTATACCAGGAAACTGGAGATTGGAGTTCGTCTACGTTCGATCTCCCCGGATTTCCAACCGCAATCGTAGATCTTATTCGTAATTTGTGAGCTTGCTTGAGTTTACCCTTTGTGTGATTTTGTTCTGGATGAAATCAGGAATGGCTTTAGAAATAAGCAAGCCTGGAAATCGAAGGTTCATACTAATCCTCCGATTATCCATGCTTATATTTTTCGAAAATCGCTTGGCTGCTCCTTTTGAGTAATCCGGTGATCTGCAATTGATTGAGGGTAGCGCGTCGCGGATTTGCGCTACTGACCACAGGGTTATGAGTTTGAATCCTGAAAATGAATGGATTTCTTTTGAAATCAGAGTCAACCTAATTAAAACTTCTCTTTGAAATCAAGTTGTTTTAGGAAATAATGATTTGTATGAAATGATATTTATTCAGCACGTTTGAATATTTGTGTGCTTAAAGGCAATAAATCGGCGAATGTATATATTTCAAATAAGTAGGAAATTTGTTGTTTCATTAATTGGTACTCCCTAGGTTCACTTTTGCTTAGAATTACTATCCACTAATAGCCTCAAGAAAACACGAGGGTATTTTTGGGTCTTCTAATGGTAGATTAATTTCATATTGTGCCAGTAACGAAAACATCCCACCCTATGCACTTTTATTCCATATATTTTTTTACCTTGAACCTTTTCGAGGTTTTTTTTCTTCATCCAATTACCCAGTCAATCCATTTTGACAGCCACCTGACAGTAACTGCAAAAATCGCCATGGAAATCAGGCTCTTTATGCGATCATTAAGTGCTTCTGTTGCAGGTGGCCGAAAACCGATTGCACTATGCAGCCTGATCGTATTGTATTTGCTGGGTCTCGCAACAGCGTTCCTTTTGGGGTAAAAAAAAGAAGAATCTCGTTCAGAATCTTATAAAGTGCACCGGACTCTGGTTCCTATTAGCCGAGGTTGGATCATAGCCCGATGGTAATCGAATCAATAAAAAAGACCATTGCCATCCAATTTCTTCTGTGACTATCTGTAATTCGAATTCTCATTTCAATCTGTTTTTTACTCGATAATTTCTGATTATCTTCTCTCAAAGCCTCTGTTTCTATGATGGTGTGTTTTTCATTCGGGCATTACCAGTAAGATCAAAATACCCACTGCTTTGGACATTGAAAAACTACCTTTGAAGTTGTTTATCTCGCCTAAGTGGCTACATCATCCTAAAAAAATAGAATAGCACTTTTATAGCACTAAGGATGCATGACGGCTCATTCACCCGATCGTATTATAGGCAAGGTAATCAAAATCTAATCAAAAGAAAGAAATTGGAGGAAATGACCGATGTTAGAAAAGATAACGAGTAATTGGTGGATGTTTGTACTGCGCGGCCTGGCCGCCATCATCTTCGGCGTCGTGGCGCTCGCAAAGCCCGCTCAGGCGCTGCAGGCCCTGGTTCTGTTCTTCGGCGCATATGCGTTGGTGGACGGCATTTTAGCCATATCCGCCGGCTTCAGTATCGCTCCATTCTTTAATCGCTGGTGGGCGGTGCTGCTGGAAGGTGTGGCGGGGGTCATCATTGGACTGTTGACCTTTTTCTGGCCCAACATAACCGCGCTCGTCCTGTTGTATTTCATTGCCGCCTGGGCGCTCATCACGGGCATTTTTGAGATCGTGGCTGCAATCCAACTCCGGCGTGTGATCACGGGTGAATGGACGCTGATCCTTGGCGGCCTGCTCTCGATCCTCTGCGGCATACTGCTGTTCGTGTTTCCGGTCGCAGGTGCTGTGAGCGTAATTTGGGTGATCGGCATTTACGCCATCGTCTTCGGAGTATCGGAGATTATCTTCGCCTTCCGCCTGCACAGCCTGCGGCAAGAGGCTGCGAAAATCAGCGCAACTGGTATTTGATATCTCCAGTAACAAGAGGTGAATATGATCGATCTTCCTACGAAAGCAGAAGTGCATTGTTCAGATGGCGTTGCCGGGCACTCCACATACGTAATCTTCAACCCCAATGATCACCGGTTGACCAACCTTGTGGTAAAAAGCGACCGACCGCCGTTCGACGAATACCTCGTGCCAGTCGACCAGGTGGAAGAGACCACAAATGACCGGATCAAGTTGAAATGCACTCGGAAAGAATTATACGAGATGGGACCCTTTGAGTTTGAGCAATATATCCGCACCAGGGTCACTGAAAATCCTGATTTTCCATATTTTTATCCTGGTATTGGGATTAAGACGCAAGAGGTTGATACCTTAATTCCCGTCAAAACCAAGAACATCTTACCAGGTGAAATGTCTGTGCGGTGTAGTGCGCAAGTGGAAGCGACGGATGGACCTGTTGGGCAGGTTGACGAGTTGTTGATCAACTCAAACAATATGCAGGTTACACACCTTGTATTGCTCGAGCGGCAATTTTTGGACCATAGGGAGATCACAATCCCTGTCTCACAGATCGAACGGGTTTATGACGACACGGTTTACCTAAAGATTGACCGGCAAAGCGTTGAACAGTTGCCCACAACACCTGTACAACGCTGGCCGAAGGATGAACACGAAGAAGCGACCTTAGAAAAAGGTGCTCATTTTCCTTTGAGGTTCTCCTCAGAGGGTTACACATTGGATATCCATTCAAAAAGGAGAAAAATGATGGATAAGATGCTTGTGGTTGTATTTGATAATGAGGGCAAAGCTTATGAAGCTTCCAAGGCTCTCCAGGAGCTGCAGAATGAAGGCAGCATTAACCTCTACGCAAAGGCTGTGATTGCTAGAGATGCCGACGGCAAAGTGGAAGTCAAAGAAGAAGGTGACATGGGTCCTGTCGGGACAGGTGTAGGCTTGCTCACCGGGAGTTTGATTGGCTTAATCGGAGGTCCGGTTGGGCTTGCCATAGGCGCTTACGCCGGGACAGTGGGTGGAATGGTATACGACATGGCGAATGCCGGGGTTGGCGAAGATTTCCTCTTCGAGGTCGAAAAATCTTTACTGCCGGGGAAGACAGCTGTCGTAGCCGAAGTTTGGGAAGAGTGGACCATGCCCGTTGATACTCGCATGGAAGCCCTGGGCGGGGTTGTTTTCCGCCGCACACGCGATGACGTCGTGGATGCTCAGATGGATAGGGATGCTGTGGCACTCGAGGCAGAACTTGCTGAGCTGAAAGCAGAACGTGACCAGGCGACCGGGGAAGCTCGGGCGAAACTCCAGGCGAAGGTTGACAAAACCAAGGCCAAGTTACAATCCAAACACAATGAAATTCAGGCTAGAATCGAAGCCAACCAAAAAGAGACGGAAGCGAAGATCAAGTCCTTGCAGGAACGGGCAGCCAAAGAGAGCGGTGAGCGGAAAGCCAAACGCGAGGCGCGTATCATCGAGCTGCAGGCCGATCAGAAGCGTCGCACTGATCTGCTCAATAAAGCAAGGGAACTCGCCAGGGAAGCCCTTTTATAATGGACTTGGGTTGACACTGTTGTTGCAGCAAGCGGCAATAAGCACCGCTTGCTGCAGTTTTTTTTATCCATTCAGCGATGTTCTCGTTATTTCCAAAATTATTGTTATCCAGATTGTAGTCTGAGCAGATGATGATATGATAAATATATGGCTCGCGATCAAATGCGTGTTGTCGAATCTCCTCTTATCCGGACAAAGTTCACAATACCACCTCTTCCGGCCGGGTATGTTGCCCGACCGCGCTTGACGGAAATGATCGAACGTGGAGCCAAAGGGCCGGTAACATTGGTCTGTGCACCAGCCGGTTATGGGAAAACCAACTTACTAATCGAATGGGCTCGGAGCACCAGGTCTCGAGTGGCTTGGGTTACTTTCGACAGCGCTGATAACGATCAGGATCGCATGTTCCGCTACGTGATCGCAGCTTTACAGACACTGGAACCTCACCTTGGAGATGAAGCGCTCGATTTTATCCAATCCGTTAAAGGAAGCGGCACCTACTCGAGCGCGGCAGTGGACATTGGAACAGCCTTATTGATTAACGAGTTATCCGTATTACCAAGAGAGATGGTCCTAATTTTGGATGATATTCAGGCCATCGTTGATCCTGTTAAACTTCAGACCACGACACTCTTCCTTAAAAACCTGCCCAGAAGCCTCCATATCATCTTCGCCAGCCGTACAGAACCTGCACTTGACCTGGTTTACTTGCGAGGAAAAGGTCGCCTTACCGAGTTAGGCCCAGACGATTTACGATTTACGGTCGAAGAGGTAGCGGATTTATTCCAACAGATATTGGGGGTTAACCTTCCACTTGAAACCATAAAGGTTCTGGAGCAACGCACGGATGGTTGGGCGACTGCACTACAGATGGCAGCGCTTTCATTACGGCGTCACCCGGACCCTAATTATCTTCTGGCTAACCTGAAAGGTGAAGTTCATTACCTAGTTGAATTTCTGGCAGAAGAAGTACTGGACCGGCAGCCTGAGGACATTCGGCAGTTCTTGTTGAAAAGTTCAATCCTGGAAACACTCTCTGGCCCATTATGCGAGGCTGTGGTCAATCCTGATGCCCAACCAGGGTATGGCAATGTGATATTGAACCGCCTGGAACATGACAGGCTTTTTATCACAGCCCTTGATGAGCAGCATGAACTGTTCCATTATCACAACCTGTTTGTTGAATTTCTTCGCCATGTCCATGCGGAAATCAATCCGGATGAAATTCCGTTGCTTTATAAGAGGGCAGCATTATGGTGCGAAAAGAACGATAAATTGGAGGAAGCTTTTCAATATGCTCTGGCCACTGGCGATAACGAATGGGCTGCAGACTTGATCCAGCGCAACATTGAAACCTTAATTAACACTGGGGAGATTCTTTCCCTCACCAATTGGATTGGTCAGTTACCCGATGCAGTGATTCACCAGCGCCCGGCACTTGGCTTACCACATGCCTGGGGTTTGATGGCTTCTTACCGCCTTGACCATGCTCGCTACTGGCTGGATGATGTGCGTAGACGGTTGAGCGAGCTTGAGGAACAACCGAATACGGGATCACGAGGGGTGGATATAGGAACTGGCGTTTGGAATATTCGTGGTGGGTTGGCCATTTGCCAATCCATGCTTGCACTGCTGAGCGGTGATATGGAACAGGCCGCGGAGTTTTCCCGCCAGGCAACTCAATATTTGCAGGATGAAAACCCATTTATCCAATGTTTACTTGCCCTGGATAAGAGCATGTACCTTATACTCTCCGGCGACACGATTAAAGCCATCGAGTCGCTGCGAAATACAATTTGGATAGCCCGACAAGCCAATCATCTGCTTGTAAAAATTCTTGCCACCTGCCAATTAGCCGATATGCAGGCCTTACAGGGTAAACTCAGCCAGGCCTGGAACACCTTGCAAAAGGCAAAGCTAATGGCGATTGGACCAAAAGGTAAGCCCCTTCTGCTTACCGGATTTGTGGATTATGGGCTGGGTGAGATCCTTCTGGAGCGCAATTCTTTAGAAGAAGCCAATGATTACCTTGAACGCGGTATGAAAGTGTCCGAAACCATGTGGCTGCTTAGAAACCTGGACAGCATGGTTTCACTGGCCCGCCTGCGTCAGATCCAGGGAGATATTTCTGGATCACAGGCAGTTATTGAAAAAGCATGGCAAATGGCGCTCAACACAGAAACCAGCCAATGGGATGAAACCCTCGTTTCTGCGATTGCAGTACGGTTGGCTTTGCAGCGTGGGGATCTTCCCGTTGCACAACAATGGTGGGGCAGAGGCAATTTTCCGGATATCACCCACAGCATTCCATTAGCGGATTACCCATACCATATTTACGAATATTTGGTGATGACTCAAGTTCGGCTTTTGAGCGCGATGGGCAGAATCCAGAACAATAATAGTTACATAACCCAGTGCGTTGAATTATTGGATTCTCTTGAGCAACAGGCGGTGCGTTTCCAACGCATTGCAACGGTCATTGAGATCCAGGTTTTGCAAGCCATTTCACAATATTCACTAGGGGAAACCCAGGAGGCAGTGAAGAGGTTGCGCAATGCGCTAGCCCTGGGTGAACCTGAGGGCTTCCGACGGGTCTACCTAGAAGGCGGCCAGCCGATTGCCGAATTATTGGTTTGCTGTCAAAGTGAACCGCAGGAATCTGACCGCCCGCTGCCTTCGACTGTATTTTTGGAAAGTTTACTATCTGACTTTCAAAAAGAAGTCTGGTTAGAATCACTACCTCTACCGGGCAGGCGGGTAACGACTGAATCAATTACTGCCAAAACCGAGGATGGGTTGCCCATTACCCTGTCCGCCCGGGAAGTCGAAGTCTTGAAATTGATTGCAGAGGGGAAGTCTAATCAGGAAATATCCGCAGAGCTTTACCTGGCACTCAATACAATCAAACGCCATGCTTATAATATTTACGCAAAGCTTGGGGTCCAGAAACGGACACAAGCAGTGTCCATTGCACGCAAATTAGACTTGATACCTTAGGTTCTCTCCCCCGCCGTTTGATACTTTTATAGCACTTTAGGTTCATGACAGCCTTTCTCAGAAAGGATATGCTTGGATTGATAAACGAGATTTATCAGGAGGATCTAATGCATAGTCTATTAAGTTACCGTTTTTTGAGATGGTTTGCAGGTGATTTAAAAAACAGGCGGAAGCAACCGGCTTCCGTATTTAATGACCAGATATTTGAAACAGATGTTGATATGACCAGTGAACCAGGCAATTCCACCTCTAAAGAAGACTGTGCCGATAAATTATCAGGAGTTTATGATTTGCAAATCTATGAGGAACAAAACAAGAAAAATGAAACCTAATTCCAGAGTGAGTGAGATTCTGTGAGGCGAAGAATGAGTAAATGTACTGCAATTGTTTTAGGAGGAGGGGGATCGCGCGGCGCACTGCAAATCGGAGCGCTGCGAGCCCTGCTGGAAGCAAACATTGTTCCAGACTTGCTTGTAGGAACTTCCATTGGGGCAGCGAACGCGACCGGGCTGGCGTTATGGGGAGTAAATCTGGACGGCCTCTCTGCCCTCGAACGAATCTGGGATCAAGTAGCGGATGGGGATATGCTTGACCCGCGAATCCCCAAGCTTATCTTTCGGATGATGATAGGCCAACCAAATGACCAAACTCGTAAGAAGGTAGAGAATTACTTTGTGTCATTAGGGATTTCCGGCGAAATAAAATTTCACATGACCCCTTATGCCCGTCTGGCTCTTATCAGCGCCGACATGGAATCTGGCCAAACAGTGATCTATGGCCAAAACGAAGGTGACTTGGTTCTGGAAGGGTTGCTGGCGTCCATTTCTGTACCACCCTGGTTTATGCCCTTCCAGAAAGATGGACGAATGATCATAGATGGTGGTTTAGTTTCCCCTCTTCCCATAGAGCCTGCCTTGCAGATGGGAGCGACCGAGATTTTTGCCCTCGACCTGAATGATCCCACCCTGATTCCTAAGGAAAACCTGACGTTGCCTCAATATTTCCAAAAGGTTCACTTTGCGGCTGGCCGCAGGCATGTTCAATTGGAAACACAAATCGCCAAAATGAATGGTGTTTCAGTCCGATGCATCGATTTTCAGGGCCTGGCAAAAACAACAATGTGGGACTTCAGCGATTATAGAAGGCTTAGGCAGGCAGGTTACGAGAAAGCAAAAATGATGATCGCCCAATGGAGTTAAAAACCACAACCCGAGCCAGCTTTTTAGGAGAAGGCCGATGAAAATCGGCCAGCCTAGGAATAATTCATTTCCTGTTGGGTGTTATGGAGGTGCGCTATAACCACACCCCAAATAATCCAATAGAACAGAGAAGAGAATGGAAAGTACGAATCCGAACTGGAGTAAAGCCGCTCAATATATTGCCGGCTTGGGTCTGGCGCTCTTTGGGATATTTGTCCTCTACTTGAGTCGCTCGGTTATCCCTCTACTTATTGTCGCCGGCCTTATTGCTGTCATCGTCCGACCCCTTATCCTTTGGCTGTATAACTCGGTTCATTTGCCACGAAGCCTGTCAGTTATATTGATTTATCTGATTTTGGCGATCCTTTTTCCGTTAGCCTTGATTCTAGTCATGCCTGTAATTATCAATGCCGGAGAATTTCTTCAGAACCTCGACTATACATCGATTATTCAAAACTTCATTGCCTGGCTCCGCGATACTTTGATTGCGATCAAAACACAGCCACTCCCTACCAAAGTGTTGAGTGTGTTTATTGGCCAGACGATCGATTCAATTCTCAAAACACTTGACCAGACGACCATTCCTGCACTGGGGCTAGCCCCCGTAGATTCTAATATCCAATCAATCGCCGAAACGCTATCCATCACGTTTCGCACGGCCACTGGAGTTGTCTCATCTTTAGTTTCGAGCACCGCGCAGTTGTTCTTCACTTTCCTCGCGTCGGTCTATATTAGTTTGAGCGCACATGCTTTCAATGATGCGATCTTGCGAGTCGCGCCTAAACGCTTTCGACCCGAATTAGCGATTCTTATCGACAGGATTGAGCGAACATGGAAGGCATTCTTCCGCGGTGAGCTGACCTTGATGCTTTTCATCGGGGTTATCACCTGGATGGGCCTTACGATACTCGGTGTTCCAGGCGCGCCTTATCTGGGGATTGTCGCCGGCCTGTTCGAAATTATCCCCAATATTGGTCCTGTTCTCTCCGCCATTCCGGCGATCATAATCGTCCTGTTTCAAGGATCCACCTACCTGCAGGTCAGTCCTTTGTTCATGGCTTTGCTGGTGATCCTACTCTATATCCTGGTGCAGCTGTTCGAAAATAATCTACTCGTCCCAAAAGTATTAGGAAAGGCAGTGAACCTGCCCGTCCTGGTCGTGATGACCGGAGTGTTGGTAGGCGCTGAAGTCGGTGGTTTGCTTGGCCTGCTTTTAGCAACGCCAGTGATAGCCACCGTGCGAGACATCGTGTGCTACATCCACCACAAAATCTTGGGGGAAAATCCCTTCCCATATGAGGAAGAGCTGCAGAAGCCTACAGCCTTACCACCAACAAAACCGTGGAATAGGCGAACTAGAACTCCAGGTAAGATAAAGCTCTTTTCAAAGGGTACCCGCCTGGAACCTTACCGCCCAACGGAGATAAAACCAACCTCAAAAAAATAAGAAGGAATAGCACTTTAATAGCACTTTGGATTCATGTTCATTCACCTGATAAACAGTATGCTAGGTTCAAATGAAAAACAAAAAAACTCTGACTTCAGTTCTTTAGTTACTAAGGTTCAAAAGGAGAATATGATGAAAAAAACTGCTAAATGGCTCAGCCTGGTCTTAATCGTGACACTATTCGTAACAGCCTGTACTCCGGCTGCAAAACCCACTGTGGCTCCCAAAGTCGAAGTTGCCACGGAGGTTCTTCCAATCCCCAAGCAAATTCAGGTGGCTGAAGCTGACCAGGGAAAAGAATTTACGCTCCAACCAGGCGATTCTATAATCATCGTTCTGGAAAGCAATCCTTCGACCGGCTATACCTGGGAAGTAAAGCCGGTTGACAACCCAGTGCTCCAACTTTCTGGTGAGGCAGTCTTCAAAGCAGATAACGAAAAGCTGGGCTCACCTGGCAAGGCAACACTCACCTTTAATGCGGTGACCTCCGGGACTCAGGCGCTCACATTGATTTACCACCGCCCACAGGAAAAAGAAGTCCAACCTTCGAAGACCTTCACGATCAATGTAACCGTATCTGGTTCAGCATCGGACAGCACCAATCCCAACGCTGGTATTTCCAACCCGGCCGCCAAATATTGCGCGGACCAGGGTTTAACGAGAGAAATCCGCACCACGGCAGATGGAAGCCAGTATGGAGTATGCAAGTTCCCAAGCGGAAGTGAGTGCGATGAATGGGCATACTTCCGGGGGGAATGCAAAGATGGACTGTATACCGTCGCTCCAACTCCGGTGATAACTCAAGCTTCCAATGAGACTAATTAACGGAATTATGACTCTCTATCAAAGAGGGATTAAACCGGCGATATTTATACTCCCCCCTTCGGCGCATGAGCATTATTGGAAGTTCAATAGGAAAGTAATGACGATACAGAAGTCAATCGATAAACAGATTCATTACCCGGATGAAATGATTTTAGATCACATATGGAGATCGTTGCAATCAGAGCCAACAATCAGTGCCATTGACGTCAAGGATATTTCTGTGGGTGTTGACAACGGGCAGGTATGCTTATCCGGGCATGTATCGCAGGATTGCGACATTCAGCAAATAGATGAAATCACCAGATCAATCCCTGGGGTTATTGCAGTCCATAACCACCTTGTTACCGATTACGATCTGAACAGCCAGGTAACCCAAGCCCTTGGCGAGAATGAATGCACTCGTTTGTTTAGGCTACCCATTTCATGTCACCAGGGTTGGGTTGAAGTGGGAGGTTTTGTTCCGACTCGCGAAATACAGTGCGCCGCGGAAGCAACAGCAGCCAGCGTTCCAACTGTACGGGGAGTGATCCAGCTTCCCAATATAGTGGGTGAAGAAAACTCTTTGGCGCAGGATGCGGTCCAACCGCGCATTGGTGTGCGTATGTTCGGGAAGAATGAAACCCAAGGGTTGGTTTACCAGGTAGTGATCAACCCACAAAACCGCCTCGTAACCCACGCGATTGTACGCGTAAACCATAACGCAATTACCTGGCAGGAGGTGCACGATTATGTTGTACCGGTCGAGGTTATGGATGTGGTGGATCTAGGTGGTATCTTCCTGAACTCTATCGCGCCCGCAATACATCAGTTCGCTGATTTCACCGCAGCAGATTATCCTTTCGCTCCGCTTACCTGGCAGCCCCCTCATCCTTATGCGGTTGGCAGTGTTCGTTGGCCTCGTCTGGAAAGATTGAAAGCCTAACAGCTTAGTAAAAAACAGCGTTTGCAATTTTCTAACTAAGGAGAAATAAAAATGAACAGATCCAAAATACCTTTAAACAATGATAAACAAAAAAAAGATGAAAAACAAAAGCAAGACCAATGGAAAATGCAGACCAAAACAGGCATCACCTACCTTATTATCAACCTGATTGGTTTGTGGCTTTTCCAGCAATTTATCCTGAATCCCCTGGTCGTACGCGAAACGCAGATTTCCTACAGCGAATTTAAATCCAGCATCCGTTCTGGTCAAATAGTTTCGGTTACTCTGGGGACTGACCGGCATGTGGGAACTATGGAAGACTCCAATTCACAGGCCGGAAGCGATCAGACGGTTCCCTTTACGGTTAATGCAATGCCCAACGGCGACCCAACCTTGATCGAAGAATTGGACAAAGCTGGAGTTAAATACGAGGTTAGCGCACCTCCCAGCCCTGTGGGTAATTTCTTACTAGCCTATGGCCTTCCATTGCTGATAATGGGGGGTATCTGGTACGTGGGTTACAGCCAGATGTCAAAAAGCGGCGCCGGGATGGGTTCCAGTGGGTTCTTCGGGGTAGGAAAGAGCAAAGCCACAGAAGTTAAACCAGAAACTATCGGTATTACCTATAAGGATGTTGGAGGGGCAGACGAAGCGATCGTTGAACTACAGGAGATCATTCAGTTCCTCAAGACTCCTGAGAAATTTGCTAACCTTGGTGCCCAGATCCCCAAAGGTGTGCTGCTGGTCGGTCCTCCGGGAACCGGTAAGACATTGTTAGCCAAGGCCACTGCCGGCGAAGCAGGTGTGCCGTTCTTTGAAACCAGTGGATCCGAGTTTATTGAGATGTTTGTGGGGGTTGGTGCAGCCCGAGTGCGTGATTTATTTGAACAGGCTCGTAAAGCTGCACCGGCGATAATTTTCATTGATGAGATCGATGCGATTGGTCAGTCGCGCAGCAGTGGTATGCGTGCTGGCGGCAACGACGAACGCGAGCAGACCCTCAACCAGTTGTTGGCTGAGATTGACGGGTTTCACACAGAAAAAGATAAACCGGTCATAATCATGGCTGCTTCCAACCGGCCTGAGGTGCTCGACCCAGCTTTGCTGCGTGCAGGACGCTTTGATCGCCAGGTAGTAGTTAACAACCCGGATTTGATTGGGCGGCTGGAAATCCTCAAAATTCACAGTCAAAAAATAAAACTGTCACCAGACTTTGATCTGGAACGCGCGGCACGCATTACCCCTGGTTTTAGTGGGGCAGACCTGGCAAATGTAATGAATGAGGCCGCGCTGCTGGCTGCTCGCCGGAAGGCTGATGCGGTGACGATGACCGATTTTGAAGCCTCGATCGAACGGGTTGTGGCAGGACTGGAGAAAAAATCGCGTGTCATGAACGAGCAGGAGCGTACCGAGGTTGCGTATCACGAATCGGGGCATGCGCTGGTCGCGGCTCTGGTGCCTCACGCCGATCCAGTAGCGAAGATTAGTATTATTCCACGGGGACAGGGCGCGCTGGGTTATACCTTGCAAATGCCTACAGAAGATCGCTACCTGCTCACAATGGAAGAACTTAACGATCGGATTGCAGTGATGTTAGGGGGTCGCGCAGCTGAGAAAGTGGCAGTCGGTATGATTACCACTGGAGCCAGCGATGATATCAAACGGGCAACAGAATTAGCCCGGCGCATGGTAACTGAATTTGGAATGAGCGAAAAGCTTGGAACAGTTCGATACGCTGGTCAGCAATCCCAGTATCTGGGAGGGATGGCAGAGGATGATAGTCAAACGAGTCAGATAACACGACAGAACATCGATTCAGAAGTACAACGTATCGTCAGTGAGCAATATGAACGTGCTCAGTCGTTGCTTATGGAACACCGAAAATCTCTGGAATCCTTAACCCGGCAGCTACTTCAGCTTGAAAGTCTGGATGGAAGTGCTGTAAAACTAGCTCTGGAGGAAAAATGAAGCGGATCCTCATCTTGATGGCGGAGTATGGGTACGGTCACCGAAGTGCAGCCAATGCAATTTCTGCGGCCTTACAAGAAAAATATGCCCACGAATGTGTGGTCGACGTTGTCAATCCTATGAATGATAAACGCGCTCCGGCATTTTTACGGAAGGACCAAGCGAATTACGATCGAATTATTCGAGAGATGCCCGAATTGTATAGACTGGGATATCAGGTCAGTGATACCGCGGCAGCTGCCAATTTTATCGGGAACACGGCTACGCTGTTATTGCTTAATGTATTACGCGAAACCCTTAAAAAATACCAACCTGATGCCATCGTATGCACCTATCCCATTTACCAAACAATTTTACAGGTAATTTTTACTGTCGAAAAACGCCACATCCCAATATTTACAGTCGTCACCGACCTAGCTACGGTCCATAAGATGTGGTTCAATCCATCAGTAGATATGTGCTTAGTACCTACGCAAGCTGTCCAAGATCTGGCAATCAGCTCAGGTATACCTCCAGAAAAAGTTAAAATCACGGGTCTCCCTGTCCACCCAGAACTAGCAAAAGGGAGGCAGGATCAGGCTTCCATCCGGGCAAGCCTGGGATGGCGTCCGGACCTGTTTACTGTACTCGCGATTGGCAGCAAGCGTGTCGAACATCTGTATGATTCGCTGAGTGTTTTAAATCATTCCGGCTTGCCATTGCAGTTGGCAATTGTGGCAGGCGGAGATGAAGCACTTTATAAACAATTTAAAGAAACCGAATGGCATCAGGCGGCACATCTGTACAATTTCGTCTCCGATATGCCTACTTTATTGAGAGGTGCAGATTGTGTGCTGGGGAAAGCGGGCGGGCTAACCGTTACCGAGTCCCTGGCTTGCGGCTTGCCGCTTATTCTGGTCAGTGTCCTCCCCGGTCAGGAGACTGGCAATGCTGATTATGTTGTTAATGGTGAGGCTGGTGAGCTGGCACATAGTCCAACCGAAGTTCTTGAAGCCATGCATCACTGGTTGGAAAACGGGAGGGTAATCTATCACCAGCGAGTTCAAAATGCTTGTAGCTTGGGGTACCCCAGGGCTGCCTACGATGTCGCTGACCTGGTTTGGGCTGCAGCAAATGAGTTCGCTACTGAAATACCCTTGGTGTAATCTGCGAATCAGGTGATTAATACTCATCTTCATCGTAGTATCATCTGAACACTCCCCGATTATTTATTCGATCATCAATAAAAATGATAATCATATAATGTGGTCTTGCTCACCGGAGTTACTTCACTTTTTTCGGCATGGTTTGGCGGATATGTCCTGAATGTACGAAGGGTTAATGCGCTTATCCTGCTGGGTAACCCTCTTTCCAGTTGCAAACATGACGATATGGTTTCATTATCGCGTACGCGGCCGGGACTGACAACTACGCTCCAGCCAGTTTAAGAATTGCTTGAGTATGTACTTAGTAAAGTATTTGAAATTATCAATGGCATAGCTCTAACTAGATTCAAAGTTCATCCTTCCAAAGTTGATCATAAGGGGAGCAACCACAAATGCAGATAAAATTAATAAACCGAGTCGTAAAATCAACTCGGTTTATGGTTTACTATAACGCTTTTATCTTTTGAATATACTCATCCATGTTTTGCTGTTTGAAGATATCATTGCCAATTATCAGCCAATCAACCCCAGCCTGTAGAAGAGGCAGAGCATTGTCCAACGTAACTCCGCCATCAACCATTAATGGAATATCAGGTTTTACGGCATGGATTAATTTTTTTGCGGTCAGTATTCTCTCCAGAGTGCCATCCAACATGGATTGTCCACCAAAACCAGGGTGAATACTTAATAGTAGAAAATAATCCAAATATTGGATACAAGACTGCCTTGCCATGAGATCATCTCCGGGATTGAAGCTCAATCCCGCCTTGGCACCTCGAGACCGTATACGCGCAAATGTTTTTAAAGGGTCAACGAGGGTATCCATTTGGACGAAAATTACATCAGCATCCAGTTGAGGAAAGTGATCGAGGACATTATCAGGATTGCCCAGTTCAAGATGCAAATGGAAAGGCAAATTGGAGTATTGGCGTAATGCTGTAAGGTGCTGTGGAGAAAGGTCAATATTGGGAACATAATGCCCATCCATCATGTCAAAATGAAATGCATCTACCCCGGCAAATTGGGCTCTGAGTACGTCCGCGCTTAAATTCGAAAAATCAGCCGCTAATAGAGAAGCCGAGATTTTTGCCATGCGTCTTATTTATTCCAAATACGATGAACCAGTGCATGGATATCACTTGCAGCCTTCGCGGGGTCTGCCTGGGCAGTAATTCCTTTACCAACCACAATTCCGTATAGTGCGAATTTTTCAAGCAAGGGGATTACATCAAGATTGACACCACCCGCAATAGCTACGTCCATTCCGAGCGCGGCTAATTGACCAACGGTGTTGCAGGCTTTTTCGTCCCACCGGGCTCCAATGGTTGTTTCTTCATCGATGCTGCGGTGATAGAGTACCAAACTTACGTTTGCTTTTTTCACTTCTTCGGCTCTTATTACGGGATCGAAAACACCTGTCATGTCTACTTCTGCCCGGCGTTTCCATTGATCTGCTTGCCTTTGAACTTCGCAAATGGTTGGAATTGAACCACTGATCACAAGATTATGAGTTTGAATCCTAAATCCGTGGTCATTAATGAAAGTTATTCGACCGTTTTTTTACGAGTATAAGTTCGTCCATTCCCTTATTAATCTGGGATTGTATTAGTGGTTTTCCGAGACCCAGTAAAAGTGATTTGCAAGTATTTTTGTATTTTTGCATAAATTAATTCGTCCAAATCCTCAAAAACCTATCGATATGGATAGGTTTTCAGGTTAAAAACCTACCAATATTGGTATATTGCAAAGGAATTACTGGAATGATACGCTTGATCTATCTCTCGAAGAGAACCGTTTTCTAATCAAAAAATTCTCTTCTCAATTAAATAGTTCAAGGAATCAACGCATGTTTAAACCAAAAACGACCATTACTGGTCGTCTGGAAAATAGTAGCGGGGGTGCGATTCGAACGCACGACCTCCGGGTTATGAGTCTAACGAGCTACCTCTGCTCTACCCGCATCAAGGCTCTCTGTACCGTATTTTGCAACGATTTCTATAATAAGTTCTCACCTGCATTGAAAATCGTAAATCATTTTGACAGCAACCTGACAGTAACCGCAAAAACCGCCATGAAAATCAGGCTCCTTATGCACTTAATATACGCCATATGTGCTGTATATGATCATTATGTCCGGCATATATACTATATGCGCATAGTCTTTTTGAACTCTTAATCAGTGGGTTCAGGGTTCAAGTCCCTGGTCGGTCACAGAACGAAGCCCATCATTCGGTGGGCTTTTAGTTTGTGGTCAGCCCCCGCGAGAGGGGATGATACTCATTTCCCGGGTGAGTCACAGTGCAAATGGCTGGTTGAAACGATCTGCTCCTCGTACCGTTATCGATTCAGTGCTCATTGCCACGCTCTTTGAACCGCCACCGTCGCTTTTTGTTGATCTATCAGCAGCGATTATCATTTGACAAAAGACTGAAGGTCTGCTACTTTAAAAGAACGCTCAATTATCTGTGCTTTACCTGTCTCACTCTCTCTTCAAACCAAATTCCAAATCAGATCCGCACAGTTACAAAAAGCCGGATGACCTATGCAACAGACGGATGAAATCCAGGACCGGCAGGTGTTCCAGCAGCAGGCTATTGTCCACGCTGTGCGTATTCTGCGCACGTCCATGCCATTAAATGAAGCACTCGAGGCGATTCTGGCGCATATTTTCCCGGTCCTGCCGCAGGTTGAATTTGGGGTTGTCATGATCTGGGAACAATCTGCCGGGTTGTTTCGACCGTGGGCATCGTACGGCTGCGATGCCCAGATCATCAAGCGCGTTGGTTTGCGCGCAGGCGAATCGATTACCGGCAAAGTGTTTGAAGAGGGCATATCCATCTTATGCAACCAGCGCCGCGAGGTGGAGCAGGCCATGGAAAACCTGCGACCTGGCAATTATTTGCTTCTGACGCGGGCCGTCGCTCATGAATTCAAGGCCAGCTGCGTGGTTGCAGCTCCGATCTCTGTCGAGGGACAAAAGTTTGGCGTGTTGATCCTGGAAAGTTTCCAGGCCGGGCATTGTTTCGACCCGGAGGACCTACCCTTTGTTCAGACCATGGCGGATGCGATGGGCGTGGCGATCGAATATTCACGCCAGGTCGCCAAGGCGGATCTCATTCGCCAGACGCGCGAGGCTGAGCAGCTCCGGTCGGAGTTGATGGCGACGCTCTCGCATGAACTGCGTATGCCCTTGACCACCATTAAGGGTTATGCGACCATGCTGCTGATGGACGATATTCCCTGGGAAAGCGCACAGATCAACGAGTATTTGCACTTGATCGACGATGAATGCGATGGCATGCAATCGATGATCAAGACTATCCTTGAGTCTTCGATGTTTGATGCGAACCAGTTTCCCCTGGAAGCGCAGCCGTTGCAGTTGGAAAAGGTTGCCCGCCAGGTGGCCAACGAGATACAACGCCAGACCGGCAGCCACCGCATAATCGTCGATTTTCTGCCGTCTTTTCCCCTGGTGAACGGCGACGTTCGCTGGATCAAACAGGTCTTCCGCAACATCCTTGACAATGCCGTCAAATATTCACCCAACGGCGGGTTGATTGTCATCCATGGGGAGGCGCGTGCAAAGGACGTGGTGGTGAGCATCGCCGATCAGGGTATTGGAATTTCGCCAGAGGACCTGATCCCGATCTTTGAGAAGTATTTCCGCGTGCGCAACACCCATACCCGGAACATTCCAGGAACCGGACTGGGTTTACCCATTGCGCGTGCGATCGTGGAGGTACACGGCGGGCGCATCTGGGCGGATAGCAAACTGGGGCAGGGGACAACGGTCTACTTTTCACTGCCGGTCCTCAAGATCGATACAGGACCGCTTGATTCGTTGGAGGCCCGGCTGGGAGAGGATTTTGATCCCTGCGCGGGTGATGAGGGCCGGTTGCCGTGAGCGTTCAGGCGAAGATCCTGATTGTGGATGACGAGCCCAAGATGGTGCGCCTGTTGTGCAATGTTTTCACGGCCACCGGTTTCAAGGTGCTGACCTGCCTCAACCCCGAAGCAGCAGTCGGACAGGTGGCTTTGGAACAGCCCGACCTGATCATCCTGGATGTCGTTTTCCCCGGCGCGGTGGATGGCTATGAAGTGTGCCGGAAAATCCGCGAATTTTCATCCGTGCCGATCATTTTGTTGACTGCCCGGGTGCGCGACGCCGATAAATTGAGCGGTTTTGACGCCGGTGCAGATGACTATGTGACCAAACCCTTCAACTCCAAGGAACTGGTTGCCCGTGTTCGCGCGCTGCTCAAGCGTTCCATGGCTGCGCAAGCCACACCGGAACCAGGGGAGGTCCGTCTTGGCAGGCTGCACATTGATCAGGCCAGCCATCGGGTGGCCATTGACGGCTCTGAGGTGCATTTGACGCCGATCGAATTCAACCTGTTGAAGCTGCTTGCGCAGCACCACGACCAGGTGATGACGCACGAACAGCTTTTGATCTCCGTCTGGGGCCAGGAATACTCCCAGGATACGGAATACCTGCGGGCTTTTATTTATAATCTGCGCAAAAAGATCGAAAACGACCCTGCCCATCCCGAGTTGATTGTCCGCTGCCCGGGGATTGGCTATTCCCTGGTCACGCCCAAAACAAAATAATCCTCCAGAAGCGATTGCTCGGAAGTCTTTTCCTGTAAGGGTCTTGCAGGTGCAGCCCTTTGCGCTGCTCAAGAAAGTGGATCTCTCGCTAATTGACGATTGACACTTCTTAGGGTTCTCATCCTGTGGGAGATTTTCTGTAGATCATTTTTGTATTGGCAGGAATGATGCGAATCTTGATTTTTGACGCAGCCGATCACTTCCTTCACGCATTTTTCACGCAGTAAACTGGTTTCTTTTTATTTTCTTCACCTCAACCCAATATGATTAAGTTGACAGAAATGTAAATAAAAGTTAACGGTTTGCCAAATTAAATGTATTGATCCGTATTTTTTCTCGATGCAACCAAGGAGTGAATACGGATGGATATCTCAATTGACGATATTGACCGCATCATTAACCAGGAAGCGTTTGGCGAAGGCTCGCTGATCGCTGCGCTCGAAGCGATCCAGATGCGCTACAACTACCTGCCTTCCGAGGCTATCATCCTGGCAAGCGACCGTTTCGGCGTTCCGCTCTCGCAGATCTATTCGGTCGCTACCTTCTACAACGCATTCAGCCTCAAACCAAAGGGCAAGCACTGTCTGCAGGTTTGCATGGGCACCGCCTGCCATGTCCGCGGCAGCCCGCAGGTGCTGGACCGCATCGAGTCAAAGCTGGGTATCCAGCCTGGCGACACTTCCAGCGACCACCTGTTCACGCTGGAGACTGTCAATTGCCTGGGTGCCTGCGCCTTGGGGCCGATCGTGGTCACCGACGGCGAGTATTCAGGCCAGATGTCAATTCAGAAGGCTGACCAACTGCTGAAGACGATCCTGCGTGCGGAGGTGAAGGCATGAACCGCCTGCAAACGTTGGAGGAGTTCGATCAATGGCAGCTTGCCAGGCAACAGGAATACAATCCCGACCGGCCCGTAATCACAGTCTGTGGCGGGACGGGCTGCCGCGTTTACGGCAGCGAAAAGGTCTGGGAAGCCTTCCGGAGTGAACTGACCCGCCAGGGCGCAGATGGAGACCTGTATTACGATGTAAAGGTCACTGGCTGCCACGGTTTTTGCGAACGAGGTCCCCTGGTGGTCATCCGGCCGCAGGGGATTTTTTATTCGCACGTCAAAGTTGAGGATGTACCCGAGATCGTCTCGGAGACCATCCTGGGCAGCCGTACGATCGAACGGCTGTTGTACGTCGATCCTGTTTCGGGCGAAAAGATCATTCATGAACACGATGTACCCTTCTACACCCACCAGAAACGCCTGATCCTGGAAAAGAACGGCAACCTCGACCCCGCCGAGATCAGCGAGTACATCGCAGGCGGGGGGTATTCAGCGCTGGCGGCTGTGCTGCGCTCGTGGACGCCAGAACAGGTGATTTCTGCAGTCAAATCCTCCGGGTTGCGCGGGCGCGGCGGCGCCGGTTTTTCCACCGGCGTCAAATGGAGCCTGTGCGCCGCCAACGTGCTGAAAACTGGCGATGGTTACATTGTTTGTAACGCGGATGAGGGCGATCCAGGCGCTTACATGGACCGGTCGGTCATGGAGGGCAATCCGCACTCAGTGATCGAAGGCATGCTGATCGGCGCTTACGCCATGGGCGTTCACCAGGGATTTGTTTACATTCGCGCCGAATACCCGCTGGCAGTCAAGAACCTGCGGCTGGCCATACAACAGGCCGAAGAACTAGGCCTGCTGGGCGAGGATATCCTGCACAGCGGTTTTGATTTCAAGTTGAGCGTTCGCCTGGGGGCGGGCGCTTTCGTGTGCGGCGAGGAAACTGCCTTGATAGCCTCCATCGAGGGGCGCATCGGCGAACCGCGTCCGCGCCCGCCCTACCCGGCGGAGAGCGGTCTATGGGGCAAGCCCACCAACATCAACAACGTCAAAACCTGGGCAGCGGTGCCGATTATCATTCGCCACGGTGCTGAATGGTATGCAAGAATCGGCACTGAAAAGAGTAAAGGCACCTTGATCTTCTCGGTGGTTGGCAAGATCAACAACACCGGGCTGGTGGAAGTGCCGATGGGCATTACCTTGCGCGAGCTGATTTTTGATATCGGCGGCGGCATACCCAGGGGTAAGGCCTTCAAGGCGGCCCAGATCGGTGGGCCGTCTGGAGGGTGTCTGCCGGCTGAACACCTCAACGTGAAAATGGATTATGAATCGCTGACCTCGTTGGGGGCGATCGTCGGCTCGGGCGGGCTGGTGGTGGCGGATGAGGATACCTGCATGGTCGATTTCGCCCGCTACTTCATGACCTTCACCCAGCAGGAATCATGCGGCAAGTGCGTCCCTTGCCGGATTGGCACCAAGGCAATGCTTGAGACGCTCACCCGCATCTGCAACGGCGAGGGTCAGCCCGACGACCTGGAATATCTCGAGGAACTCGGCTCGCATATCCGCGCAAGTTCGCTGTGCGCATTGGGCCAGACTTCACCCAACCCGGTGCTTTCTACACTGCGTTACTTCCGCGAAGAATATGAGGCCCACATTTACGAAAAACGCTGCCCGGCCAGGGTTTGCAAGCCTCTGATCACCTATCGGATTGACGTGGAACGCTGCACTGGCTGCATGGTTTGCCTGCGGAATTGCAGCGGCGGCGCCATCCAGGGTGAAAAAGGTCAGCCCCACAGCATCGACCCGGAGCACTGCACGCGCTGCGGTGTGTGCCGCAACCTTTGCAAATTTGATGCCGTCCTGGTGGCGTAAGGAGGGCGCATGATTTCATTGACAATCGACGAACAATCAATCCAGGTTCCCGCAGGCCGCACGCTGCTGGAGGCCTGCCGAGAGCACGGCATTTCCATTCCGACGCTGTGTTATCACCCCGCGCTTGAACCTTACGGCGGCTGCCGCCTGTGCATGGTTGAATTGGAAATACCCGGCCGGCCGCCGCGGCTGGTGGCCGCGTGCGTCTACCCGTGCGAAGAAGGACTGGTGGTGCACACTCGAAGCGCGCTAGCGCTGAAGAGCCGGATGATGACGGCTGAACTGCTGCTGGCTGGCGCCCGGGGCGTGCCGGAAATTGAGCAATTGGCTGCTGAATTGGGGGTGGAAACGGTACGTTTTCAACTGGCAGAGACCAATACCTGCGTGCTGTGTGGGCTGTGTGTGCGGGCATGCCGGGAGATAGTAGGCGTTTCGGCCATCAGCCTGATCGAACGCGGGATGGCCAAAAAGGTCAGTGCGCCATTCGAGCTGGCATCCTCGCGCTGCATCGGCTGCGGTACGTGCGTCCTCATTTGTCCGACTGGCGCATTCCGCTTCGATGAGGTGGCTGGTTTCCATAACGTGGAACCGACGTTGGAGGGCTACCGGCGCGGGTATTACCGTGCCAGCGGTGAAATTGACCTGCGGCCCGATTTTGTCCAGGACCTGCCCGCGCTCTTACGCAGGCAGGGCCAGGCCGGCGAGGCAAAGGGATAGGAGGGAGCATGGCAGAGGATGAAGAAACGGGTCTGCCAAACCAGCCGCGAACCGGCGTCATTTTTTGCGAATGCGGCGGTTTAATTGGCGGGCAGATCAATCTGGAACAGCTGGAACTCCAGGCGTCCGCCTTGCCGGGTGTCGTATACACTCACCGGGAAGCTTATCCCTGCAGCAAGGATGGCCAGGAGCGGCTGCGGAGAGCGGTGGAAGACCGCAACCTGGAGCGCGTGCTGGTGGCAGGATGTTCGCCCCGCCTAGTGGAAAAGCTTTTCCGAAGTGCAGTTCAGGCAACAACTCTGGATCCGGGTTATCTGCTGGTGGCCAATGTCCGCGAGCAGGCAGCGCTGCCGCATGGGGATGATCCGCAGGCAACCCTGCAAAAGGCGGCCGGCATTGTCGAGATGGCTGCGGCACGGCTGATAACCGCTGAAGCGGCGGCGCCGCGATACGGCAAGGTACGAAAAAGCGCCTTGGTGGTCGGCGGCGGGCTGCGCGGTTTGAGCGTGGCACTGGCGCTGGCTGATCGGGGCATCCCGGTGTCGCTGATTGAAACAGAAGAGGAAAACCGCGAACCGCTTTACAATGCGCAAGATGGCCGCCGGCGGCTGGCGCAGGAGCGTCTTGCTGCTGTGCAGAATCACCCAGGTATTCGCTTGCTGCGGGACGCCCGGCTAATGGCCGTCTACGGCCATCCTGGCGATTATGAAGCCCGTGTGGCGCTGGGCAATCAAACCATTTCACTGCAAACAGGCGCAATCGTTGTTGCGAACGAGGCGACAGCAAAACCGCTGGGCAGCGGACACTGGTTTGACCGAACCCGCATCAAAACTCAAAATGAATTCGCCGCTGAACTGGAGGCTGGCGAAGCCCTGGTTTTGAAGGATGTAGTCTTCATCCTTTGCGCAGAGGAGAGTCAGCTTCAGCACTGTTCGCGCGTGTGCTGTGCCGTTGGCCTGCAGCAGGCTGTTCGCGTCAAACAGCTTTACCCGGATGCCAACGTGACGGTGCTCTTCCGCGAGTTGTACCTTTCCGGCATTGGCCGCAGCCAGATGGCTGAATTGGTGCAAGCGCGAAACCTGGGCGTGACCTTCTTCCGCTATGGACAACAATTGCCGCCGGTCATCGGGGATAAAACCATCGATATCCAGGACCTCCTTACCCGTGAACCGGTGCGCATTCCATACGACCGGGCCATCTTAAGCATGCCGCTGGTACCGGCTGGCAATACCCGCACGCTTTCCACGTTGCTGGGCCTTCCATTGGACGAATACGGCTTTTTGGCCGAACCCCGCACCCGGCTGCGTCCGGGCAGCTTTGCCGACCCGGGTATCTACGTATTGGGAAGCGCCCAGCAGCCCGCTGACAGCGCCGAGGCGCTCTTCCAGGCGTATTTGACCAGTGCACGCACGTTCCGCTTTCTGAATCAGGAAACGATCCGGGTCGAATCGCCGGTTGCCAAGATCGACGCAAATCTGTGCACCGGCTGCGGCAATTGTCCCCAGGTGTGTCCGACCAATGCTGTTCACCTGGAGAAGCGCGACGGCATCCTGTCGCTTTCAACAGTCGATGAATTGTTATGCGTCGGCTGCGGCAACTGCGTGGTCGTCTGCCCGGTCAAGGCCATCAATTTGCCCGGATGGGATAACCAGGAGATTCCAGCGCAGATCAGCGTGGCCCTGGACGAAAGCAGGTTCATGCCAGGGCAATGCAAGATTTTGGCACTGGCCTGCGAATGGAGCGCTTACGGCGCCGTGGAGACGGCCGGCCATCATAGGATCCCCATGCCGGATTGCGCGCGCATCCTGCGTATGAATTGTTCAGCGCGCTTCGACCCCTTCCATATATTATGGGCTTTCCTGAATGGCGCCGACGGCGTCCTGTTGGGCGCCTGTAAGCCGGGAGAATGCCACTACGGCATGGGCAACCTGTATGCGCGTGAACGGGTGGAAGTGCTGCACGAGGAACTGGCCCAGCACGGCATCGATCCGCGCCGCCTGCGCCTTGAATTTTTCAGTGTACAGGACGGCGAGAAGGTTGCTGCAGTTTTGGCCGATTTCCAGAACCAGATTGAAAATGGAATGGCAGACCGCGGCCAAATGCCTGGCGGCGTTCGTATGAAGGTGAAATTGTAGATGGATATCAGCCGATATGCTTGCCTGATTCTCCGATAGAAAGGAATACAAGGAGGATGGAATGGTAAAACGCTTGGAAACAGAAGTGTGGAACCTGGAAAATTGCTCGGGATGTGGCATGTGCGTGGCAGCCTGCTCGAAACAGGTGCTGGGATGGAACGGAGAATCACACCCGGTCGTACAGAGCCGTACGAAGACTCTCGGCTTGTCGAAGACGACGTTGGACAGCTGCACCTTCTGCCGGAAATTTTGCGAGGAGGTTTGTCCGCGTCTCGAGCACTGGATGCCCATCGAAGCCGAGTCGATTCAGGCGGTGCGCGCCCGCGGGCCGGTTTTTTCCGGTTCGCCGAATGATGTAATCCGCGCGGTAGTTAGCGCGGGACGCAGCGCCGGGTTGTTGGACGGCGTGATCATGCTGGATCTGGAACGATGGAGCCTGAAACCGGTGGCGCGCATTGCCACCACGGTGGAACAGATCGTCGACACGGTCGGTCCGCAATATCTTTGGGCACCGCTTTTCGATGTGCTCAATGAGGCTGTCTTCGAACACAAAATGCAGAACATTGCTGTGATCGGTACACCGTGTACTGCGCAGGCTGTCCGCAAGCTGCGAGCTTCCGCCAATCCCCTGCTCAAACCATACCAGGATGCCATCCGCTTGAGCGTGGCTGTATTCTGCACCGGAGTCTACCGTCCGGAGATGATCGAAGAGGTGCTGGTGAAACGCATGGGTGTGGCGCGCGACCAGGTCCGCCGGATGGAAATCTCTCCCGACCGGCAGTGGCTGCAGGTGACATTATGGGATAGCAGCGTGCGAACCATCCAGCGCCAGCAGGCTGAGAGCTTTACCCGCGCAGGCTGCGGCAAATGCGACGACTTCCTGGGCGAATCGGCCGATCTGGCTGTGGGCAGTTTAGGCGCGCCTGCCGAGGCTTCGACGTTGATCTCGCGTTCGCAAGCCGGCGCCATCTTCACCCGCAACGCCGTTCAACTGGGCCTGCTGGAGACTTCCCCAGAGGTTGACCGCCAGGCATTGGAAGCCGCAGCCAGCGAGAAGGACCGCCGCGAACGGGCTCAGGCCTTCAAAGATTTGGAGATATTGATGTTGGATGGGTTGGTTGATCCGAAGAAACGATCCGACGCAATCCAGCAATTTATCCGCCTGTACCGGACTCCGGTCCGTCCAGGCGCTGTCGAGACCACGCCGCGCGGATGCACCGGCTGCTGATTTCCAAGTAAAGGAGACGATCTATGGTCACCAGAAATGTAAATTCGCTCTCATTACATGAGGTCAACACCTACCTGCGCTCAACGGCCAACGGTGCGCCGTTGGAGGTGAATCACGCCGATCAACTGCACGGTCTGGCTGCCGGGATGAAGCACGGAGAAATCATTATCAATGGGGATGCTGGCGATTATCTGGGTGTGCTCAATGCCGGCGCAACCATCCGGGTGACACGCGATACAGGCAACTACCTTGCGGATAACATGACCAATGGTACCGTCATTGTCGATGGCAACGCGGGTTTCGGTGCGGCGCAGTACTGCTACGGGGGGACGGTGGTGATCCGCGGCAATGCCGGCGACTTCACCGGTACGATGAACAAAGGCGCCGTCATCCTGATCAACGGCGACGTCGGAGACGATGTTGGAACCTATATGCTCAAGGGCGACCTGATCGTGATTGGCAATGCTGGTGATCACTTCGCCAATTACCTGATTCGCGGCACAATTTTCCTGGGCGGTGAATGCCGGTCGTTGGGTCATAACACCAAACTGGCACCATTGAATGAGGATGATCTGGCCCGTCTGCAGGGATATTTCGAGAAATACGGCATCCAGGCTGATCCGGCGAAATTCAAGAAATTCATCGCGGCTTCCGAAAAGCCTTTCTACCATTAGACGATGCGAGCACCTACTCCCATCGACGTTCATACGAATTCGATCGATCCATGAGAACTGGAGGATAACATGCCTATCGTGGGAGCCTTTTGTGTCAGCATCAACCGTGAAATATGCATCAATGCGAAAATGCCGGGCAAATGTGCCACCTGTGCAGATGTCTGCCCGCACAACGTTTATGCGCTTGACCTGGCCAATGGCGAGATGAATGTGCAGAATTTCAACGCGTGCGTAGGCTGCCGTATCTGCGCGGAATTTTGCCCGGCAAATGCCATCCGCATCAACCCTGCCGAACCGGAATATTACACCCGCTATCCGTGGACCTTCTCAACCATCGAGGAAATCCATTACAAGGCCCAGACGGGTGAATACATGCTGCGCGGGTTTGGCACCACCGGTCAAACGCCTAATTTTGACATGATTACGGTCGTTCCCAGCCAGATCGCCAGCCCATCGCCGCGCGATAAATACCGCGAGGAATGCGATATGGAGGTGATCATTGGCGAGGATACCTGCGAGCAGCCAATGGTGCTCAAACAGCCGTTTGTCTGGCCGGCCATGTCTTTCGGCGCATTGAGCAAGGAAGCCAAGCTGGCCCTGGCCATTGCCGCGGCGCAGACTGGCATCGCCACCAACACCGGCGAAGGCGGGCTGCTGCCTGAGGAGGTCTGGTTATCGCACGGCTATTCTGACTCGCGGGCAACCAAGCGCACCTGGGATCCGGGCGGTTACGTGGTGATCCAGTGGTCGACCGGACGCTGGGGCGTCTCAGCCGACTACCTCAACGCCGGCGACGCGGTGGAGGTAAAGATCGGGCAGGGCGCCAAACCGGGCATGGGCGGCCACTTGCTGGGCGCCAAAGTGACCGAAGAGGTCTCGCGCGTACGCGGTGTGCCTGTCGGGTCAGACGCGCTCAGTCCCTGCCGTTATTACGATGTTCAATCATTGGACGATATCAAACACATGGTGGCCTTCATTCGCGATGTGACGGACAACCAAAAGCCGATCCTGTTCAAGCTGGGTCCCTCGCGTCCGTATGCCGACGTGGCAGCCTGCATTGAAGCCGGCGCGGACGCTATCAGCCTGGATGGGTTGGTGGGCGGCACGGGCTGCTCGCCAGACGCGGTTACGCAGGGCGTTGGCATCCCGACCATCGCCTGCATACCGCCGGCTGTTCAGGCACTTAAGGATCACGGCGTGCATCACAAGGTGAAACTGATCGCCTTGGGCGGCATTCGGAACGGACTGGACGCCTACAAGGCGCTGGCATTGGGTGCTGACGCGGTTGGCTTTGGCTCGGCCGCCGAAGTGGCTTTGGGCTGCCGCGTGTGCTACGCCTGTCACAAGGGCAACTGCCCATACGGCATCACCAGCCAAAAACCGGAATTCCGCAGCCGGTTGGACCCCGTGGAAGGCGGCAGGCGTCTTGCCAATTTCATCCATGCCTGCAGTGAGGAAGTCAAAATTCTCACCATGCTCTCCGGGCACGTCAGCATCAAGGAGCTTTCGCCTGAGGACTTGCGCGCGATGGATCTTAATACTGCCGCGATGACCGGACTTAAGCTGGTGGGGTACGACCGTTCGCTGCCCATGTGGGAAAACGGTTATGCCGTTCAGCAAGGTGGCGGAAACGGTCACAATTAACTCGCCGGGGGAGCGGGGTTTGCAAGCCTTCGGGCAACCTGCCCGGAGGAGGCTGATTGCCAGAATCGAAGGTTGCGATGGCTGACGATCAACTGGAAGAATCGCTGGCTGATTCCCTGGTTACCCTGGCGATCACCGACTGCGCCGATCAGGGTTACTCGGGGAACACCGTTCAGATACGCGACATGCTGCGCCAGGGACGCTGCGACATCTGCCGGTCGTTCACCAACCACCTGATCTTTCACATTGTCCGTTACCTGAGCCAGGTGGACAGGAACGTGAAGGCGGTGGTAAAGTACGAACCGGAACCGGCCTTGCTCAATCCCGCCGCTGCCCGGCAACATCTTAGCGCGCGCCAATCCGGCATTAACCTGATCGCCTGGGTGGATCGAAAGAGCGCTGCATTGACCTCGTTGAACGCCACACTGGAAAGCGCCCTGTCCGACTCGCGCCGTAAACTGGGTTGCCCCAATGCGCAGCAGTCCTGTTTCAATCTGGATATCCAGATGGTAGATGACCGCGAAGTGCTGGAAGGCCGCGGTTATGGTCTGGTGGTTAATCAGCCCTATCTGCGCTCGGTAGGGGTGTGGAAACGGCCGGACCTGGATCAGGGTTCAAAATTTGGCATGCTGACAGGCGCCTACAACGCGCCGACCTCCCTTGGATTGGAACTGACCCCGGAATCGGTCCTGTTTGAGCAGGCTTTCGCCATCGAAAAAATGCCGCTCGAGGAGCGGCAAAAGCTTGACGCGCACCTGCGCGAACTCAAGGTGACGCTTATCCGCCGCCTGATCAGCGACCAGCTGGCTTATATCAATGTTGCCAAAAATTGGCTTACCATCGGCGATCTTTACGATGTATATCAGCACCGCATCGGCAACGGCAAGATCGGTGGTAAAGCGGCAGGGTTGGTGCTGGCCGGCCGCATTCTGCGCGAAACAGCCGAGGAATCGCTGCGCGAGGCCATTTGCTTCCCGGTTTCTTACTTTTTGGGTTCGGATCTGATCTATATTTTTATGGCCATGAACGGCCTGATGCACTGGAATAACCAGAAGTACAAGCCGGAAGAAAAGATCTACGAAGAATATCCGCAGATCTGCGAGCAGTTCGCTGCGGGGCGTTTCCCGCCTGAGGTGGTGGAGGCATTGAAGGAGATTCTGGCTGCGATGGGTGGCAAGCCGCTCATTGTCCGTTCCTCCAGCCAGCTCGAGGATAGCTACGGCACGTCTTTTGCTGGAAAATACGAAAGTTTTTTCTGTCCCAACCAGGGAACCCCGGAGGAAAATCTCCAGGCACTGACTACAGCCATCGCCAATACCTATGCCAGCACGCTCAACCCGGATGCGCTGCTTTACCGGCGGACAAAAGGCCTGCAGGATTACGACGAGCGCATGGCGGTAATCCTGCAGGAGGTGCAGGGGCAGGCTTTTGGGCGTTATTATCTGCCGTTCGGCGCAGGGGTTTCCTTCAGCCACAACCTGTATCGTTGGGCGCCGCAAATCCGGCGCGAGGACGGCTTTGCGCGTCTGGTGTGGGGGCTCGGCACGCACGCTGTTGAGCGCGGCGGCAACGATTACCCGCGATTGATCGCGCTCAGCCACCCCACGCTGCAGCCAGATGATGAGCCGCAGGCCATTTCATATTATTCGCAGAAATTCGTCGACGTGATTGACCTGCAGGAGAACGCTTTCAAGACATTGCCGGTCAAGGATTTGCTGGCTTCGAATTATCCGGAATTGAAATACCTGGTTCAAATCGAGACCGACGGCTATTTTTCGACACCGCGCACGCGCATCTTTGACGGTGATTTGCCCCGCGCCGCAATCACCTATGATGAATTGCTGCGCAGGACACCCTTCGCCAAAAATCTATCGCATGCCTTAAAGCTTCTCGAGGAACATTACGGCGTACCGGTCGACATGGAATTCACAGTTAAAATCGCCGAGACGCCCGCGCCACAGTGCCCGGTGAAAATCACACTGCTGCAATGCCGGCCGCAAAGCCAGTTGATGCTGGTGCTGCCGGACGTGGTCCCGGCAGACCTGAAACCTGCGGACATTCTCTTCAAGTCGCATTACATGGTGCCCCAGGGTTACCTGACCAATATCCGTTATGTGCTTTATGTTGATCCGGTACGATATTTCGCCCTGCCCAGCGAATGTGAACGCAGGGAATTGACGCGCCTGATCTCGCAACTCAATCAGAAACTGCCTGCCAAGAGCTTCATCTGCATTGGGCCGGGGCGCTGGGGCAGCGCCAATTACGATCTGGGCGTCTTCGTCAACTATGCCGACATCTTTAACGCCGGCGCGCTGGTTGAACTCTCGGGAAGCGCCATTGGCGTCTCTCTCGACTCGTCCTTCGGCACGCATTTCTTTCAGGACCTGATGGAGGCGCAGATCTACCCGCTCTCCCTGCCTTTGGACGAAGAACGCACTTCTTTTAACCAGGCATTCTTTGAACAGGGTTCCAACCGGTTGGATGAATTTGTTAAGGTCGGCGGGCAGCTAGGCAATATCCTTCGCCTGGTGAGGGTCGCAGACCGCCGGCCAGGTTGCCATATGGAACTCTACCTGGACGGAGATAAGAATTACGCCATCGCTTACCTGGCGCCGGATGTGAAATAGGATTGTTGCAGGAAGCAATTAACAGGGGCAGCGCCATCAGACTGGCAAGGCGGATGATGGCACATCTATCAATTTCACCTCTCACCACTACAATTTCATCCCGTTCTTCTTTGGTACAGGATTAATCAAGGGGGTAAGGCTAATGATACTGATTGGATCAAATAAAAACAATTTATCCATTGCATTAACAATTGATATCTTCCTGGAATGAAGAAGAACTGATCTTTTTCTTCGATAATTTGTAGAATGAATTATTTAAATTGAATAGAAACCTGAAAAATAAATTTCTGTCGGAATTGGGATTTACTAATGTTAATAT
>DATMYV010000004.1:0-25416 GCA_035560795.1 Longilinea sp.
CAAAGAAATCGAGCTGGCAGCATATAATGCCAGCTCGATTTCGATGAAAAACCTTGTGAAAATGGGACTAGTTTTTCTTTTCCAGGTCTTTTAACAGTTCCTCGTCCTTGCGCAGGTTATTCCAACGCACGATCAAGCTCACCAGATAGATCGCCATGATGCCAAAAATAACGGAATAACCGGCAATCATATAAGTTAAAGTATCAGCGGGTGCATCCATTGTTGGTCTCCTACCTCTGTTAAGCCAGAAGTCTCATTTTTAACTGTTCGAGCTGATCGGCAAATTTTCCCATGCGGATGCGGTGCCAGAGTACATCCACAAATAAAATGGAGAAAGTCACCAGGCTGAACATGAAAGTCTGCAGCATCTTTGCCGTCATATCGAATGAACCGGTGGCATTGGGGTCGCTGCCGCCAATCACCACCGGATGGATGGTGCGGAAAATCCGGATCGAGAAGAAGGTCAATGGCACGCTCAAGAAACCCAGGATGGCATATACCGCGCCAAAACGCGCTCGCCGGTCGGGATCCTCGATGCCCTGGCGCAGCATTAAATAGGCTGCATAAACCAGTTCCATGATCGTGGCAGTGGTCAAACGGGGATCCCAGGTCCACCAGGTATTCCAGATCGGGCGCGCCCAGATGGACCCGGTAATGATGCAGATTAACATAAATACCAGTCCGATTTCGACCCCGGCCAGGCCTACAATATCCCAGATGCGCTTATGCGTGATCAGGTAAATAATTCCTGCCACGAAAGCCACAAAGAATCCCAGCATGCCCGTCCAGCCAGCCGCGACGTGGAAATAGAATACCTTTTGCACCAGGCCCATTACCGCCTCGATGGGCGCGTACAGAAAGACCATCAAGATCGCGGCTGCCAGAAACAGCACAGTGACAACATTCAATATTTTTAAGAACTTCGGTTGCGCCGTCATCCTGCTCCTCCTAGAACGCCAGAACCTTACGAGAAATCATGAAGTTTACTCTTCGACCACCGCGTCGAATGTCATGAACGAAACAGCCGTGAATATCACGTCATACACGATCAACAAATTGAGCCAGGGTTGAATTTCGATAAATTCCAATCCAGACAGGAAATTGCCGGATGCCTTCACTGCTGCCACCACCACGGGAATCGCCACGGGGAAAAGCAGAATGGGTAGCAGAATGTCGCGCGTGCGCGCCTGCACCGACATGGTGGCGAGCAGCGTTCCGACCGCCACGTAACCCTCCGAGCCCAGTAAAATAACCAGAAGCAAGCCTGGATTGAATAGATTGATATTGTAGAGCACGCTGTAGACAGGCAAAACAATGGCTGCCACGGCCAGCATGAAAATCCAATTTGCCAGCGCCTTGCCAAAATAAATGGCGGTGCGGTCAACCGGCGCCAGCAGCAGGCCGTCCAGGCAGCCGCGGTCCTTTTCCACCGCCATTGAGCGGTTGAGACCCAATGTGCCAGCGAAGGTAAAAGTTACCCATAAAATTCCGGCAGTTATATTGGCTCGCCCGACTGGATCGAGTTCCAGGGCAAAGTTGAAAATGAGAATCACAAGCAATGCAAACACCAGCATGGCCGAGAGCAGTTCCCGGCTGCGCCATTCGGCGGCCAGATCTTTCCATACTACAGCTCCCATTGCGCGCAGGAACGGGGTAACTTGATTCACGCGGGCCTCGTTTCTTTTGCGCTTTGCGAGCTTTCTTCTAATGTCTGCCGATAAAATGCCAGCAAACCATCGGCTGCCAGGCCGGATTGCTGTATGGAAGCTGATATTCGTCCGCGCGTGAGGACATCAAAGCGCGAAGCCAAATCCTGGGCACGTGACAGGTCATGCGAAGTCATCACCACGGTTCTGCCGCGCACAGCGACCTGCCGAAGCACCTCGTCCAGCATGGTGCAGGCATCCTGGTCCAACCCGGTGTGCGGTTCATCCAGCAGCAGCACATCCGGGTCGTGAAGGATGGCCCGTCCAATTGCCAGGCGCTGCTGCATGCCGCGCGAGAAGGTGCGCACCAGGTCGCGCCGGCGGGCAGTCAGACCCACCAGGTCCAGCACTTCCGCAATGCGCGCATTCAATCCATCAACGCCGTACATGCGGCCGTAGAAGTGCAGGTTTTCAAACGCGCTTAAATCGCCGTAGAGCAGCGGCAGGTGCGATACCACCCCCAGCCGCCGGCGTACAGCCGCCGATTGGTTTGGCAAAAAGAATCCGGCAATCTTTACTTCTCCCAGCGACTGGCGCGATAACGAGGAAAGGATGCGTAGGAAGGTCGTCTTGCCGGCACCGTTGGGTCCTAGCAGGGCAACAAATTCGCCCTCTGTCACTGAAAAATCCAACCCGCGCAGCACGGTTTTGGGACCATAACGCTTTACCAGCGAGCGGACCTCGATCATGCAGCGTCCTTTTTGTCCTGCGATTGGCCGGTCAGGCGTTGCAACCGCTGTTTCAATTCGCTGCGGCGCGAAATGTAAGCCTCTTCACTCAATTCACCCGCCCGGCGTTGGTCATCCAGCGTAATGATCGCATCCATCAAGGTCTCCGGGGTTTCTTCTTCCTGAATCTCTTCAGGTTCGGACTTTTTCCGCCGGTGATTGATGTAAAAGGCCGCCCCTGTTGCTCCAACCAATACAAAAGCGCCGATGCCGATCAGCATGGTCGTTGTGGAACCAGAATTGACTGTGGCACCTTGAGCTGGCCGGCCGCTTAGACTCAGTTTCAGCGCATTATCGGGCGTCAAATTGCTGGTGGTGTAAAGTTGTAGATTAATACCCTGTACCGGCCGCGAGCCAGCGTCGGTCAGCTGGTCGCTCTTCATGCGAACGCCTTCTTGCGGCACCATGACGATTGCTTCTGCCACGTCGATGGGAACATAGAATTCGAAGTTGCCCTTGCGGTCATAGGGCAGATTGTATGCAAAGAGGATTTGATAACCTTCAGCCGGCGTATACGACTGGGAAACGCCAAAACCATCCGCTGTCTGGAGGTAGACGCCGTCCCCAAGGGTTCCATCCTGGAATTGCAGATCCGTGGCTCCGGCCGGCAATTTGAAGTTTAACAGTGTGTCACCTTCCTTGGCAGGGGCAATGACTTTCTGTCCGGCGTTGCTAAAGATTAAAAGTTCCACAACCTGAACCTTCTGGGTATCGGTGAAATCAAAGAAGACGTGCAAACGATCCCCACGTAGCAGGGTTACATCGTTGCTTTTTTCATAAATCGTGATGGGCAAATTGGCTGGCTGCCCGGGAGTGACATCGCTGCTGTGAAGCGGGTCTGAATTGTAGTCGACGCCATCAACCGTTACCGTCACCATGAATACGCGGTTTTCAACCAGCTCGATATCCGCAAAGCTGTAACTGCCGTCAGCAGCCACCGGTACCGTTTGACTATCCGCGGCAACCATGCCGTCGAAGGCGCGCAGTGTTGCCTTCAAACCGGTAGGGAGCGTACCAGAGGCACTGGTAATCTTTCCGGTAATGGTCGTTTTTTGCACCTGGCTGGCTGCTGCTTCCGCGGTCGGCGTGCCATCCAGGGTCGACCCCGTTGAAGCTTCGCCTGTGGCAGCAGCGGTTGATACAGTGCCGGATGCTGCCGTGCTTTCGGCAGTTGGGACCGGCGTAGGAGTGCTTATGCTGGCTGCAAGCGTGCCAGGCGATGCGAAGGTCAAGGAACGAACATAGGCTGCCAACCCCAGGCGCTGCTCGTCGCTAAGTGTATCGCGGTAGGCCGGCATGCTCCCAATTCCCGTGGTTATTGATTGAAATAATTTTTCTTCCGATAATTGTGCCAGGCGTTCCGGCTGCGACCAATCGGGCATGTTCTGACCTGCAGCCTGTTCCCCGTCACCCTTCCCCTGGCGACCGTGGCAGCTTTGGCACTGCTGCTCATAAATGGCTTTGGCAGAGTCGAGCTGGACCTGTGTGGTATGCAGGGAAAGCGCATATGCCACCACATCCCAACGGTCGCGGTCATCCAGGGATTTAAAGGGCGGCATGCTGCGTTCCATGCGTCCATTCGTTACCAGGTTGAACCAATCGACCGGGATGGCTGATAGGGCAACCTCGGATGTGCCAATGGCGGGTACCTCGACCGATAAATTGGAAGCCATCGAGCCGTTTCCCCGGCCCAGGTCTCCATGACAGGGGGCGCATTTTTCTGAAAAGATTGCCGCACCGCGGACCAGGTCTGGCGGGACGATCGGGTAAACCGTTGCTGCCGTGTTTTGAGTCGGTGCCTGATAATCGGGCGGCGGGGTAATATCCTCGGCCAGCGAACAGGCGGATAACAAGAAAACCAGGATGGCGGCTGCGAAGAAGATGGGTCGTTTCATGGATCCCCCGTTAAAGGGCTGTTCCGCACTTTGGGCAGAATTTATCTGATTTTTGCAATGGACGACCGCATTTCGGGCAAAATCCCACTGATTTTTCCTCGCGGGCGCGGCGGCGCGCGGCAATTTGATCTTCGATCGAATCACCCGCGCCGATATTTGCCGTGCTGGCGCCAGCTTGCGCATCGGCACGCCGGGCTGCGATGGCCGCTTCAAGGCGGTCTTCGGCACTTTGCATTCCGCTGCGTTCCTCCAGCTTGTCCAACTCACGCATTACATCAGCCCCGTGCGTTAACAGGCTGCTGCGCTGCACCGGATAATCCTCTGCCGGGATTTTTCCCAATGCCTGGTCAAAATCCAACTCCTGCAGTGCGGATAATACCCGGTCCTGCTCGGCAAGCAATGACGAGCGGATGTGCTCACGCGTTTCTAAGGCTGCCCTTGACGCGGATTCTTCATTTTTAGTAAGTTTGAAAAAAGGTTGAGCAATAAATAAGCCCACGGCAAGCGCGAGGGCAAGGATGAGAAATAGCGAGCCGATATCCATAATTTATTTCCAGTTACCTTTTTATTTACTTTTCTTACTTTAACAGATTGTCCAACACAGCCTGAATTTCACCCAGGGAGGTAAAAGGACCTTTCTTTACGTACGTCAGCTTGCCTTCCTGGTCGATAACATAGGTTTCAGGTACCCCGGTGATGCGAAACATTTGCGAAATGCGTGTACGCAGATCGGGAGCGTTCGGATAGGTGATATCGTATTTTGCCAGGTAGGTTAAGGCTTCCGGCTCAGTGTCGGTATAATCCACCCCCAGGAATACAACCTGATCGCCAGGCTGGTAATAGCGCCAAGCCTGTTCCAACTCGGCGGCTTCCTGCGAACAGGGGGCGCACCAGGAAGCCCAGAAATTGAGCACCACCACTTTCCCTTTGAAATCCGACAGATTTTTCGGTTGACCTTCGAAGGTAACCATCGAGAATTCAGGTACTTTTTGACCAATCACGATCGGTCCTGCCTGAACACGGCGGAGGCCAATGCCGATTAAAGCCAGAAACGCAAGCAAAAATACAAATGCCAGGATAATCACCCATCGAGGCAGGCTGCGGCGAATGGAGGTTTGTTCCTCCTGGGGATTTTCAATGTCCAATTCCATCCGGAAACTCCTCTATTTCGGGTTAGCTACCCTTTTCTCGGCGTTGCAGTTCTTCTTCCACCCGTTTGAGATATTCATCCTTGGCAGGATCTATCGCAGGGGTTGTCACATTCTGGGTCGAAGCAGTTTTGTGCCGCAAGGTTCGGACAACCCGCAGATAAACAACCACTGCCAGTACAAGAAAAACGCCCAACAAAGCATAAAAAACCCAGTTAAAACCTTGCAAAGGCGGCATCGCCAAAACCCGGTCGCCGTATTGTTGAGCGAAATAGGTGCGAATTTCATCGGCCGACCAACCCTGAGAAAGCTTCAAGCGGATTAGTTCGCGCCATTGGGCACAAGCCTGGGTCGGACAGACGTCCAGCGGAATATTTTCGCATACCGGGCAATACAGTTCTTTCGCAACTGCATTTACCTGGTCATCCGTCGGCGGTTGCGGATCCTGCGCTAAAACCCGGCCGGCGGAGAACAGTACAAATGTCAGCGCCAAAAGGCCAGCCAATAATAGAATTTTTACGTTGCGCGACCGAAAAACCTCTGCCTTGAGTAACATCGACCTCACCGACCTCGTGAAAAAATGGAAGACCACAATTAGAAGAACTACTTGCGCATGACGTCCGCCTGAAAATGGCGTGGAACCTGGCTGTCAATGACGGCTGATCCTATTGGTTTACCATCCTTCCAGCAGCATTTCTTCATGGAGCACTCAGGCAGGCAAATGGCTGTTTGCCTTTTCAGTGATACGTCTTCGTACGGTCTCTGGTTCCTTATCCGGCCAGGCGGCCACCAGCATGCCAAAAATGAGCACAAAACCGCCCAACCATAACCAGTTGACCAACGGATTATGGAACACCTTAAAAGTAGCCTGGTTGGTATTGAAGGCTTCCCAATCGACCAACAACAGGTACAGGTCGTCTTCCATGGTACTGCGCACGCCCGGAATTGTCATCGATTGCTGGGCATCATAATAAAAATCACGCCGCGGGGTAAGCTGTCCCAGATGTTTATCACCTTTATAAACGTCCACCACCGCGCGCGCCACATCCCGGCCGTCCGGGTTGTTCCATTCGGCCAGGCTGCGGAATGTAATGGTGTAACCAGCCAGTGACATGCTCTCGCCGGTTTTCAATGTGCCCTGGGTTTCGGTCTGGAACATTTCGATTCCGATAATTCCCAATGCCATCAAGACAATGCCGAGGTGGATGATATAGCCGCCGTAGCGGCGGCGGTTGCGGCCCGCCAGGTTCCATAACGCCAACGGCAGCGCTTCCTGCGTGCGGCGGTGGCGTGCCAGAACCGCGCGGGTGTAATCATAGAGCGTGACGGAGGCCACAAACCCGGTCAGCCAGAATGCCAGCAACGCCCACACTGAACGGACGCCAAGCGCATATGCCGCGACGAGCACTAGTAGCGAGACGAGGGTCGGCTTCCAAATGGCGCGGCCCAGCGTCTGGACGGTGGAATGGCCCCAGGCAGAAAGCGGGGCAATACCCATTAAAAACAACAAACCAGCAAATAACGGTCCGGTGGTGCTCTCATAGAAAGTCGCCGCAAAGGTCACTTTTTGTCCGGTAAACAATTCCGAAACCAATGGGAAGATCATGCCCCAGAAGCAAACCAGCAAAATACACATGAACAGCAAATTATTGAGCAGGAACAGTGCTTCCCGCGAGAGCATCGAGTTCAACTGGCCGGAGGAACGCAAATCGTTCCAACGGTACAACAGCAATGCCAGCGATGCGATGAAAGTTATCCCAATGAAGGCAAAGAACAGCGGTCCGATGGCGCTTTGCGCAAATGCATGCACTGAAGAAAGCACGCCCGAACGAGTCAGGAATGTGCCAAAGATGACCAGCGAGTAGGTGATGATGATCAGCACCATGTTCCAACGCTTGAACATGCCGCGTTTTTCCTGGATCATGACCGAATGCAGGAAAGCCGTTCCGCTTAACCACGGAAGGAAAGCGGCGATTTCAACCGGATCCCAGCCCCAATAACCGCCCCAACCAAGCACGTCGTACGCCCAGCGGCTGCCCAAAATCAAGCCTAATGAGAGGAACAACCAGGCCACCAGCGCCCAGCGGCGGGTAACCCGGATCCAGCGGTCGTCCGAACGGCCGGTAACCAGTGCCGCGATGGCAAAAGCAAAGGGGATAACGAATGAGACAAAGCCCAGGTACAACATGGGCGGATGGATGATCATGCCTGGATGGCGCAGCAGCGGATTCAAGCCGCGCCCGTCATCCGGTATCAGAACAGTTGCGCCCGCCGGTTGGAACATGGCAACGATCTCGCGTCCGCTGCCACTCAACCAAAACCGCTCAAATGGATTTTCAACAAAAATGGATAAGCCCACGAAAAAGGCCAGCGTGACCAGAGCCACAACGATCACCCACGGTAAGAATTCGCGGTCGCGGTCCCAACGCCGCAAGGTTACTGCCGAGGCAAAGGCTGACATCAGCAAGGACCAGAAGATTAGCGATCCTGCCTGTCCGCCCCACAGCGCGGTAACTTTCAGGTACAGGGGCATTGTGTTGCTGGTAACATTGTAAACATATTGAACCTGGTACTGGCGCGTGACAAGCAGCAGAATGATGCTCAGGGCTGTTAATGCAATCAATGGAAAGGTCAGGAGCATGGCAAGCCGGGCGCTCTCCACCCAGCGGCTAGAATTCTTCAGGCCTCCATAGACAGCAGCTCCGATGCCGAATAAAGCAACTAGAAAGGTAATGATAAGCGCGCCAAAACCAAAATTCGCCAGCATGCTTTCTCCGATAGCCTTACTTTTCCATTAAAACCCCGGCATTCCGCCGGGGTGAGAGATTGAAAACAAACAGACTATTTGGTAGCCTGATTGGGAAGAGCTTCTTCATACTTGGTGGGACATTTCAACAACAATTCCTTGGCATAGAAAATCCCATCCGTCCCAAGTTTGCCTGTCACGATCGCCTGAGCCTCGTTCTTGAGAAGGTCCGGCTGGACACCTTCGTAAACAATTTGCATGGTCGCCCTGTTTGGATCCATAACCGCGGCATGCAACACGGCGGCTAAACCGCCTTGTTTTTCGATTTCAGCATTATCCGCCGGAATATCTGCAATGGTGAAGGTCAACCGAAGATTGCTTGAGTCATATTGAATGGTATCACCCAGGACGGCTCCCGAAAGACGCAGTTCGCGATCGGCAAGGATGGCGCCTTTTGCCTGGACTTCGGCAATGGTCATGAAGTACTGGGCGCTGGCTTTGGTGGATGAAACCACAAGATAGATCACGGCGGCAATTATTAACAATCCGCCGACAATGAACTTTGCGCGACCCTGGGAAGCGGGTCTTCCAACAGCGGCATTCTCCATAGAGCCTTCAACCTCCTCAATTTCTTCAGGTTCTTAATTCTTGGACATAAATCAAGGGCTTAAGAAAATTTTGTCACAACCACATTAAATCCGCCTGAGAACCACGCCTCAGTTTCCCTGATAGGGAATTTTGGTGATAATTATCCGGATTACACCCGCGAGATTATAACATAAATTCCCGCCAAGTCATTCCAACCCGCTTACGCAGGCATCTTTGACTCAGCCGCCCGTAGCCAGGCTGGCAGGACTTCCAGCAGGTTTTCCATCACGAGATTTGTTCCTTGGTGGAAAACATCCTGATTTTGGTAGGCTTCGCCGCCAAGTTCTGAGACTAAATCGGAAACGCCGCGCAGTATCAAGCAGGGTACAGAATTACGATGGCAAACCCATGCAATCGCTCCTGATTCCCAATCGGCAGCGACCGCATGATATCGACCTCGGAGATTTTTCACTTCTGCTACCAGAATATCCCGGTCGGCTGAGATTAGAAGGGCAGGGACCACTGGCGATGGATACGGTTGTTGCAGCCAGGATAGGTCCAAACGGGTGGTGTAATGATCGATGGCCGTGTGCGGATCGCCCATTTGCTCAATGATGTCATAGACCAGCGTTTCGGTCGCCAGCAGGATTGTCCCGCGTTCCACGCTGCCGGCAAAACCGCCGCAGGTACCAAGATTTACCACCAACTCAGGCTGCCAGCGCTGCACTGCGTACTGGGTCGAAGCGGCCGCGGCGATTTTTCCCCAGCCGCCGTGCAAAAAGAGGATTTGCTGGTCGTTTATTTCAGTCACGAACCATTCGCCGAAAGGTCCTGCCTGAATTGAACAGGTTGCATATGCGGCGCGAACAACCCGCCACTCAGAATTAGCCGAAATGACCACCAGCACGGTTGGCTGCATCGGATTTTTCTCTCCCATCAATTGAATCGACTGCTTCGGATTGCGTTTCCCGCCAGGGAACATTATTGTTGGTCAATAAATCAATGAGGCGGGTCCGACCCATACGAGTTCGATAGCGTTTATTCACGGGACCGCGCAGCGCCGAGCGCCAGACCAGATCCGCCACAATCGCGGCCGAATTTGGACGTCCCAGCTTGCGCGCATTGCGGGCGCGTTCTTTCAGCAGTTGCTCGCCGTTTGCCATCCAATGCGCCAGCGTCTGCAACATATCCAATGGCGTCTCCACCATATCGCCTGCGCCATTTCGCAGGACAAAATCACGGTTGCCTTCTTCCTGACCAGGGATTACATCCACCAGTAGCATGGGCAGCCCGCTGGCCAGTGATTCCGTCACCACCAGTCCGCCAGCCTTACAGATTATTGCATCCGATGCCATCATCAGCTCCGGCATATTGGTGACAAAATCGTAGATGTGGGCTGGAACATGCCAGTCGACCGCTTTCATTTGGGAGAATAATTCTTCATCTTTGCCAGCCACCGCAACTACCTGCAGTGGCTTGCCAAAATGATTGAGCACATTCAAGTTCTCCATTAACTGGTCCACCCGCCGGCTGCCCACTGCCAGAATGGTCGGCAAATGTTGATCCCAACCTAATTCCTTGCGGATATCGGCTTTACGGCGCAATTTTTTCGCAAAACTGGGGGAAACTGGAATGCCGGTGATGTGGATTTTATTCTGGACAACACCATTGCTCAAAGCCAACGCCTGCACTTCAGCGGTCGGCACCAGGCACATTTCGACGTTTGGCGAAAACCACAGGCGGTGCACAGTCGCCAGATCGGTCACCACCGTTGTCAGCGGCACATAATATCGGTTGAGGGCAAAATATGAGGCCAACGGTGCCTGGTACAGGGGATAAGTGGAGACAATTGCGTCCGGATCCAATGAGCGGATTAGATCGCGCATGATTTCAAAAAGCGCGACGGTCAACACGCTTTCCATCAGGAAACTTGGAAATTCATTGTCGCTGGCGTCGTAGCTTAATTTATATAATTCAGGCGCGGACCGAACCAGACGGTCGTAATCTGCCGCGGAATCGCGCAGGTAAAACGGTGCACGGCGGTCATCCAGCGGATTGATGATTTGTACTTCGCATTCATTGCCGTGGTTTTGTTCGAGGGAAGCTGCAATTGCATTTGCTGCACTGCGGTGGCCAAAGCCCGCATCAGCCGTCAAGATCAGGATGCGTTTTTTTTCAATCATACAAAAGCTCGCTTGGTATCGTCCTCATTATCCAATTATTTTTCAGTCAGGTATTCGACCGCTTGCTGAAGGGCTTGCTGGGCCGATGCTGCTTTGTTGCCAATCCGGTCATTATTCCACCTGTAGCACCAGGCCCAATCTCCATCCGGCGCGCTTAAGCCAATCCAAACCAAACCAACCGGTTTTTCCAGTGTGCCGCCGCCCGGCCCGGCAATTCCAGTTACTGAGAGTCCCAACACGTTTTCCGGCAGAGTCTCATCGACCAGGGCTGAACGAACGCCGCGCGCCATTTCAATGGCTGTTTCCCGGCTCACCGCACCAAAATTCCGCAGCGTTTCTGCGCTCACGCCCAGTACGCGCCGCTTGGCTTCGTAAGCATAAGCCGTGATGCTGCCCAAATAATAATCCGAAGAGCCGGGTATGTTGGTCAAACGGTCGCCGACCAATCCGCCTGTGCACGATTCTGCGACTGCCAGTTTCAACCTGTGCTGCCGCAGTAAATTTCCGATCACAATCTCGAGCAGTGTTTCCAAATCGTCTCTAGTCTTTTTTTCAAATTTTCAAGACAATTATACCCTTTCGCCCAACGCTGAAGAACCCCCCGGTATATAATGAGAAAACCGTTTTCGATCAGGAGCCTGGATTACCATGCCTCAAGCAACCTACAATTTTCCCGCCGGTTTTTTATGGGGTACTGCTACAGCTGCCCATCAGGTGGAAGGCGGCAATACCAACAATAACTGGTCTGCCTGGGAAGCACAACCCGGACGCATTTTGAACGGCGACCGCTCTAATTTGGCCTGCGATTGGTGGAGCGGCCGTTGGAGGGAAGATTTCGACCGTGCTGCCGAGACCCACCAGAACGCGCACCGAATGTCGATCGAATGGAGCCGCATTCAACCCACCCCGGACCGTTGGGACGAGAATGCACTCGACCATTATAGAGAGATGATCCGCGGCATGCTGGCCCGCGGCCTGACGCCCATGATTACGCTGCACCATTTTACCGACCCGTTGTGGTTTTCTGAACAAGGCGGCTGGGAACAGGAAAACGCACCAGAATTGTTTGAAAAATTCGCGACGCATGTGGTCGAGGCTTTAAGAGAATACGTAACCTTGTGGGTGACCATCAATGAGCCCAATGTTTATGTGGTTAGCGGGTATATGGGCACCGATTTTCCGCCTGGCAAATCCGATGCACAGGCTGCCTTCACAGTTATGCGTAATTTGATACGCGGACATGCCGCCGTTTACAAGAGCATCAAACGCATCCAAAAAAATTCATTAGTTGGCTTTGCATTAAACTACCGCTCGCTCAAACCAGCCTCGGCTGCTTCTCCAATTGACCAGGCGCTGGCCAAATTTGCCCACAATTCCTATAACGAGAGTTTCGTCCGCACGCTTAAAACCGGCCAACTGCGGTTTTCCACCCAAAGGGCTGCCGTACCTGAAGCAATCGGCACGCAGGATTTCATCGGCATCAATTATTACACCCGCGATCTGGTTCAATTTTCACCGCTGGCAGTCCGGGATTTCTTTATGAAGCGTTTTTTCCCGAAAGGTGCGGCCTTAAGTCAATCCGGTTTTATCGCCAATGTCCCCGAAGGGATGTTCGAATCACTGAAATGGGCCAAAGCCTTTGGATTGCCAATATACATTACCGAAAACGGAGTGGAAGATGCAATCGATGATTTGCGTCCGCGCTATTTGATCGAGCATTTACATCAGGTCTGGCGCGCCATCAATTTTAATTTTCCGGTCAAAGGATACTTCCACTGGTCGCTGGTTGATAACTTCGAGTGGGAACGCGGCTGGTTTCAAAGGTTCGGCCTATGGGGATTGGATGTGGAGACACAGGCCCGCATTCGCCGTCCAAGTGTCGATTTATACGCTGATATTTGCCAGCAAAACGCCATCTCATCCGACCTGGTCCAGCGGTATTCTCCTGTATCCTTCAACCAATTATTTCCTGTGGGCTAACTAACAATTATCATTCGCATATAAAGCCGGGATCAAGTTTCTCTCGGTTGACACGAGTTGTTTTAACCCGCTATACTGAATTAGGCGCCGTTTCGAACCGAATGTGCCAGGAGATCATCCTGTTCGGTTCCGTTACATCTCAGATAATATTCACGCAATTCTTTAGGCTCCTCATAGCCACAGCAGCGAACCCCGTTTTATTGAGCTTGATCTTCAAACGGCGTCAAGGAGAACCCTGTGCATATAACCCTGTTGCATTATGCTGCGCCGCCGGTTGTTGGCGGTGTTGAAACGGTCATCGCACACCAGGCGCAACAATTGCACCGCGCCGGGCATTTCGTGCGCATCCTGGCTGGCCGCGGTGAAACCTGGGATGCCCATATCCCGGTCCGAATTCTGCCTTTAATCGATTCCCGCCATCCGCACATTCTCAAAGCCAAAGCCAGTCTGGATAAAGGGGTGGTACCTGAAGGTTTTGAAGAACTGGTCGACCGGATCAAGAGAGAATTATTTCAGGCGACTGCGGGCAGCGACGTCATCATCGCTCACAATGTGCTGTCGTTGCATAAAAACCTTGCCCTGACCGCTGCATTGTTCCGATTGAGCCAGGAGAACAACAAACCCCGTCTCATTGCCTGGCACCACGATCCGGCCTGGAGTTCGCAGCGTTACCTGCCGGAATTACACGAAGGTTACCCGTGGGACTTGCTGCGCAATGCCTGGCCAAATGTGCGCCAGGTGACCATCTCTGATGCCAGACAGGCCGAATTGGCCAATCTTTTTCAAATCCCCGCGGCAGACATTGCCGTCATTCCAGCCGGCCTTGACCTGAGCGAATTTCTCGGTCTTCACCGTGAAACCTACCGTTTGCTAAAGGAATTATCTCTCACCGGCTGCGGTCCGATTTTATTGACGCCTGTCCGCTTGACGCGCCGGAAAAACATCGAACTGGCTTTGCACACGCTGGCTGAACTTCAGCGCACTTTTCCATCCGCAGCGCTGATCGTCACTGGTCCGCCCGGGCCGCATAATCCTACCAATATCGATTACTATAATGAACTGATCGAACTGCGCTCCACTCTGCGATTGCAGGGATCGGCGCATTTGCTGGCCGAATTCTACCCGGAGGGACTGCCTGAGAACTCCATCCCTGATTTTTACCAGTTGAGCGATCTGCTTTTCTTGCCCAGCCGCGAGGAAGGCTTTGGCATTCCGATTCTTGAGGCCGGTCTGGCAGGGATTCCCATTTTTTGCAGCGACTTGCCGGCTCTGCGGGCATTGGCGGATGGCCGCGCGAATTTCTTTAATCCGGATGATTCTCCCCGCGCGATAGCCGCGTCCATCGCCGGGTACATCCAATCTCATCCAACCGTACAAATGCGCATCCATGTTCGCCAGCATTACAGTTGGGAAGGAATTTATCAAATGCAAATTGCTCCATTGCTTCAGGAATTGAAATGAATGGTTCTCGCAAACATGTTTTTCGCCCATTTCAACAGGTTGTCGTGCCAGTTATACCAGGGGTTGATTGCACCCAGACTATTGAACTGGCGCGTCAATTGGGCGGAGAAACGCATCTGGTTGGTCTGGTCCGCGTGCCGCCGGAATCTTCCATCTCGGCGGAAGCGGCTACCGCCCGAAAACTTCGCAAACGTCTGCAAACGCTGCGCAGCGGTTTGCCCAACGCAGCCGAATCACGCGTATATGTGGCGAATGATCCCTGGGCCGAACTGCAGACAGCCCTGGCTGGCGACCCGGTCGAATTGATTCTTCTGGATTTTCCTAAAACCTGTACGGCGCTGGGAAAAACCCTGAATGAACTGATGGCAAACCCGGCATGCAATATCGCCATCATCCGCGGTCCGCTGCCAGCCGGCCCGTTGCGAATTCTTACACCCGTACGCGGTGGTTCAAACGCGGTGTTGGCGCTGCGTTTTTCACTTTCGTTGCCGCACAAGGAAGTGCACGTTCTCAACCTGACCCCGCCCAACTCCCCCGATATGATGGAAGCGCCATTCCGCGGCCTGGCAAGCATTTTGCCCAATCTACGAGGCGTGCACTACAACCGCGAGGTTTCCGCTGATCCGATCCGAACCATCCTGGAACGGGCGGCCAACAGCGACCTGTTGGTTTTAGGTGCTACCAACCGCCCAAACTCCGAAACTCAACCCATCGGCCGTTCAACCGAGGATTTGCTGATGAAAGCACCCGGGGGAGTTGTCATTTTACGCTCCCTTACTGCCCAACCGAATGCCTGGTCCGGAACCGAAGGAGAGCTGGCTGGCGCGCAGGCCATCTCGCTCCTGGTCGACCGCTGGTTTGCGGAAAATACCTATCACGCCAATGAGTTCGCCGACCTCGAACGGTTGGTGGAACATAAAAAAAAGCTGGGCGTCACCATCAGTCTGGCTTTGCCGGCACTTAATGAAGCCAATAATGTCGGGAATGTCATTCGCGCCGTGAAAGGCGCGTTGATGGATAACATCCCGCTGTTGGATGAAATAGTGCTGATTGATTCAGATTCCACCGACCAAACTCGCGAAATCGCTGCCAGCCTGGGCCTGCCGGTACACATCCACCAAAAATTGCTGCCAAAATACGGTGCACGCGTCGGAAAGGGCGAAGCATTGTGGAAAAGCTTGCAGGTGACCCACGGCGATATCGTCCTGTGGATCGACACGGATATTGTTAACATCCACCCGCGCTTCGTCTACGGCGTTTTGGGACCACTGCTATACGATCCGCGCGTTCAATTCGTCAAAGGATTTTACCAACGCCCGCTGAAAAGCGGCGAAGTCCTGGAAAAAGGCGGCGGCGGCCGCGTCACCGAACTTACCGCGCGGCCTTTGCTTAACCTGTATTACCCCGAATTATCCGGCGTCATCCAACCCCTTTCAGGCGAATACGGCGGTCGCCGCAAAGCGCTTGAACAATTGCACTTCTTTTCGCGCTACGGTGTTGAAATTGGATTGCTGATTGAAGTCTTTGAGAAATTTGGCCTGTCTGCCATCGCGCAGGTTGATCTGCTCGAGCGCGTCCACCATAATCAGAGCCTTGAAGCGCTCTCGAAAATGTCCTTCCAGATTCAACAGGCCGTTATGCGCCGGCTGGAGAGCCGTTACGGCCAGCACATCCTCGAGGATGTCAACAAGACCATGAAACTGATCCGGTTTGAAGGCGGCAATTATTATCTTGAAGTTGAAGAGGTGGCCGAAAGGGAACGGCCGCCGATGATTGAGCTGCCGGAATACCGCGCAGAACATAACCTCCCGGAACCTAACTGAGCGACCAAGCTGCCCAAAGTCGAAGGTGAAGTACAATTCCTTCACTGGATAAAAAAGGGGCTTAACGGTTTATGGCGACACTTTGGCTGGTAAGGCACGGACAGACGGAATGGAATCTGGAAGGACGGTATCAGGGGCAGGCGGATGTGCCCTTAAATGCCGCCGGCCTGCTCCAGGCTCAAACGCTGGCTGCCGAACTCTCCGGCCAACCTTTCGATGCCATCTACAGCAGCGATCTACAGCGCGCACGCGTGACTGCTGAAATCATTGGGTGGTCCTTGAACCTGCCGGTGCATACAGATGTCCGGCTGCGTGAGATTAATCAGGGCCAGTGGGAAGGCAAAATCTACCGCGACTTACAGAATTGCTACAGCGAGGAAATGCTTGCCCGCCGTAAAAATCCCTATGGATTCCGTCCGCCAGATGGCGAAACAGCCGGAGAAGTGTTGCTACGGGTGATTAAGGTTGCAGATGAAATTGCTGCAGCCTATCCAAATGGCCGGATCGTCATCGTTTCCCATGCTTTGGCATTGGCAGCACTCTTTTGTAAGGCGAAAGGGCTTCCATTGCTGGAAGTGTATGATCATCTGCCGCATAATGCCCATCCCAAGATAGTTCAATGGCCGCCCGAGGCAGCCAGCCAGGAAACCCCTCCCTCGGAATCAGTTTCAGGTTGATACCCGCCATGAATAAGTACGATCAAATCCTCGATCTATTGCGCAATCGAATTGACCTGGAGCATATCCCATTCACCGAGCGCGGTTCCCGCCTGCTGGTGATGAAAAACGGCCATGGAATTTGCATCCGGCTGGTGGAACGCTGGAATAAAATCGATCCGCGCCTGTCTGGTTACCGGTTGCGACCCCCAATCGTTGAAGACCTGGTTTTTACCGACGCTGAAGGCAACGACCTTTCAACCATATTGGAATCGTACCCCCACCGCCTGAATTTCCAGACCCGCCTGGGAGAATTTGCCATTACATTTGAGGATGCCGAAACCTTGTTGCTGGCTTTGCCAGAAGCAGCCTGCGGGTTGCGGTTTCGCATGCACGTCGACCAGGGGGTCGCCGACCGGCGCGGCGGCGTGCTGCGCAAGACCGGCGACATTCGCCGCAATCTTGCCTACACCACCAACCGGTTGATCGTGAACAACCAGATTCAATTGATTGAGGCCGATTTACTGGAAGTTCAATTAACGGTCGCTGCCGGACCGCGCAGTGGGCTGTTGATGAACCTGACACCACGCCTGGGCTACAACCGCTACATCCCCAATCTTGATTCTGCTTTCGAGGAAGCCGCCCGCCGTTGGGAGGATTGGTTTACTTCAACGCCGGCTGTAGCAGTGCCCCACCTTCAGCAATATTATTATTCCTGGTGGATTATGCGTGCGGGTTTGATATCGACCCGCTATTTTATAACGCGCGAGGCAATGACCCCCTCCAAAATCCATTATGTCGGCGTCTGGCAGTGGGATGCATTTTTTCATGCATTGGCTTACCGGCATATCGACCGCCGGCTCGCACAGGATCAAATCCGGGTGGTGCTAGACCACCAGCGCCCGGATGGAATGATCCCGGATGCCATCCACGATGAAGGCACCATTACCCACCTGACCTTTCCAGTGGATGCGGATGTCACCAAACCGCCGCTGTTGGCCTGGGTATTGTGGAAATTGTATCAGACTGATGGGGATCGCGAATTCCTTGAAGAATTGTATGAACCAACTGTGCGCTGGAACCGTTGGTGGTTTGACAATTGCGACCTGGACGGCGACGGTCTGTGCGAGTACACCCATCCATTCTCTTCCGGATTGGATGATAACCCGATTTGGGATGCCGGCATGCCGGTTACCTCGCCGGATCTGAATACCTACCTGGTCATGCAAATGGAAAACCTGGGACGCATCGCCGGGGCTATTGGTCTGCCTGCAGAAGCGCGAGCCTGGGAGCAACAGGCCGAAGCCCTTTTGCAGCGCATGATTGCACACCTTTGGGACGAAAAAGCTGGACTGTTTTGGGCACAACAAAAGGGAAAAATCATTCCGGTGCGTACCCCCTTCAACCTGTTCCCGTTGATCACCGGCCGGTTGCCTGAGAAGATTGCCCGCCGGTGTATTGCACACCTGACTGACCCAGTTGAATTTTGGACGAATTATCCCCTCCCCACGGTGGCCGTCAACGATCCAAAATACAATCCCATGCAAATGTGGCGCGGTCCAACCTGGATCAATGTCAATTACATGATGGCAGAAGGATTGGAACGCTCGGGTTTTTCCGAGGTTGCCCGTGAGTTGCGCCGGCGTACCCTGGCTCTGGTCATGCGGCACGCCGACATCTACGAGTTCTATCACCCTGAAACGGGCGAACCTGGCCCGCAGGCTGCCAGCATGTTCGGCTGGTCTGCTTCGTTGTTTATCGAAATGGCGTTGGACGCCTCGAAAGACCTCGATACGCTCGCTTAAGCAATTTTCCTTTGCATACAGGTATTTTTTGCGCCTGGATTATTGAAACATTTGTTCAATTTGCCTATTGACATATTAGAATTATTGTTCTATACTCTATGCGTAATCAATCATTTCTTCCTTTTCGCTCACCCAAGGAGTCTCAAATGAATTACGCAGATTCTCGCCCTTCATTGAATCCCCTCAATGCCTTGCGCCGCCTGCGCATCCGGCCAAGACTCTTGACCGGTGGTTTGATCATCGGCGCGTTGCTGGCATTTGAAATATTCAACTACAGCACCACCGATTTTGCCCTGCGCGATCTTCTGGGCGATTTAAGCTTTGCCGGCGTTCAATGGGCAACCATTTTGGCTGTGGCATTCTGCGGCATCGATTTCGCCGGGATAGCCCGCTTGTTCACCCCGCAGCAGGGATCGGATGAGCCGAAAGAAGTCTGGTATCTGTTTGGCGCCTGGCTGCTGGCTGCCACGATGAATGCCGGTCTCACCTGGTGGGGCATCTCGATGGCCATCATCAATCACAGCCTGCAAAGCACCGCGGTCATCGACAGCAACACCTTGACGAAAATCATCCCAGTTTTCGTCGCATTGATGGTCTGGGTTATCCGCATTCTCATCATTGGAACGCTCTCGGTGGCTGGCGATCATCTTTTCGGTAGCGACACACAGCATTCCTACGCACGCCCCTCGCGCAATGCAGGCATCGCCACGAGTGTCCAGCCGGTCAATCTTGCGAATTCAGCCTCAGTACACCGGTCTTCTTCCTTCGCTTCCACGCTGCGACAGGCTGCAAAAAATGTGGACCCTGCTCCAAGGCCTGAACCAACCTATCACAGCGTTAGTATGACGCCGCAGCAACACCCATCACACCGCCCGATCCACAATGAAAATCCGGCCAATAACCCGGCCCGCCGCTTCTAAAAAGAATAACTGGTTATCCCCCACGAAAACCAGCGCAGGCTCACTCCTGCGCTGGTTTGTTTTATTTATAATCTTCTGGGCCAATCAACGGCAGCCGGATGCTAAAAGTCGTTCCACTGCCTTCCTGTGATTTTGCCTCGATGGTTCCATTGTGATTCTTGACAATCCAATAAGCAATTGAAAGACCAAGTCCGAACCCGGTGCCGGGGCTGCGTTTGCGCGAGCGTTCGCCGCGGTAAAAGCGTTCAAAGATGTGCGGCAGATCTTCGGGAGAAATTCCTGGCCCAGTATCTGATATTTCAATGTGGCTGGAGGTGGCATCCTTGCTCAAGCGCAGAAATACTTTGCTGCCGGCTGGCGTATATTGAATGGCGTTGCTGATCAAATTAAGTAATACCTGGCGCAGTTTATCGCGATCGCCGGTTATTTCGACCTCATCGATTTCCGAGACAACCAGACGCCGATCTCCGACCAGCGGTTGTATTTGTTGCACAACGTCCAGCAGCAACCCGTCCAATTCCACTGGTCCCAACTGCAGCGGCAACCGTCCCGATTCAGCCTGCGCCAGTAGTAATAAATCGCCCACCAGGCGGGTCAACCGATCGACCTCCCCGCTGATGGAGGCCATCGATTCTTCATCCACCTCTTTCATCAGCCGCATCAGGCTCAAATTGCCCTTGATCACCGTTAACGGCGTGCGCAACTCATGGCTCACGTCGGCCAGGAATCGGCTTTGCGTGGTGAAGAGTTGTTCAAGGAGCTCGAGGGTATCGTTGAAAGCAACCACCAATCGCCCGACCTCGTCGTTTGAGATGCCCTGGGTGGGAATGCGGCGGGAAAGGTCGTCCGCGCGGGTGATTTCTGTAGCCACCCGGGTTAAGGTGGATATTGGCGCCAAGGCCCGTCCAGTCACAAACCAGATCACCAGTCCGCTGATGAACATGGCCGCCAGAGTAAGCAGTGCCAGCACAACTGCCAACGAACGCTGCAGCGCCACTACGATTCCCATGTTGATGCCCACTTGCAGCACGCCCACCGGTCCGCGCGCCGTGGTCACCGGCACGCTGAGAACGCGCAAATAATACTGTGCATTCGATTCAACCGAATGGAAAACAGGCACGCCTGAGTGCAATCCATCTCCATCCAGCGCGCTTTGCAATAACGCCGGTCTTGCCAGCAGTAAATTTTGACCAGTATCCCAGAATTGGATCAGGATATTCTGCGTCGGTTCGTACATCGCCGCCGAGTTCAGATCCAATTGGTTGGCGGAGGTCGCTTTCAAGCGCGAGATCAACACCTGGGCTTCCTGCGTCAGCGTATAATCGATTTGGTTTAGCAGAATTATACTAACCAGCCCATAAACAAGCCCGCCGAACAGCAGGAGTACGCCGCCCAGCAGGCTGGTGTAAAGCAAGGAAAATCGCAATCGCAGGGACATTACGGGGTTTCTCGAAGCACGTAGCCTACGCCCCTCACGGTATGGATCAAACGCAATTCGTCTTCAATTTCCAGTTTCTGGCGCAGATAGCGGATGTAAACGTCCAATACGTTGCTTTCACCGCCAAAATCATAACCCCACACGCGGTCAAAAATCATTTCGCGCGTCAACACTTGGCGCGGATGGCGCATAAAAAGCTCAAGCAGATCATATTCTTTAGCGGTGAGCGATATCGTTCGCCCGTGACGCGATGCCTGACGGGTGGAGGTATCCAGGGTTAAATCCGCAAAGCTAAGCAGCGGAACCCGTTCCGGTTGCGTGCGGCGCAGCAAAGCCCGGATGCGCGCAAGCAGTTCATCCAGTTCGAAGGGTTTAACCATGTAGTCATCTGCACCCGCATCCAAACCTTGCACACGGTCTTGCAGAGTGTCCTTGGCAGTTAGCATCAGCACCGGGGTGCTCCCTCCAGCGCGCAGCCGTTGGCATACTTCCAACCCGTCCATGCCCGGCAGCATCCAATCGAGTATCACAAGATCAGGATGATGGTCCCTTGCTTGCGTCAAGCCGCTTTCGCCATCCACAGCCGTATCCACCCGGTAGCCTTCATAGGCCAGAGCGCGGCGGAGCACTCGTAGAATGGCTTCATCATCTTCTATTATGAGGATGCGTTCGTTCATAGACCCTCCCGGATTAAAAATAATATACCATATCCAGAAATCATGCGCTAGCGAAAATAGCCGTTAACCTGCCTTTACAGCCAAAATCCTGGCCAAATCGCTGGTGTTGCTCATTTCAGGCTATAATTTCTCCCATGTTGAATGCTGAACTAAAAGATCCCATCTGGGTCGATTCTTACAACCGGCTAACCCGCATTGTTGCGGATTTCGCGGGATCCCCCTATCTGGCGGTGGACACCGAATCCAACAGCCTTTTCGCTTACCAGGAGCAGGTCTGCCTGATACAGATTTCCACAGAAAGCAACGATTACCTGATCGATCCGTTGTCTTTCTCTGATCTTTCCCCACTGGAACCGATTTTTGCAGATCCGCGGATTGAAAAAATCTTCCATGCTGCGGAATATGACATTATTTGTCTTAAGCGCGATTTTGGGTTCACCTTTGTCAATCTCTTCGATACGATGGTAGCCGCCCGCATCCTGGGCAGGCAGGCTGTCGGCCTTGGATCGGTGTTGGAATCCGAATTCGGCATTCAGCTCGATAAACGCTACCAACGCGCCAACTGGGGCCAGCGCCCGCTGCCGCCTGCCCAAAAAACTTATGCGCGCTTTGACAGCCACTTTTTGATCGCGCTGCGTCACCGGCTGCAGGCTGAACTGGCTGATTCGGGCCGCCTGGAGCTGGCACAGGAAGATTTCTTGCGGCTATGTCAGACTGCCATTCCGGCAGTCGATAACCCTGGCGATGCCTGTTGGCGGCTGGCGGGTCATACCGAGATCACTCCGCGCCAGGCAGCAGTGCTCCAGGCATTGTGCAATTACCGTGACACCCGCGCACGCCAGACCAACCAGCCTCAATTCAAGGTGCTCAGTAATTCGGCGTTGGTGGAATTGGCGCTGGCTTCCCCGCAAAACCGGGCGGAATTGATGGAGGTGAATTCGATCAGTTCCCGCCTGCTGGAGCGGCATGCCGACGGGCTGTTGAATGCCATTCAACAAGGGCAACTTGCTGCAGTACCGCTGCGTCCGCGCCGCAACCGCCATCGCGACGAAGAGCTGGCAAACCGGCAGGATGCGCTGCGCGCCTGGCGGAAAGAAACCGGCCAGAAGCTGTTGGTCGAGTCGGATGTCATCCTGCCGCGCGATGTCATGCAAGCCATCGCCGAAACCAATCCGCAGGATTTGAATGCACTCCAAAAAGTCATGGAAAGCGTGCCTTATCGTTTTCGGAAATTTGGTCCTGAAATTCTTAACGTCATTTCACACGAAGGATCACATCATGAAAATTCATTTTGATGGCGCCGCCCAGACGGTCACTGGTTCCCAACATTTGCTCGATATCAACGGAAAGCGCTTGCTGCTCGATTGCGGCCTGTTCCAGGGCAAACGGAAGGATTTTTACGACCGGAATCTGAATTTTAAGTACGATCCGGCCAGTATCGACGCCGTGGTTCTTTCTCATGCGCACATTGATCATTCCGGCAACCTGCCGAATCTTGTCAAAAAGGGTTTCTCAGGACCCATCTATACCACCCCGGCGACCGCCATGCTGGCGGATGTGATGCTGCGCGACGCCGGACACATCCAGGAATCGGATGTGATCTTTGTCAACAAAAAACGCGCCCGCCAGGGCGAACCGCCCCTCGAACCGCTCTACACAATCGAGGATGCTGCCCGGGTAGCTTATTTCTTCAAAGCCACCGAGTACGACCAGCCAACCGAAATCCTGCCAGGCGTGACCCTGATCCTGGTGGAAGCCGGTCACATCATGGGTTCCGCTGGCATCGTGTTGGATATTCAAGAGAAGGACCGGCAATTCCGCCTGTGGTTCTCCGGGGATATCGGCCGGCCGAACCTGCCGCTGATCAAGGATCCCGTCTATCCGAGCGGCGCCGATTACCTGATGATGGAATGCACCTACGGCGACAAACCGCACAGCAACCCGGAGGATGCTTTTGCCGAATTCCGCGATGTCACCCGCCGCACATTGCAGCGCGGCGGCAAGGTCATCATCCCGGCTTTCGCGGTCGGGCGAACGCAGGAATTGGTCTACGATCTCAATCGCATGATCAGCGACGGCGATTTGCCGCCTGTGCCGGTTTTCGTCGACAGCCCGCTGGCGGTGGAAACCAGCAAAGTATTTCAGAAGTTTCCGCAATATTACGATGAAGATACCCGGCGCTTCATTGCGGAAGAACGCCACCCGGCGCTCAACTTCCGCACGCTGCGCTACGTCCAATCGGTGGATGAATCAAAATCGCTCAACGACCGCCATGAGCCCATGGTGATCATTTCGGCCTCCGGCATGGCTGAAACCGGACGGATTTTACATCACCTGCGCAACAACATCGAAAACCCGCGCAACACCATTTTGATCGTATCCTGGCAGGCGCCCGAGACACTTGGCCGCCGCCTGGCTGACCGTGAAAAGATGGTGCGTATCTTTGGTCAGTGGTACGAACGCCGCGCAGAAGTTGCCACCATCGGCGGGCTTTCCGCCCACGCCGGGCAGGATATTCTTCTACAATATGCAGCAGCGTCCCGATCCAGTCAGAAACAAATCTACCTGGTTCACGGCGAGCCTGACGCGGCCAGTGCCTTTCAAGCGAAACTGGCCGAGCAGCACCTGGGTCCGGTCACCTACCCGGGCTGGGGTGAAGAGGTTGAGCTTTAGGAAAATCCCGGGTATAATTGCCGGGCAATTGGAGAGGTGCCGGAGCGGCCGATCGGGGCGGTCTCGAAAACCGTTGTGGCGCTTGTCGTCACCGTGGGTTCGAATCCCACCCTCTCCGCTAAGAAAAGACCTAAATACAGGTCTTTTTTGATACCGCTGCCAGGGCAGGCCCTCTCCGCTAGAAAAGACCTAAAAAAAGGTCTTTTTTGTTACCGCTCCGGGGGATGTATATTCTATTTTTTAATGGAACTGCATCTCATGGAGCCGGACATGGCGGGTCACCGGACGGAACCAGGTTGAATTTATAACGGTTCGGAATCTTCCCATCAAACCCTTTGAACACAACGTGGTCAGATACGGTCAGTGATAATTGCAGCGTGCCCGCGTTATCCACCCCGGTCAGGGTATAGGTGCCAACAGCGTCATGCGACTCGCCCGCGGATGAGATCGAATAGGTGTAAGTAACCTTGCCGTGCTGGGCGTCTTGCGGAACAAAATTAAACGTGAATGTGACTTTTGGTGTAACTGATAATATGCTGAAGGGTTTTGTGGTGCTGCACACTGTGCCCGAAATAGCCTCGCCGCCTAGCGTTTCAATTTGCTGAACGGTGTAAGGTCCGCCGGATATATCCCCCAGCTGGGTGGGCTCGGGTGTTACCTCGCTGCTGCCCCGGTTGGCGCTACCTGATTCGCCGCCGCTGTTCCCACTGCCGCTGCCTCCCGCGCTCCCACCGGCGCCGCTGCCTGTCCCGCTGCCGCCCCCGGCCGCTGGCGGCATGACCTGTCCAATCGCCGTTGACGTTTCCGTTGGCCTTCCAGCTTCAGGCGTTGCCGATGGCAGGGTGCAGGCCATCGTCACTGCCAGGATTGCAATAACCCCCATGAGAATCCCTGTCCGCCGATGCGTGATCATGCGATTCCTCCGAAAGACCCACCAAACGCTTTCAGTCTTCTAATGCGGTTATCGGAAGAATTATATCATTTAAGAT
>DATMYV010000005.1:0-71726 GCA_035560795.1 Longilinea sp.
GGATGGTATTGTGAAAATTCTCATACAGGTAATTCAATTTATCTTTTGGGCTCTATCGATCCTTGTACTGGCAGAGGTGATCCTGTCTTATTTTTTATCTCCGTACCATCCCATCCGGACGTTTATCGGGAAGGTAATCGGTCCATTACTCAATCCCATTCGCCGTATTGTTCCGCCGATCATGAGCCTGGATTTTAGCCCTTTGATATTATTATTGTTGTTACAGGCTATTGAATCAATCCTTGTCAGTCTTTTGAGGAGAATCGGGTAAAATCCATGCCACAAAACCGGCATTTTCATCTGCATAATGGGCAAATGGGGGCTGCCATTACTGTACGAGTAACTGCACGTTCCAGTAAAAATGAAATTCAAGGGATTTTAGATGACGGTACGATAAAGGTCCGAATCACCTCTGCGCCAGTCGACGGACATGCAAATGAGACTTTGATCCGGTTCCTGGCAGATTTGCTGGATGTCAACACCGGTCAAATCGAAATTATCGCCGGGAAGAGTGGCCGAGATAAGTTGATCTCCATCATCGGCCTCGACGCAGATACGGTTCACCAACGAATCATGGAAAAATTGTGATCATCTGCAAAGCAGCCGGATAAAGGTGGCGCCAGCTAATTTAATCCCGTAAATTGGATCCCGTTAAGCTAATCCCGCAACTGAAAAGCGCCACAAGCTCTGAAGCGCTTTTTCCGAGAGATCTTCGTCCCGGTTGGTAATCAATTTTTCAACCATCGTTTGCGCCTCAGCTCCATCGCATAAGTCGAGGTACTGGAGCGCCATGATGCAATCTTCTTCCGTTCCAGATTCCAAAGCTAATGAAAGTAATTTTATTGGAGGCTCATCTGGAGACACTCCCAGTCCATGTTTTCCGGCAAATGTGATCAGCCAGGATGATTTCCAGAATGGCGCCAAAGGGGTTGGTATGTTGGGATCTGGCTGCTGAAGCTGTTCAAGCGCCTGAGCCGCGGCATTACGCACTACCCATTGTGCATCCTCTACCGCCATCTTTGATAGCATTTCGAATGACCAGGGGGTTCGTAATATGGCCAAACCAAAAACAACAGCGCGCCGGATGAGCAAATCATCCATTGCAGCAGCATCCTTGAGCAATTCAATGCCTGCTTGTCCAGGTTGAAGGGCTAAACCTTCGGCTACTGCATGTCTTAATGTCTCTACTCCATGGCTCAACGCCAAAGCCACTTCATGGAGTGCTGCATCCCCCGGAATTGAAATTAATGCCAGTCCGGCAGTTGAATGCGTGCGAAAATCCGCGTCCGAAAGCAGATTCGTGAGATCGCCAACGCTTTTTGTATCCTTTAGCAAACCGCAACCCAATGCTGCCAATCGGCGAAGCATATTTGAAGGCGCGTTTAGCCATTGGCGTAAAAGAACAACAATACTTGGATCATTGGAGATTACGCATGCCGTAAGCAGGCGGGCTCGCGTTCCAAATAGTAATTTCTCATCTTGAATTTCGCCCATTATCCGGCGCATGATTTGGGTGCGAAGTTTAGAATTTGGTGGCGTTACCGCAAGAATGCGCCCTACCAGGAGGAGTTGTTTTTGCAGCGGATCTGCATCCAGCGCAAGTAGATCGTTAATTGAAACGAGGTCTTCATTGATGAAAGCTAAATATTTTTCAGTCAACGCGCTGAAGGCCCATTGCCAATTCACCTTGACATCTTCGTTCTGATTGTTAATGGCAGCCAGATAAGCAGCATGGGGCAAGTGGCAAAATGCGATTTGATCCTCGCCATATTCTGCCAGAAGTCCCAGCTCAATGGCTTTACCGATCATCTTTTCACCAGCCGTTTTTGCGACACTTTCGCTCGTATTATCAGGCCGGCCAGAATTTGCATTCCTATTACCATTTATTTGTGTGCTTGTGGGCGTGCCTACCTCACGGCTGATCTCGTTTGAAAAGCCGTTCAGAATGCTCGCAGCTTGCTCAAAGGATATATTTGAGCGGTTGGATGAAAGCATTGTTGCGGCTAATTTCCCGAAATATGCCGCAAAATTCCTTCCCTTGAAAATCCGTTTTAGATGGGCTTCATATCCATGCTGAGGGTAATTGCCGGACAAATCACCAGAAAATGATCCCCAGACAAGTTCCGTCCAATCAAACGGCGAATAAAACAATCCAGTGGTACTAATCCAATTCTCCAATGCTAACGAATCCGGTTGTGGCACATTGATATACTTGGAAACCTGCGGAAGGATCCATTCCTTCCACGCTTGCCCCCACTTTTCAATAAATTGACGCAACTGGGTTTGATTCCAGGGCGCAACCGCAACCGGGGTAAACCCGATCCCGATCAGACCATTCAGGAAAAGATCGCTGCAAGCTGCAATAATTTGCAGGTTGGAATGCTGTGATTTCAATTTGGATAAATATTTCGTGTAAATCTGGAGGTTAGCCGGAGGTAGTTGATCCAGTCCATCCAGGAGAAGAATTGCGCGGCCTTCCCGCAAAGCCAGGCGAACGGTTGTGCGAGCCTGTTTTTGGAGAGTAACTGCAACATTCCCGGTAAACCCATCCACCAGCGCATCGGAGGCATCATCATTGTTCAATAGGAGGGGTTTTAAATCCAGAACATGCAAGAAAATTGGGTGACTTTCAAGAAGGCGGTGGTCGTTTATCCGTTTTTGAACAATGCTTGTTGCAAAATCGCAGAGGGTGGTCGTTTTGCCAATGCCGGGTCCTCCAATTAAGGCGATATCCGCTTTTCCCGAGGCGATATCACTTAATGGCCGTGTGAGAAAACCAAATTCCGATGCTACTTCTGGCCAATCGGGCATATAAGGGATCACTTGTTCCAATTCAGATTCTTCAATCCGATTTCCAGATGAATCCAGAGCAGCAGGCGGCGCAACAACTAACGGCGGGATGAGGATTTCATCCAATGAAAATAAAGCGGCAGCCAGGTGTTGTCTTTGTACCCGCCTGTAGACACTTTGATTTAAGTAAACTTCGCTATCCGATAGATTCTTCTTGCGAACCGATGTAATTTGCCTGCGCAAAGCTGCCTGTATTTGAGGCCAATTTGCACGACCCTGCCAAATCAATAACCACAGGATAGAAGCTGCAGCAAAACCGGCTATAAAGGAAAGAAAATCAAATTTCGGTAACGCCATGACCTAACCGGAATAGAGGATTCTGCCACACATTGGACAAATTACCAGTTGAGTTGAAGAACGTGCAGCCTGGATTTCTGCCGCCGTCAGGGTGGAACCGCAAGCTGTACAGCATCCATCCTCAACCGGGACCACAGCAAGACCTCGTTTCGCCACCCTTAATTGCGTGTAGGTATCGAGGAGTGTGGGATTTATTTGGCTGACCAACGCCTTTCTTTCGACATTGAGTCGTTCTAAAAGATTTTCCAGGGTGGCCATCTCGCCTAGTAAACTTGCCGATTGACCAGCCTGTTGGGCTTTAACTTGGTTTAATTTGGCTTCATCTTCGCGAAATGTCTGTTCGGCTTCTTCGACAGCGACCATCCATTCCAACTGAGAGTCCTCAAGTTGAGCGATGACCCTTTTGATCGATGAAATCTCTGATTGAAGATCCTGTAATTCTTTCGGATTTTTCACACCGCCGCCATAAAGGGCAGCTTCAGACTGTTCCGTTTTAATTCGTTTGTTATGAACTGATATTTCGATCTCGCGCAATTTCGCCCTAGTGTTCTTCAACTTTTCCGTGGTTGAGTCAAGTTGGGCCTGGGCTTGCACAAGTGATTCATTCTGTGCAAGTAATCGATTTATTTCTGCAATTCGAGTCGATGCGTTTGATACCTGGGTATCCAGTTTTTGCAGTTGGAATAGATGAAAACTTAGGCTCATAAAGGGATTATAGAAGGCGAAACCAGGCTTGGCAAGCTTATCTGGCAAACAGATTTGAAATGTGAACTGAACTTGATTGTTTGTAAAAATTTCCTCAAGTATACTTGGAAAGAGGGAATATGCGAAAAAGGTACCTTTTCCTAAGCGCTGCAATTCTCCTGATCATTAGCCTCCCATACATTTTGGCCCGAATTTATGCGGCACCGGGTACGATTTTCGGCGGTTTTTTACTGAATCCGTTGGATGGATACAGTTACCTGGCTAAAATGCGTGAAGGGTGGGAAGGTGCCTGGAAATTTACCTTATCTTATTCTGTTGAAACGAACCAGGGAGCATATATTTTCCTTTTTTATATTTTTCTCGGGCATGTTGCCCGCTGGTTTGGGTTGTCAATCATTTTCGTTTTTCACCTTGCTCGAATGATTTCTGCTATAGCGCTCTTATCTGCCTTGCATCGTTTTTTCATTATGGTTTTTGCAGATCGCCCTAAAGTGGCATTTTGGGCCTTCACATTTTCAGCGGTTGGGTCAGGACTGGGATGGTTGGCTGCGGTTTTTGGCGGATTTACAGCGGATTTTTGGGTGACCGAAGCATACCCATTTTTATCCATGTATTCCAGTCCTCACTTTAGCCTGGGATTGGCAATTTTTCTCTGGTACCTGGTTCAGGTTTTTTCGCCATTTCAAAAAAGGGTCATACCGATCTTGATGGCTGCTGGTGTGCTGTTGGGTATTATTTTCCCCTTTGCAATTGTTGTCGCCGTTGTATTAACTTGCGGCGCGGTTACATACGATGTTTTTACAAAAGAAAAAATCGGATGGCAAACGCCATTAATATTTCTATCTCTTGGTGGCTTGACAATCCTCTATCAGTTCATCGTTATTCGGACTGACCCCATTTTGGCGGCATGGGATAAGCAAAACCATACTCCCTCCCCTGAACTTTGGGACCTTCTGATTTCACTATCACCCTTAATTCTTTTCGCAGTTTTAAATGCATATTGGGCTTTTCGATCACGCAATCGAAAGGAAGTATTCTTAGCGATTTGGTTGTTCCTTGGATTCCTGCTAATTTATGTACCCTTTAGCCTCCAACGCCGTTTCTTACTTGGGTACATGATTCCAGTAGCGGGTTTAGCAGCTTCGGGAATTGCGAAAATTGCTGATAAGAAAACAAAACTCGCTTGCCTGGTTGCATTATGCGTAACACTGCCAACGTTATGGATCATATTGTTTGGAGGATTTACTTCTGTTAGGAATCCAGAATCGCCCCTTGTCCTCAATAAGATAGAAATGATGGGGATTTCTTACTTAGCTCAGAATTCCCAACCGGAGGAAATTGTTTTGGCTTCTCCGCGAACTGGAGCGATTATTCCGGCTTACACAGGGTTAAGGGTGGTTTATGGTCACCCGTTTGAAACCGTTAATGCCTTGACCGAAAAAGGTCTGGTGGAGAGGTTTTTCAGCAGTTCGATGGATGCAGAGTCTCTGAGTTGGGCAAAGGAAATAGGTGTGGATTGGATTCTCTGGGGACCGGATGAGGACCAAGTTGGAATTCTTCCTGCCTTGTTACCCAAGGATGTTCAGTTGAAATTTGAAAGTGATCATCTAAAAGTTTTTAGACTTCAGGATGTCCCATGAAACGAGCGTGGACATACCTGTTTCTTCTCATTCTTCCATTTATTTTTTTGGTTTACCTGCAGGGCAACTTCGCATTTCCTGTCCGTGGTGATTATTCCGACCTGGTCATCAGCCATTTGCCGAACGCCGAATTCTTGCGGCAAAGCTTGATGAAAGGCGAGATTCCACTCTGGTCACCGCGGATCTTTGCGGGGTACCCCTTTGCTGCCGATCCGTTGTCAGGCCTGCATTATCCGTTCGGTTGGTTGGCACTGTTATTCCCGTTGCCATTTGGCTTCAACCTTGTTACGGCCATCCACCTTGCTTTTGGCGGCCTGGGCATGTTCTTTTTTCTTAAAGGGGAGGGAATAAGCCAATGGCCGGCTCTTGCAGCAAGTCTGGTCTTTCAGGCGATGCCAAAACTAATGGCGCACTTCGCTGCCGGACACTTGACCCTGGTTTTTGCGGTGTGTTTAACGCCTTGGGCTCTTTGGGCTGAGCAGAAAAGACATGAAAGCACTCTCTTGAATGGCTGGCGGGTTGCTCCTGGCATTGTCCTGGCATTAATTACTTTGGCGGACCCGCGCTGGACTCCTTATGCTGCGATCTTGTGGCTGGGATATTCAATTCGATCATTTATTATCCGCAGAAAATCGACACCCGGAGAAAAATTCCTGTCTCTGGCCGGAGGAGTCCTTAGCCAGGGAATTGTGGTGTTGGTGCTATCGGCGCTGTTGTGGTTGCCCTTGCTGGAATATGTTCCACTGACCACGCGTTCAATAATGAATACCGGTGAAAAGGCTGCTCTTTCCTTGCCACCAGCCAACCTCTTGGGATTGTTCATTCCATCCTTGGGCGGATACGCTGAATGGGTGTTATACCCGGGGGCTATTGCCTGGTTATTGTTCGTTTTCATATTAGCCGTGCCGGGTGTGCGCCGCCAGGCATGGTTTTGGTTGGCGCTGTTGGGGTTAAGCCTTTTGGCAGCTTTTGGAGATTCCGTTCCGGGGTATCAACTGTTGACGCGATTGCCTGGTTTTTCGTTGCTGCGAGTACCCTCGCGATCGTTGTTTCTGTGCGGTTTTTCTTTCTCAGTATTATCCGCTTATGCTTTGGAATATTTAGTCCAAAATCGCGTCGAACAAAAACCCGAACCTGTCTTCTTTATGGTGCCCTTCGTGGCGTTCCCGTTGTTTATAGCTGCGGGGATGGGATTCTACCTGGGTGGATATTATTTGCCCTTTCTTTGGGCTGGAATAGCTTCGCTAATCGGGTTATTTATTATTCTGGCTTTTGAAAAGCGTTGGCTGCCGGGGGAAAAATTATTGATGGTCCTTATTCCGATTTATTTTATCGAACTGGCGGCTGTCGACGTGCAGTTCATGGTTTTGAAAAACCCGAAAGATGTCCTCCATAACGATATTGAATTGGTCCGCGCAATTTCAACAAGTAAAAATGAGCCATACCGGATTTATTCGCCATCCTTTAGTCTCCCGCAATATATCAGCGGTGATAATGGTCTGGATATTCTTGACGGCATTGATCCCCTTCAGATCACCGCGTTTGATGACCTGTTCGAAAAAGCAAGCGGGATACCAATCAATGGCTACACTGTTACCCTGCCGCCATTTCCATCTGGCGAACCCGCAAGCGATAACCAGGGTTACGTGCCAGATTCGAAATTACTCGGGGTCATGAATGTAAAATATGTCGTGTCAGCCTTTCCCGTAGATGCGGCTGGTTTACAGTGGATCCAAAAAGTGAATGGTGACGAAATATATTTGAATTTGAATTACCGTAATCGTGCACTGGTCGAGCATGAAGATGGCACAATTTTAAATGCTGAAATCGCCAGCTATCAGGCAAACACAGTTGTAATCAACGCTACAGGCCCTGGAAGGCTTGTTTTGGCTGATGTATTGTATCCTGGCTGGAATGCCAGCGTCGATGGCATGGAAACGCCTATAGAGCCCTATTCAGGCATCTTGCGCAGTGTTGTGATTGGATCAGGAAATCATCAAGTCGTTTTTTATTTTCAACCATTTTCCGTTTACTTTGGGTGGGCAATCGCCATGCTCGGCTGGATCATGCTTATTGCCATCTCTGTAAAGAATAAAAAGAATAAGGGAAGCAGAAATGAGTAAGGGCCAGAAGCGCTGGTTGTGGTCTTTCACGGTTTTTACCATCCTCCTCACGGCCATACCCTATTTAATTGGGTTTGCGAATGAGGGGGTTGATTGGGTTTTTACCGGGTTTGTTTTTGGGGTGGAAGATGGAAATTCCTATATTGCGAAAATGCTTTTAGGTACAACAGGTGATTGGCTTTTCCGAACGCCTTATACCACCCTCCCACAAAACGGTTTTTTGGCTTTCCTTCCTTATATTTTGTTAGGAAAACTGGCTGGCGGCAAAGAAATCCATTTGCAATTGGTTATGTTGTTCCAACTCTTTCGGGCGGCTGGGATAATTTGTTTTGTATTTGCCTCCTATGGTTTTACCAAAGTCTTTATTTTGGATGAACGGAGGCAACGGTGGGCGGTAGTCCTGGCAACTTTTGGCGGCGGGTTGGGATGGCTGGTGATATTTGGCCTCAAAACTGGCGGTTTTGAACAATTGCCTTTGGAATTCTATTCACCCGAATCCTTTGGTTTTCTGGGTGTGTTTGGATTGCCACACCTGGCAATCGCCCGGGCGTTGCTTTTATGGGGACTGGCAGGTTTTCTTACCAAACCACCAGGCAATCCATTCCTTTATGGAATGAAAATTGGTGTTTTTTGGTTGCTGCTTGGATTTATGCAACCTTTGACAATTGTCACTGGGTGGGCTGTGGTCGGGTCAGTAATTATTCTCAGTTGGATATTCATCCTAATTTGGAAACCGGACTTGAGGACCAAGCAGGAAGATTTGAGGTCATGGCAGAACCATCTCAAGACTGCATTTGGGATGATATTAGTTTCATCGCCAATGGTTATTTATAACTTTTTTTCTTTTACATTTGTGCCGGTTTTACGCGGTTGGTCACAACAGAACATTATTCTCTCGCCTCCACCTGGCGATTATTTGTTGGCGTACGGGGTCATGATTCCTTTTGCATTGGTTGGGATTGTTCGGGCGGTAAGAACAAAGGATTGGATTTGGGCCATACCGATTGCGTGGGTGGTCATCTTCCCAATCCTGGCTTATTTGCCATATACATTACAACGCCGCTTACCAGAAGGAGTCTGGTTGGCCTGGATTGTCCTCGCCCTATTTGGCGTCGAAGGCTTTGCTCATCGTTGGAAGCTGTTGTCAGCCGCACTGATCGGCAGCGGGATTATTTCAACATTTGTCTTTTTTGCAGGGTCAATCTGGGCGGTCTCGACGCCAGCTGAACCATTATATAAGCCTATGGAAAAAATCAATGGCTATATTTATTTGGCAGATAACGTTTCGCCCGGTTCAAATATATTGAGTTCATATTCGGTTGGAAATTCATTGCCGGCGTGGGCACCAGTCCATGTCGTGATTGGACACGGTCCTGAAAGTGTTAATTTGTCTGATCTTAAGCCGCAAGTAGAGGGTTTCTTTTCGACAAATGAATTAGATCGTGATCGAATTGCATTTATAAAGAATGAGCGAGTGGGTTACCTGTTTTATGGGCCCGATGAACACTTACTGGGAGAGTGGAATCCAGAAAATGCCGCCTTCTTAAAAGAGATATATTCACGAGACGGATATACAATTTACCAGGTAAAGCTGGCTGAGTAAGCTTATGCATCTCTCTCTCAAACAAAAACCGTCCCTCCAACACCTGCTATGGCTATTTCCTTTCCTCTTGTTCGCCCCGACCATATTACGAGGGCGTGCACTGGTTTGGGGAACGCCTTCTTTGCAGTTTATTCCTTGGCGTTTTTTGGCGTGGGAGCAAATAACATCCGGTATTTGGCCATTTTGGAATCCGTTAAACGGGATGGGCGCGCCTTTGTTGGCCAATTATCAGCTGGCATTGTATTATCCGCCGGGCTGGTTGCTGTACATCTTACAAACGATTGGCGGCGCACCCTGGATGGCATGGGGATTTACCCTGTTACTGGCCGCGCACCTGAGTTGGGCAGGTTATGGCACGGCCAAATTGGTCAAACAATTCGGATTAAATGAACTTGCCCAGGTGGTTGCAGGGCTCGCTTTTTCGATGAGTGGTTTCCTGGTTGCCCGGGCAGGGTTTATCAGCATAATCTGGAGTGCTGCCTGGCTGCCCTGGTTAGTCCTTTGTGTTGAATCATTCTCCCGCGAAACCGTTCAAAGCCGGAAATTGGGGTTAATGGGTTGGTTAGCACTTTGCAGTGGGATGCAGTTATTAAGCGGTCATGCTCAAATTACCTGGTACAGTTTTATTCTTTTAGGCTTTTGGGCTTTGGTCGCTGGATGGAACCGCCGTGGATGGAGAAGTGCAGTTACGACCATCGTGGTATCCATAGCAGGAATCCTTCTGGGAGCTTGCCTCGCGGCTGTCCAATTAATTCCAACTTTTGAACTACTGCAGCAATCTCAACGTGCCTCTTCAGTAAATTTTGAATTGGCTATGGTTTACTCTTTTTGGCCGTGGCGAATACTAACCTTGATAGCCCCGAATTTCTTTGGAAACCCCGCCTTTGGGGATTATTGGGGTTATGCCAGTTTCTGGGAAGACGCGATCTATATTGGCCTATTGCCTTCCATCATGGCTTTTTCTACACTCGAGTTCCTCAAACGGCGCAATCTGGAAATTAGCATCGGAGAGCAGCAAAACCAGAACCGAATTTATTTGCTTTGGGGATTGAGCATCATCGGAACGTTATTTGCCCTGGGAAAGAATACGCCAATTTTTCCATTCTTTTACCGGAGTATCCCTACCTTTGACATGTTTCAGGCGCCGGCGCGTTATATGCTCTGGCTGGTGTTCTCGCTCAGTTTGCTATCAGGGTTTGGGATTCAATCCCTGGCACGTCCTGTTGGAAAAGCGATACCGCGTTTCAGAAAAGCGATATTTGCGCTTTTTACTGGAATCGCTGCTACTGCGGCGGCATATTTTATCCTGCCGGGCGTCGAGCCATCCTTTGTTTACTCATTAATTATTGCTGCTGTATTCAGTATATTGATTCTAATGCTTCTTTTGAATAAACCAGCTGACAGTACAACGAAGAATCAGGATCGATGGAACTGGTTGGTAGCAATGCTGGTAGGCAGCGATCTCCTTTGGGCAGGCTGGGGGCAGAATCCATCCGCTCCAATGCAATTTTATAAGGTAAATATAAACAATGTCGGTCAAACTCAAGATGCTTCTCAAGGGAGAATCTACATCGATGCACGAAGCGAGTACATCTTGAAATTTAGCCGTTTCTTGCGGTTTAAGGATTATCGAGAAAAAGAGAGTTGGGATGAACTGAGATTGGCTCAACTTCCAAATATCAATATCTTAACCGGCTTATCCTCTGCCAATAATTTTGAACCGCTTCAGCCTGCGCGATATTATAACTGGATGCAATACCTAACCACATTGCCGCAAGAAAAACGTACACCCTGGCTTCGAATGATGGATGTGAATCAAGTGGAAGTAGTGACGGATGCGTTCGAAACCACGTATAGGTATCAAACCCTGATCGGTGGCGAGCGCTTTGCTTTTTATCCTTGCTCGCAATTTGCGCTGGATTCAAATGACGCCTGGAATAAAACGAAAAACGCCATCAATAACGGCCTATCTCTTGCTGTCATCGAAAAAGGCGAAGTTCTCGAAGGAAATTGCGATTTGCAATCTGTGAATAAAATCAGTATACTTTCGGAGAATGCTACCCGCCTGGTGATGGATATAAACGTCAGCCAAAATGGTTGGTTTATGGTGACGGATACCTGGTATCCAGGCTGGATGGTCGCAATCGATGGGTCAGCCGCTCAAGAAATATCTCGAGTAAACTATTTGTTTCGCGGGTTTCCTCTTCAGGCTGGTCAGCATTCCATCGTGATTGAGTACAGACCCTGGTGGATATCGTTATCCATAATGATAAGTATTGCCGGAATTTTTTCCATCGTCTTATTACTTATTCTTGGCCGGAAGTCCATTTCCCGGTAAACAGGAGCCCCTATGGATCAATCGATCCCGAATATTCAATCCTACTCGAAGAAAATCATTGAGAATCTCGAGAAGGTAATTGTCGGTAAACAACCAGCCCTTGAATTAGTGGTTATCGGGTTGTTGTGTCAGGGGCATATCCTTATTGACGATGTTCCCGGGGTTGGAAAAACTATTCTTTCACGCAGCCTGGCCAAGTCAATGGGATGTTCGTTTCGGCGAATTCAATTTACGCCCGATATGTTGCCTAGCGATGTAACCGGCGTTTCGATTTTTAACCAGGTCAGCCGCGAATTTGAATTTCGGCCGGGGCCGGTTATGGCCAACATCGTTCTGGCGGACGAGATTAACAGGGCGACGCCTAAGACTCAATCCGCCCTGCTTGAATCGATGGAAGAGCGCCAGGTGACAGTGGATGGTATTACCCATCCATTACCCGATCCGTTTATGATTATGGCTACTCAGAATCCAATCGAATATGAAGGCACTTTTCCCCTTCCGGAAGCGCAATTGGATCGGTTTCTCTTACGTTTACGCCTCGGGTACCCGACTCTCACGGATGAAATTCATGTATTAGAACTGCAGCAGATCCGACATCCGATCAGGGATTTGCAGGCGGTTACAACGGTTGAAGAAATGCGCGAAATGCAAGAGGCTATCAAGAGAGTTTATGTGGCCGCCCCGATAAAACGCTATATTGTGGAATTGACACGGTCAACTCGCGAGAGCTCTGATGTCTATCTTGGAGCAAGCCCGCGTGGGAGCCTGGGTTTGTTCCGGGCGGGGCAAGCGCTGGCCGCGATCCGCGGCCGGGATTATATTTTGCCGGATGATATCAAATATCTTGCGCCATTCGTCTTATCGCATCGAATGGTGATTCAAGCTTCTGCCCGGATGAAGAATTTAAGCGCTGATCAGGTTGTTAATGAAATATTGCATACGATGGTGGTGCCAGGCGGTTCATTTGAAGAAAGTGCTGCCTGATTAATGATCGTCAGACGCGCGTTTTGGGTGGTGTTAATTCTGCTGGTTGTTTGCCTGCTTGCAGCCTATTCTACACCCCAAAGTGTGGTTTATCAGCGCCTGGCAGTGTTGCTTGGTATGGTGATCATTTTTTGCTGGCTGTGGGCAAGCTTTTCAATTCGCCGGGTTTCTGTTCAGCGCATCGCGCGCGTGTTTCGCATGCAATTTGGCCAGCTGTTTGAGGAGCGTTTTGAAATTACCAACCAATCCCGCTGGGTGCGCGTTTGGTTTGAATTAAAAGATGGATCCGCTTTACCCGGCAACACTGGATCACGCGTTTTATCCATGATTGGTCCCCGGCGTTCCCGGTCCTATGTGACTCGCACGCTTTTATCGCGCCGCGGCGAGTTTGATTTGGGACCGACAATAGTTTCTTCTGGAGATCCTTTTGGACTATTCCTTTACCGGGCAACCTTTCCAGGGAGTAAAAAATTGGAGGTTCTGCCGTATTTTGTGGATTTGAACAGTTTCTATACACCAGTCGGTTTGCTTTCCGGCGGACAAGCACTGCGGAAGAAAACAATCGAAGTTACCCCATATGCAGCCGGGATCCGCGAGTATGCTCCAGGCGATGCTTTGAATCGCATTCATTGGAAATCGACCGCCAGGCGGGAAATGCTGATGGTAAAAGAGTTTGAACAGGATCCCCAGGCTGATGTGTGGATTTTTCTGGATGGATCGGTTTCCGTTCAATCCGGTGAATTGGACTCGGATCCGACTGGTGAAGACCGATATTGGCTTTGGACCTCTCAACGGAAAGTTGCGATACCGCCCCATACCTTCGAGTATGCTGTCAGTTCTGCTGCTTCAATTGCTGCCTATTATCTGAGGCAAGGAAGGTCTGTAGGATTTGCCTGTGCCGGTCAGAAATTTTCCGTGTTATCTGCTGGACGGGGCGAGCGGCAGCTTAGTAAAATCCTTGAAATGATGGCATTTGTGGAATGTAAAGGGCAATTGCCGATCGAGGCAGTTGTCCAAAGCCAGGCTTCTCAATTAACGCGAGGAAGTTCCGTTATCCTTGTGACAACCACTGCTTCCACTTCGGTGTTGGTGACCGTTAATGAGATTGAAAGGCGGGGAACTCAGCCAATCGTCGTGCTCATTGATTCGGGGACTTTTGGCGGTTTTGGAATTTATGAGGAAATTGCCGAGGCACTAATCGCCGGGGGCGTTCCACTCAAAAGAGTAAAACAGCACGACGATCTCAAGGCTGCATTGGAACAGACCATCCGGTAATACCTTGACAAGTCAGTTCCAATATACTGACCTGCTTGGTGCATTGATTCCCTTTGGCTTGATCCCTGTCCTTAGAAATTACGGCAATACCGCTTATCAACCTTTATTGACTCGATCGGTTGTGACCAGCCTCGGAGTTGGGATCTCCATGGATTAATTCGACTGCATGCGGCAACACTTGAAGAACCGTCTCGAAATTTTCCATGGCTGCTTTCGGATTGCCCGGCAAATTAATAATCAATGTGGTGCCCCGAATGCCAGCCACGGCTCTGGAGAGCATGGCGTGTGGTGTAACAGAGAGGGATGCCTGACGCATGGCTTCTGGAATACCCGGTGCTTGCCGTTCGACGACCTGCAGGGTAGCTTCCGGCGTCACATCCCGTGGCGCAAAGCCAGTACCCCCAGTAGTTAATAGAATGTCGATCTCGTTTGAGTCGCACCATGCGGTTAATGTTGCGCATATCGTCGCTTTATCGTCAGGTATGATGCCAATTCTGACGACCTGCCAACCCTGCGATGCGATAGATATTTTAAGTAATGGGCCAGACGAATCCGGGCGGCTGCCTTGGGAAGAGCGATCCGAAACTGTCAATACTCCAAAACGCATGATTCCTCAATCTTCGGCAGAAAACACCTTCCATTGACCGTGAATGCCGTCTTCGGTGACACCGAAAAAGAACCGGTAACCATCGCCCTCTCGGAGAACAAAATCATAGAAGGTGGTCTTGTTTTGTTTATAACTGTGAACCAGTCCATAATCACCGCGCCAATCGATTGGTGTTTTATCCATGGAACCGATGATTTCAGCGTAGCGTGTGATCGCATAATGCCAAAGCCGGCGGGCGGAAGCGCGGGTTACGTTTTTCACCTTATTGCCGTTGCGTAAATCGCGCATGGTGAAATACTGGGTGCCCTGTCGTTCTTCGGGCGGTAAAACTTCCACCCCGGTGCGGGGATCCAAATTCTCTGCATCTGGTTCCGAAACAATAATTGGCAAAGGCGCCTGTTCAGTTGGATGGACTGATTCGACCTGGGAAACGGGGGCGTTTGAGATGTTTTTTGAATGATCTTTTCCTCTTAATACCAGGTTGACGATTTCATCCCGAACCGCCAAACCTGTTTCAGCCTCGTCCCGAACGTAAATTTTGTTGTCGTCGACAGCATAAGGCGCATCTTCTCCACGGGGAATCAAGATTCGGATCAGCTTTTTTCCTTTGTAATCATGCATATCGATGGAGCAATTGAGCGGCGGGCTGATCCGATTGTTGATCTCTTTTTCGATTTGTTGAATACCAGCTTCCCCTTCCGGTACGCCGATAACAGGCTTATGAGGATCGTCTGGTAACCCGATATAAAGAGTGCCGCCATTTGTATTCGCAAAGGCACAAACATCCGAGAGAATTGCATAGAGTTTCCCGCCGCGGATGGTCATGCTGTCATGAAAGTCCTGTATGATGTTGGCGCCTTCTTCTCTTGCGGCTTGAATAAAATCAAAAGCTGCTTCTTCGGTGACACGATGGGGGCGCGTGCGGGAAAAATCATTACTTTCAAATAACTCCCGCAGATCATCAAAATCCAACGCAGGTAATAATACATCCGTGGCTCTTTCACCAATGCTTAGATTCTTTTTGCGTGATGAATCGGGCGTCATACGGTGGGCATCCGAACCCTGGATGCAATGCATGCGGCGTGAATACTCGGGCTTTGTGCCGCTGAAGAATGCCGCTGTAGAACGCGGGCTTTTGAGCTCAAGATCGGTCACTTCCAGGGCATGAAGATTAGAATCTTGCGTGTAGGCTATTTTGGTCTGACCGCCAAAGTTGAAACCGCGCATTGCTACGCCATTGCTTGAATTCGCGTGGGCGGCTATGACAATTCCGCCAGCCTGATTGATCAGGCGGTAAGCGGTTAATACGTCGCTGGTTGCACCGACAGTCTGCGAGCCTTCATCGATATGATCAGACGGAATATTCAGACTCAGGAGCAGATGTTCAATATCGCGGATGGGGGTATCCGGATGGAAAATTCCGAGAATGTGAAATCCGAATGTTGCTGTAAACTCAAAGCCTGGCAAAATCAGCATTTTCGCAAAAAGCCGCCGGTATTCATTGAGACGGTTGCGTTCTTCGGGCAGGAGACGATTAAGCTTTTCCAGCAATTCTAACTGGTGGATTTCTTCCGACATTCGCCGATAACCGGAAACCGTGTTATGGTCTGTAAAGGCGATAATGTCCAGATTGCGAGACTCAGCCCGTTGTAAGATATCGAGGTAGGTAACCTCGGGTTGTTGAAAGTCAGTAGATGCAGGCGTGTGCAGGTGCACATCCATGCAGCGCCATTGTGAAGCGGCGCGGTTATGTTTTTTCCCCACAGAATTCTCCTAGTTCTCGGCGATTAATTCTCGAATGCGCCGAATCAACTCTTCTGGAAAATAAGGCTTTAAAATAAATCCATCTGCACCTGCCTTCAAGCACTCGGTTTCGACATCCAATCCGGACGTCATCAGAATACGGTAGGCGCGGTTCGCAGGTATTTTTGAGACAATTTCCAACCCATTTACCTGTTTCATCAGCACATCTGTGAAAACGAGGTCTGGTTGGGTTTCGGAAATTGTATCAAGAATTTCGCCCTGAGTTAATTTTGATGGAAAAAGGATTTGAAACCCTTCCATTTCCAGAAGTTTCGTTAATAGCGACATCATTGTCGCATCATCTTCAATCAGCAGTATTTTCAGCATTGGCTTTCTTGGCGGGCTTGGTTACTTTTCGAGCAGCCTTTTTGAGGCTGACAGCAGGATTGATGAGCGCATTGGCCAGGACATCATCAATGGTATCGACCGGAATAAAGACCATTGACTTCCGCACGTCTTCAGGCAAGTCCTCCAGATCAGGTTCGTTTTCCCGGGGTAGGAGAACGGTTTTTAAACCTGCCCGGTGTGCGGCGAGAACCTTATCTTTCAATCCACCAATTGGCAACACTTGCCCGACCAGTGTAATCTCGCCTGTCATGCCAACCTCGGACTTCACCAACCGATTGGTGGTCAAGGATACCAACGCAGTGGCGATTGTGACGCCTGCCGAAGGACCGTCTTTTGGTTGTGCACCAGATGGGATGTGAAGGTGGATATCGTGTTTTTCAAAAAAATGCGGATCGATACCCAGGCTATCCGATCTGGAGCGCACATAGGAGAGAGCAGCCTGGGCTGACTCCTGCATGACTTTGCCAATGGAACCGGTTATCGTAAATCCCCGGCCGCCTGGCATGCCCGTCGCCTCAATAAAGAGGATTTCTCCACCTACCGCCGTCCAAGCCAATCCGGTCGCCACGCCGGGTACTGCAGTCCGGCGTAATATTTCATCCGTTTCAATAAAACGAGCTCTTCCAAGGTATTCGTGCACGGTATCGCTGTCAATCTTGTTTTTGATCGGCTTGGATTCGGTAATCAAGGTAGCCAATTTTCGGCAAACCCCACCAATTTCACGCTCCAGGTTTCGCACACCTGCCTCGCGCGTATATTGGCGAATGATGGTCCGCAGTCCTTCATCGGTGAACGAAACCTCGTCCTGCTTTAGCCCATTTTCGCGGAGCTGGCGCGGCACCAAGTAATGTCGTGCGATTTGTATCTTTTCGCCTTCGGTATATCCGGCCAGTTGAATTACTTCCATGCGGTCAAGCAATGGCATCGGGACTGTCTCGAGTGTATTTGCCGTCGTGATGAACATTACCTGTGAAAGATCAAAGGCTACTTCGAGATAATTATCCCGAAATTCGGTGTTCTGTTCCGGATCCAACACCTCAAGCAGAGCAGAGGCAGGATCACCGTGGAAATCAAAGGCTAGCTTATCAATTTCATCCAGCATAAAGACCGGATTATGCGATTCAATACGGCGGATGGCTTGGAGAATGCGCCCAGGCATTGCGCCGATATAGGTTCTCCGGTGACCGCGAATTTCGGCTTCGTCACGCACCCCGCCCAATGAAATCCGGATAAACTTTCGGTCCATGGCTCGGGCAATGGATTGACCAAGTGAGGTTTTTCCGACACCGGGCGGGCCAACAAAGCAAAGGATAACGCCTTCGCGGTTGTGCCGGATCTTATCTTCCGAAGGCTCCTGGTCGAGCTGGTCTTTGCGTTCCATACGTAATTTTCTAACAGCCAGGAACTCAAGGATCCGTTCTTTGATATCTTTTAGCCCATAATGATCATGATCCAGGACTTCACGTGCATGGGGGATATCAAGATTGTCTTCGGTCTTTGTAGCCCAAGGCAGGCTGACCAACCAATCCAGATAAGTCCGAATGACGCCGTATTCTGCTGCTGCCGTGGGTAACCGCGATAGGCGATCTAATTCGCGTTTAGCCTGCTGGAGTCCTTCCTCTGGCATGTGTGCGAGATCGATCTTCTTGTTAAACTCTTCTATATCAGCAGCCTGTTCGTCTGCTTCACCAAGCTCTTTTTGAATCGCTTTAAGCTGTTCGCGCAGGAAATATTCCCGCTGCATTTTATCGATTTCGGAACGGGCTTCATTTTGGATTTTTTGGCCGAGTTCCAATACCTCGCTTTCCCTGGTAAGGATGGTGACCAGTTTGCGTAATTTCTCATTTACCGAATCAATTTCAAGAATATCTTGCGCATCGCCCAATTCCATGCGTTGGAAATTTGCGATGGTATAAACCGTTTGAAGTGGATCCTCGATGGCAGCAATGGAAGCTACTAATTCCCGTGGTATCGATGGGATCATGTCAGCGATGTGTTCGAACTGATCACGCACATTCCGCGCCAGAGCATCGATTTCCAGGCCCTCCACCGATTCGTCTGGAAGTTTCAATACCTTTGCATGCAAATAAGGTTCAGTTTGAGTATATTCAACGACCTTGAAGCGGGTAATCCCTTGCACTAACAGACGGATCGTACCATCCTGTGCACGAAACAGTCGGTGAACCATTCCGACCGTGCCAACGTTAAAGAGATCTTCAGGATTGGGGTTCTCCAATTCCGGATTCTTCGATGTGACCAAACCGATCATCCGGTTGCCAGAAACTACGTCATCCACCAATCGAATGGAGCGGGGTTGTCCGATTGTTAGCGGGACAAGTGTTTGTGGATAAACGACCAGGCCGCGTAAAGGTAGAATGGGAAGTGTCTCTGGAAGAGAAACGGTGGAATCTACTTCAAGGGGAAATTCTTCGCTATTCTCTTCAACCGGTTCCAGTCCGCCAACCGATGAAAGTAGAATCTCCTCGAACCGGTTTTCATCTGAATCCAACTGGCCGTTGTTTGGCAGGTAATTATTTTTTAACCAACGTGTTGCTGACATAAACTCGTTTTCACCCTCGCGATCAGGTAACTGTTATTTGCTTTGGCTTTGATTTGGGTATGAATACAAAAAGCAACCCATCCTGGTACTCTGCACTGACCTGATCGATATCGATTGGCATGGTGAAAAGAAATTCTGTCAAGAATTCACCGTAGTGAATTTCCATCTGGTGGTACGCTTTTCGTTCATCAGTAGGATCAATGCGAGTGCCAGAAATACTCAAAACATTTTCATCGAGATTGATATGAAAATCGTTTTCATGCATCCCGGCAATTTCAATACGAACAACAAAGCGTTCTTCATTTTCAAATACATCTGTGGGTGGACGCCAGATGGGCGACCGGGAAGATAATGACCAATTGCTTCCCGGTGAAGAGAAAAACGACTGACGATCCAAACCGCCTGTGTTTTGGCGATAAGGATTCGCTTTAAATCTTACAATGATCATTATTGACCTCCGCCATAAGGAGATCCGCCAATCTCTGCCCTTTGAAATTACGTGAAAGGACAGATATTTTCTTAGTAATTACCACAGAGAATATTGTAGCACCTTTATCCAAATCCTGTGGGTTGGCGAGGCGAAAATTTGTTGATGCGTTAAAATTCTATCACCGCCTGGCGCCCCTGGAGGGATTCGAACCCTCAACCGACAGCTTAGAAGGCTGGTGCTCTGTCCATTGCGCTACAGGGGCGGAATAATTATTAATTTTACCATTAAGATCATGCTATAAGTTATGGCTTCTATTCTTCTTGAATGCCTTGAACTGGGCTTATAATGATCGAAAAATAATTCCGGGCATAATCTTAATGGAAGTAACCGTACAAAATAACAGGTATCGGGGGCCGCAATTCCTGCGCGCCTTGGTCCACCGCAATTATAAATTGTGGTTTTTTGGACAGGGCATTTCATTGATTGGATCTTGGATGGAGACCATGGCGCTTCAGCTGCTGGTCTACGAGCTAACCGGTTCGGCGGCAGCGCTCGGGGCAGTAAATCTGTTGGGATTAATCCCTCTTGTTCCACTTTCATTGTGGGGTGGGTCCATCGCGGACCGGTTTCCCAAGCGATATGTATTGGTTTTTACGCAGACTCTCATGATGGTTGAGGCATTCACACTGGCGGTTTTGACCTGGACCGGTGTTGTGAGAGTCTGGCACGTCTACCTGTTATCGCTTTTATTAGGAGCAGCAAACGCTGTGGATGTTCCTGTCCGGCAGGCTTTTACGGTCGAAATGATCGAGGGAAAAGAAGACCTGATGAATGCGATCGGTTTAAATGCGGCCATGTTTAATTTAGGAAGGGCGCTCGGGCCGGCTCTCGCGGGCATTATTGTTGCGGCGACTGGAGTGTCGATGGCTTTCCTGATCAACGGATTAACCTTTTTTGCCGTTCTTGCATGCCTTTTTGCAATGAGAGATTTACCCAAACCAATCCCTGTAACGAATGCTGCCAGCAGCACTTTTGATCACATGAAGGAAGGAATTCGCTTTGCTAGGACTCATACGATCATTATGGTTCTTATCAGCTTGGTGGCTGTCAGCGCATTTCTCTCCATGCCGTACAATACACTAATGCCCGTTTTTGCAACAAACGTCCTTGGCTCGAGTGCAAAGCCGATTGTCGACGCCTTCTGCAATTCCGGAAATGGCGTTATTAATTGCCAGAATCCAGAGGCTGTTCCACTCGGAATGTTGCTTTCCTTGATGGGGGTTGGTGCATTAACAGGTGCGATATTCATTGCAGCCCTTTCCGAACGCGCCCGCCGGGGGCGGTTCCTGACCATGGGTAATCTTATCTTTCCTGCCGCATTAATCGCTTTTTCATTTTCTAAATCCTTTGTTTTCTCGATGGCAATTATGTTCATAACCGGCTTCAGCTTCGTATGTCAAAATGCACTGACAAACACCATGCTTCAGCTTTTTGCACCGGATGAAATACGCGGAAGAATCATGGCGTTATATTCCATGATGTTCCAGAGCATGAGCCGCCTGGGGTCAATGCAGGCAGGCCTAATGGCTGATTGGATAGGAGCGCCGATTTCCGTTGGGATAGGGGCGGTCATTTCCTTATTTTATGGGATTTATATTGCGCTTCGTTATCCGGCAATCCGTAGGTCGTAAACTTATTTTTGAAACGGGCGGATGCCTTTATAAATTGTTGGCCCAGAAAATGTCGTCAGAATTGTACTCGCTTGCTTGCCAGTGATGGTACTAAGCTCCACGGGAGTGAGCGGTTCGTTGCCATTTTTTAAGAATGAACGGAAAACGGCATCGACGAGAGATGTATTTTGAGTTAAGAAATCAGGCTGGAGGGCACAATGGGTCATTAATGTGTGTTCGATGCCATTAACTACCTGGACTTCAGCAGTTTCCGGGTCAATCCAGTCAACCATTACATTTTGATCGGAGTTTTGAAATGAAGTTTGATGGTCGGCGCACAGGTAGCTAAAGAGATAAACGCGCCAATTTCCATCATGTTCGCGCCACCATTCAAAATCGATGTGAAATGGAGTCTGAATGGTTGGTTTGACCAGGCTGAAGCGCTTTGTCTCTATCATGGGGCGTCCTCCAATAACATGGATGTCGGACGGAAGTACAAATCACCCAGAAAGTTAGCCCACGGGCGTTCAATCAACATGCTTAAAATGGGACCAGGGGGACAGCGACGCAGCAAATTTACTGCAGCATATAGTTCCTGGGCATGAACATGTCCTTGTGGATTGAGCTTTGATAGCTCTGTCATCAGGTTTTTTATTGTTTGTTCGAGTGTACCGCGGGTTTTACCGGTTTGTGCCCAGATGGTATCCAACGCTTCTTCATCCGGAATTGCAATTGCCATGCGCTCATCATAAACAGTCGATACTTGTTGTTTCAACATTGCAAAAACAATTCCACCATCCGCTCCGATCAATGCAGTACGAATCCATTCGCGGGTCGGCCGTTTTCTTTCTGCTTTAATAATTACTTCCCCTGGTTTGTCGCTGCGAAGGATCTTGATAATGGAACCGGGAATTAGATTCTGTTCCTCGAACCAGTTTCGCAATCCATAAGCATATTTTTGACTGCGCACTACCCAACCCGAAAACCGTTGGCCGTTGTTTCCATCTACAAAAGAGAATTGGACACGCGGCGATTCGTAGGCGGAAGGGAAAAAGGGCGAAATCTGCCTGGAAAGCGGTAAAGTCCCGACCCGGAGATGTGGGTAAATTAAATTTATTGAGATCTCGTCTGATTCATCGCCAGGATTCTCAATTGCGGAAAATTCATCAAAGACCTGTTTTTCCAATTGGGAAAGGGGTTCACGAATCGACTCGAGATTGAATTCCACTGGATTGTAACGAAGATAAATGGGCGGATTTTGAACCTCGGCAGGCTCAAGGCGCCGTAAAAACCAGAGGACCTCGCCAGCCGGGCCGACTTCGTCAAAACGACCATCTTCTTGTAAAGCAAGGTTGAAGGAAAACTCAGTCAGTTTACTATTCACATCGGTGGGTAATTCAACCTGGTCAAGGATTGCTTTTGCGCTCAGGGGACCGCCATTGGCGACTTCTAAAACTGCTTCAGCAAGGTTGAGATGGCCAATATTGACATCCACCAGGAGCGATCGTGGAAACCAACGTCCTGCAATGCGGACCAAATCATCGTTCGATTCAAGTAATTCTGTCAATTGGACTGCAAGTTGTTTTCCGTAAGTCTTGTAGACAAGGTTGGCGTCTAAAGATGGATCGTTCGTTTGGATTGCAATGGGTTGGTTAAGAATGTGGTCTTCAATGCCTGCTGCAAAAAGGCGTTGTTCGCCAGTTTTCATTTTTACTGTGATCACATCAAATTGCGGGAATTCAGGATTATTGCCTTCGCGAATAGCTGTGACTGTTCCATTAGCCCAATTTAATGCTGGAAAAGATAGACTCTTTCCCACCTCAAAATGATCTTTTGGGAAATAAGTATCCCCACCGGCAGCCTGCCTTTTCTCTATGCCGGCTTTTTCCGCCCGAATTCTTTCGGCAATCAATGCCCGAACAAGCTCCTGAGGTGTTTGTGGGGTTTCCAACTCAAGAAGATTGTTATATAAAAATTCAAGATCATCATTCTCGATCTTAACGGATTGCCAATAATCCTGGGGGAGTGTAATGGATGTGACCGTCATATTCCTGCTTCTTTGCTTGGACTATATTTTCTCAGGTTGCCCATGTGTACTTAATTTTCAGACGATTAATTATACTCTAAGTAAACTATGCGCTTAAGGATAAGCCTTATTGACCCAATCCAACGGTTGAACAAGTACATCGTTGACCCATATTTCCCAATGAAGGTGCGGCCCTGTGACCCGACCGGTATTGCCAATTAAACCAATTAGTTGCCCTGGTTCTACACGATCGCCTACTTTTACTTTGATCTCGGATTGGTGACCATATCCAGAATACACTCCCCAGCCATGGTCGATCACAGTGTAATTTCCACGAACCGTCAATGAACCCGTGAAGACAACAATGCCAGCGGCGGGTGCATAGATGTTCAGTGTATTTTCGCAGGCACTTAGGTCGATGCCGGAATGAAAGAAATCGTAAGGCCCATCATTATATGCTCGCCGGTTTCCAAAACGATCGGTAGTACAGTCCGGGAACATGGAATAGCCTGCGGGGACTCCGACGGGTGGTCGAAATATTCCATCCCATAGCCTCTCGGAAGTGGCCGGCGCTACTAATTCCCGCACCTTTTCATCTTCAGGCCCAGTGTTCGCTGCATCAACAGTGGCTGGATCAACTCGCAGACGCGTATCAAAGGCAAAATTGCCGGAGTTTATTAAAACATTTTGTTGGAATGAAAAACTCTCTTTATCTGGTTTGATGCCGGATAATTCAAAAGGAGCAGGTCCGGTGTTGGCCATGGCGTGGATACCTTGAAGGGCTATGTAGCCGTCTTCAACCGGAAAGAAGTGGAGTTCGCGGCCATTTAGGTTGCCGCTCAATGTCAGGGTTTCTGTGGTTTTTACCCGGATTTCAGCGGTTGTACCCTGGATGAGCGGTAAAGGAGAAATTTCGATGCTTTGGATATGAGGAGAAAATGGACTGGAGGGGTTTTCATTATCTCCAGGTACACGGTATAAAATATCATTCGGAATAGTTAACGAGGCTTCATCTATTTCATTAAAAAGTAACAACGTCCAGGGATTTGTGTTTCCACTGACAGCGAGACTCAGCAGCCCTTGTCCGGTCGCAATTGAACCTTGCGGAACCAATAATGGCTCAGTTTCAGACTGGGTGATGATCAAAGCTGAACCGGCATAGAGTTCCGCTGGGCTCGTTATTCGATTCAACTTGACTAATTGCGATTTCGGCAATTGATACTGCCGGATCAACGTTTCCATATTTTGGCCAAGAGGAATTACAGTGGTTGTTAAAACGCCGCTGACGCCTTCCAGACCTGGAATTGACAAATGTGTTCCCACTGAAACGATATTCGGATCCGTTATTTGATTAAGCTGGATGATATCGTTTACGGAAACCCCGAATCTTGCTGCAATCAGAGATAATGTGTCACCAGTTTGAACGATATAAACTGGATTCTCTGTTGCTGTCGATTCCTGGGCTGCGGCGCACCGGAAAGGCACGGCCAGAAAAACGATTAGTAAAATAAGAAAAATAATTCTAAACTGTTTCAAATGAGAGTACATCTCCAATTTGAAAGTTTTTGAGTTGATCGGGATGAGCTTCAAGCGTAAACTTGGCTGGCGCAATGGGTATGTACGCAAGCCGCCATCGTTTGGCAAGCCGAACATCGACAACCCGGTATTCATGATCGATCCAAATCACCGCGATATCAAATTTCATAAACAACATGTGAATAGATGAGTCGATTCGGCTTTCTCCATCATCCTGAAAGAGCAAGCCTCCATTTTGATTTATGTCTGAAACAAACATCAGACCTTTAAATTTTGTCCAGAATGTATCACAAAGTGTTGCGATCACCGGGGAGGAGAGAGGTCTGGTTAAGTTCTCGATGCGAGCGTGCTGCATTGAAAAAAGTATTTCCAATCTTGTGGGTTAATGCATTGCAAGAAGCACATGCTCAATGCTGTCAATCAAATCTTGGGGGCGAAATGGTTTGGTTATATAATCATCCACCTTGGCGATATGCAATCCCAGAACGCGATCAATGGATTGCGCTTTGGCTGTGATGATAATTACAGGGATGTCTCTGGTATCTTCTTCAGATTTTAGTTGTTGATAAACATCCCACCCATCAAGGTCCGGCATCATGAGATCCAGGAGAACCAGGGTGGGTTTTTCACTCTTGACCATATCCAACCCTTGCCGGCCGCCCTGTGCACCAATTACCTTAAAACCGCGTTTGGTAACAATCAGGGAAACGAGATCAATCATCTCAGGATCGTCTTCAATGTATACAATGCTCCGGGTAATCTCGTCGTCCATGGTTTCTCCTTGCCTGATATAATAGTTTACCACATGCTGACCGGAGCGCAACGAAAGAATGAAAATCACGACCTGGAATGTGAACGGGTTACGAGCTGTTGTGAAAAAGGGGTTCCGCGATTGGGTAGCGAAAGACGCACCCGATGTATTGTGTTTGCAAGAAATTAAAGCACGGCCAGAGCAATTGACAGATGATCTCCGTGAAATTCCGGGGTATGCCTCTTTTTGGAATCCCGCACAAAGGCCCGGTTATAGCGGCGTTGCTTCCTTTGTTCGACTGGATAACATTGAAGTTTATTATGGATTAGGGTTGGAGGAATTTGATGCGGAAGGCCGAGTAATTCGCATGAATCTCGGCTCTGATATTGTTTTGTACAATATTTATTTCCCAAATGGTCAACGAGGCCACGACCGGGTGGAATTTAAGCTGGCATTTTATAAATCACTGCTGGAGCAATGCGCCGAATTGCACGCTTTGGGGAAAAAGATCATCATCACCGGAGATTTCAACACAGCGCATCGGGAAATTGATCTGGCAAACCCAAAATCGAATTCAAATACCTCAGGCTTTCTACCTGAAGAACGTGCCTGGATTGACACATATCTCGAAAATGGTTTCACTGATATTTACCGTACACTTTACCCGGATCGAGTTGAATATACCTGGTGGACTTTCATCACCAAGGCACGTGAACGAAATGTGGGTTGGCGGTTGGATTATTATCTGGTTTCTGATGACTTCGTCCCCCGGGTAAAGGATGTCATTATTCAAACAGATGTGTTTGGCTCAGATCACTGCCCGGTTTCATTGTTATGGGACTGAATATTGGCAGAAATGGCTGGCTAAGCCAATTTCTTGCATATCGATTTACTCTTCGATATACTCGGGTTATAGGAGACTTGGATGACAAAGCAGCGAATTCTGCTCGTAGATGATCATGAGGTTGTGCGTTTAGGACTTAAAGCATTATTAGACCGCCATTCACAATTTGAAGTTGTTGGCGAAGCGGGTAATGCCAAGGATGCAATCGAATTGGTGGGGCGAAATCACCCGGATGTTGTCCTCATGGATATCCGCTTGCCTGGCCAGTCGGGAATTGAAGCCTGTGAAGAGATCACCCATAATTATTCGGAAACGAAAGTAATCATGCTGACCTCGTATGCCGAAGATGAAATGTTATTCTCGGCTATTCGGGCTGGAGCTTCAGGGTATGTTTTAAAACAAATTGGCGGCGAGGACTTAATCCATGCGATTGAAGCAGTTGGAAGAGGCGAAGCACTGCTTGATTCGGCGGTGACTCAACGAGTTTTTCAGGAAGTGCGCCGGGCAGTTAAGGAAGAAGAAGCTTCTGCCTTTGCTAATCTCAGCACACAAGAAAGACACGTCCTTTTACTTGTTTCTGAGGGGAAAACGAATCGTGAAATTGCGAAAGCACTCTTTTTGGGCGAAGGAACAGTACGGAATTATGTGAGCAGCATTCTCTCAAAGCTTGGTGTTTCAAATCGTGCAGAAGCAGCTGCCTATGCCGTGGAGCATAACCTGAGAGAATACCTGTAACATTAATTCATTTATTGAAGATAGCCGGCAAAAAACCGGCTATTTTTTATTCAGGGTATATTTCTTTCATAAACAAAGCGTCGACTTCCATTAACGGACTTTCACAAAGGATCCGTCCAGCGCAGGACGCTTCGTTCAGTGCTTTGAAAAGGTCATGAATTCTTAGATCGGATTCTTGAATTGGCAGATGATTCTTTTCGCCCTTCAAGGTATATTCGATGCCGGATAGGTGAATATGGAGATGTTTAAGAGAATCTTCTCCTAATAAATTCGCATAGTCATTAATTATTTGCAAAAACTCTGCATATGAATTGACTGTTCCATCGCCAGCACGGGCGTGAAGATGGGCGAAATCAAGGCATGGCAAAACGCCGGCAATCTCCTTGCTAATTATTAGTGTGTCAGACAAAGAACCGAGCATGGCAGATTTTCCCATGGTTTCGGGGCGCAAAGTGACAAAGTTGCCATTGGAGCGCAACTCATCAATGCAGCCTCGTAACCGGGGGATGGCAACTTTAAGCACATTCTCGGCTGGTTCGCCGAAATAGGAACCGGGATGAAAGATAATATCAGTTGCTCCGGCAAGGTTTCCGTAATGGGCGGCATCCATTAATCGTTTACGGGATTTCGGCCATTCCTCCTCCGTGGCATTCAAGTTGATGAAATAGGGGGCGTGGACAGAAAGTGCGATGGATTTTTGTTCCGCTTCCGCCCGGATGGCTGCGCAAGTTGCCTCGGTAACCCGCACGGATTGAACCCAGCCTAATTCCAGAGCTGAGAGTTCCAAATTTGCTAACTTTTGTATTGCACCAACGCTGCCGCCAGGTTTTGGCGGCGTTGAGGTTGGCGAACCAACCGTGCCAAAGCGAAAGGCTGACATCTACATCTCCTAGAATAATTCCATCAACTTCGTGATCAGCGCCGGTCCAAAAAGAAAAAATCCGACGCCAACCGAACCAATGGCGATAAACAGGACCCCAGCAGCAGACGCATCCTTGGCGACCTTCGCCAGGGGATGTCTTTGTGGGCTGATGAGATCAACAGCAGCCTCGATAGCTGTGTTGAAACATTCCGCCGACCAAACAGTCGCAATTGTGATTATCAAAATTGCCCAACTAGTGGGTGAAATTCTTAGCCAAAATCCCAATGCAACAACGGATAGTGTGGCAAAAGCATGTATCCAGGCATTTTTTTGCGTGCGAAACACGTAAATGATGCCAAAAAATGCATACCGGAACGAAAGCCAACGGCTATGGAAAAATGCTCGTTGCATGGCTCACTCGGGATGGCGATTTAATCGTGTGCCTAAACCGGTAAGAATGGCCAGTTGATGTTTCCACATCTCGTGTTTTTCTGAATCCTCCGCATGATCATGCCCCAACAGATGGAGCGTTCCATGGACGATGAGTAATTGAATTTCTGCAGCGAGTGAATGTCCAGCTTCTTCTGCCTGTGACTTTGCCTTAGGCAAGGATAGGATGATATCGCCCAAATAGGGTTCACCAGAATCTGGATCAAATTCATCCGATGGAAAAGAAAGCACGTCAGTTGGTGCATCAATTCCCAGGAACTGGTTGTTTAATTCCTGAAGCTTGGCATTATCGGCAATGACAATGCTAACATCGCTCTGTGCAGGCAAACCTTCAAAAATTAATGCCGCCTGTACCGTCCTCATAATTAATTCTTCAGAAACCATCGATTGAAATTCATCATTGATAATTATATTCATGCTTGTTTCTCATTCACCCCGGAGAGTGGCGAGGGTAATTCGCCCACTGGAGTGGTTTTACGGTCCAATTCTGGATATTGAATGCGGGGATGGTATTGATTCCGAAGCGAGTTGACAAAGGTTTCCGCAATCATACTTAAATCTTTGAGTGTCAGTGTGGTATCATCCAATTGACCCTCGCGTTGCGTGTAGTCAATAACCTTCTTAACCAACATCCTTAATTCGTTTTCATCCTTGGGCAATTCGGCACGAGCGCGTGCTTCACAGCTATCCGCCAACATCAGCAGGGCTGTTTCCTTTGAACGGGGTCGTGGGCCTGGATAGCGGAATATCTTATCGTCAACACTGGAGGCATCTTGTTTTGCGATTTCTAGCGCTCGGGCATATTGATAGCGGGTCAATAAAGTGCCATGATGTTCGCGCATGAAATCCTGTAGGCGCGCGGGTAAATGGTATTTTTTTGCCAGACTTACGCCATCGGTAACATGCCGGATGATGGTCGCAGCGCTAACCGTCGGATCAAGATCGTCATGGGTGTCCAATTGGCCTTTGATTTGGTTTTCTATAAAGAAAAGGGGATTGGCTGCCTTTCCTACATCATGGTAAAGACCACCGACTCGGGTCAGCATGGCATCTGCCCCTATCTCTTCAGCAGCCTGTTCGGCCAAGTTGGACACTTGCAGGCTGTGCTGGTAGGTGCCTGGAGCGTTGTGCAGGATGAATTGAAGAAGAGGGTGGTCTGGGCGGGAAAATTCCAACAATTGAAGTGCGGTGGAAATGCCGGTCACTTGCGAAAATAGGAACTGGAAAAGTAGGGTCAAGCTTGCGGCCGCCAGGCCGGCAAAGAATGCTGCTCCGCTTAAAGTTGCCAGACCGAGCCAATCGGTAAGAGCTTCAGGCAAGCGGTAAGCATAAATAATGGCTGTACCAGACAAGCCAATGGCAATTCCTGCCCAGAAGAAGCTTCCGATATGGCGCCCTTTCCCAAGAATGAGGATTCCACATGAGGTAGAAATAATATAATAAAGCGTTAAATCCAGCGCATTGGGTAAGCCGTACGCTGTCAGTATGCTCAATACAACCGTAAAGACCAATCCTAATTCCAAAGAATAAAGGCTGGCGACAGTCAAGCCGAATGCAGCAAGAGGAAAGAGGTAGGGAATTACCGTTCGATTCGGAATGACAAATTTGGCGCTGTAAAGGAATATAAGAAAGATCAGTGATATCAACAGCAGGCTGCGGATGTCATTCAAAGGAGGAAGATTGCGACGAATAAAATAAAGTAAGAGAAAGACAGCTAAGGTAACAACTAATCCAACCGCAGCTATGACATCCTGGGTCTTGTTCTCCGAACGAATGAACCCTGAATTTTCGAGAGCTTCCCAAGCGGCGGGAGTGATGATCTGTCCTCGCCGGACGATAATTTCACCGCTGGCATAAGATTTAGAAACCACTTTTACAGAATCGCGTGCGCTTTTTCTGGCGGTGGCAGTCAGTTCTTCGCTGTAAAGGCTGTTTGCTTTTACAAAAGGAGTCACGATTGCAGTGACAATTGACGCTTGATCCTCACTCAAAGAAAAGCTGATCAATGTCGGAATGCGCCGTTGTGCCTCGCCTACCTCGTTTTCACGGATCGTATTACGCATTGTCGCTTCGAGAACGCTGATTGCTTCCTGCTGCAAGATTTGCCAACGAGATTCAGGAATTTCAAGGACTTGTTCAGCATAATTCTCAGCTAGCACCAAACCGTCGGTTGCAGTGAGATCGGATATTTTTTGTAACAGACTGGAATGAACATCCTGGCGAACGACTTCGATGTAATTCAGGGCTGTGCGTAACGCCTCGATTTGATGCCGGGTTATGGATGAATCGGCTGTGAGGTAAACGGGTTGAACATTCCGCTCCGCTTCATCTCTCTGCTGCTCCGTGAGAATTTGACTATCATAGGTAATTTCCCGAGGGGCTTGAATGTCCCGTGGTGAAACATCTCCAGGCTCCAAAGACAGCTCTGATTGGCGAAACGCGATTGGGAAAATTAATGCACCAATTGAAAGCAATGCAATGAAAATTAAAAGCGCGATTTTGGCATAATCGCGGCTCATCCATTGCCGCCTGGCAGGTTCATGCATTACAGGTGAAATCATCCCGGGAATAACAACTTTCGGGCAATTTGGCTGATTTTGTCTCCCGCAGCCCGCCCTTGTAGTTTTGGCATGACTGCCTTCATAACCTTCCCGAGATCTGCCGGGCCGCTGGCATTTGTTTCCAAAATGGCCTCTTTGACTAAAACTTCTATTTCATTATCAGTGAGTTGGTCTGGTAGGAACGTTTCAATTACCTTTAGTTCACCTTTCGCCTCAATTACCAAATCGTCACGCTTTGCTCTTTCTGCATCCTGTACTGCTTCATTTCGAATCTTAATCTCCTTTTGCAGGATTGCAATGATTCCCGCATCATCGAGTTTCTCGCCCTTATCGATTTCGGCCAATTTAATGGCGCTGAGTACCATGCGGATGGTTCGTTTGGTGACGACGTCATTTTCCCGCATGGCAGTATGTAAATTTGTCACCAAAGTTTCCTGCAGATTCATGGTCGTAATCCTTAATCCGTTAGTGCTATATTTGGGCGAATCTTCTCAAGCAATTCGGGACCAATTCCAGGGATGTTTAGAAGGTCCTCGAAACTCATAAAAAGCCCATTTTGAGATCGATAGGCAATAATTTGATTGGCTTTTACTTCTCCGATGCCGGGTAGCGTTTCCAATTCTTTCGCAGATGCGGTGTTAATGTTTATGATCGCAATCGTATTGCTTGGTGGAAGCTGGATGGTTTCGCTGCGGGAAGCGCCCACAGAAGGTACCCAAATCTTTGCACCATCTTTGACCCAGCCTGCAAGGTTTATCATGGTTGTGTCGGCGTTTTCAGTGAGCCCGCCAGCAGCGTCAATCGCTGTGTCAACCCTTGAATTCGGGGGAAGGGTATAGAGACCGGGGCTATTTACCTCCCCAGACACATCGACCAACAATGGAGAAGGGCTGGGCGCCGGGATGATTTCAATCGGTTGACCAGCAGGCCGCATGACAATCAGCAGGATGACAGCTGCTGATAGCAATCCCATCATTACCCCAAAAGCTACCAATTGCCAAGATTTCATAAACACCAACTCGACCCAGTTTCATACCCAGTATAACCGGGTAGGGGGGAGTGTCAAGTCGCAGCAGCAGGCTCTTCAGCGGGCAAAGGCACCATTTGAACAGCTGGGTTTTCAAGTGCATACATTGTGTTGAAAGCTGTTATGGCAACTTCCAATATATCTGATGTTGGTTCAACCGTGGTAAGTTTTTGAAGCGCAAGATTGGGTATGATCAGCCAGCGAACGATCGGGGAGTCAAGGTGATTGGCAGCCCAACGAATGTATTCATAACCCAGCATGGCAATCGGCGGCAATAAGAGTACTCGGCTTAGGAGCGTCCAATAAAACGGAAGTTTCCCGATTACAGAAAAGACGATTACCGACAGAATAACCACTGTCAGAATAAAAGATGTACCGCAGCGCGGGTGTTCAAGACTGTATTTTGCTACGCTTTCCGGTGTCAGCGACGCACCCGCTTCGAAGGCATTGATTGTTTTATGCTCGGCACCGTGATAAGAAAAAACCCTTCGGATATCTGGCATTTTTCCAATGGCCCAGATGTAGGCAATCACGACAATTAATCGAACGATTCCTTCGATTAAGTTTCCCCAACCCCTCGGTATTTTTAGCAAAGATTCAAGGCCCTGGCCTATTGCCGCCGGGCCAATAAAAAACAACACAACCGCCATGGCTAAGGAAATCACCAGGGTGAGAGCCAATTGCGGTCCCTCAATCTTTTCATCTTCGCCTGATTGTTTGTTCGCCGAAAGTGTCAAAAAACGGGTTCCCAATCCCAGAGCGTCCCACAGGATCACCAGACCCCGTAGAAACGGGATTCTGGCGATTTTTGATTGATAAACCTTACTTAATTCCTCTTTTTCAATTGAAATTTCACCGGTCGGCAATCGAAATGCTGCGGCTACATATTTCGAACCGCGCATCAAAACGCCTTCGATCAATGCCTGGCCGCCATAGGAGGGTAAACGGAGTTTCTCTGTCGCCATAATATTGTTATTCACCGTAATTGTAGAAGAAATGGATCAAGGCATCGATGCCGCGATACCAGGTGGGTAGGTGCAGCTTTTCGTTCGGTGCATGAATGTTATCCTCTAGCAAACCAAAACCTGTCAGGACGGATTCAATTCCAAGTGTTTCCTGCATTTCGGCAACGATAGGAATGCTGCCGCCCTCCCTTTTAAAGACCGGCCGCTTGCCCCAAACGCTTTCGATTGCATGGCTCATTGCCTGCGAAGCCGGGTGATTGCGATCCGTGAATGAAGGAGGGCCACCAGCCATGCGGATTAATTCCCAGCGAATTGTCCCTGGAGCGTTTACTTCAAGGTATTTGAGTAATTGCTGGTAGACGGCATCCGGTTTTTGATCAGGGACCAGACGCATCGAGATTTTTGCCATTGCCCATGCAGGAATGACAGTCTTGGAACCGTGACCGGTGAAACCGGAAAGCAGTCCGTTGATTTCCAGCGTAGGGCGCGCGCCAACCCGTTCAGCCGATGTATAGCCAGATTCACCCCACAGTTCTTTTGCACCAGTCTGTTCTTTGAAAAAAGCATCACCCAAGGGAAGCCTGGCGATATCTTCGCGTTCATCAATCGCTAATTCACGAACTGAATCATAAAAACCCGGTAAGGTAACCCTTCCATCAGAATCATGCATGCCTGCGATTAATTCTGCCAGAGCTTGCGCTGGGTTATGTACAATGCCGCCGAACAGACCGGAATGAAGGTCGTGGGCTGGTCCATAAACCCGTAATTCAAAATAAGCCAATCCCCGAAGAGCATAGGTCAACGTCGGAAAATCCTCGGCCAGGATGCCTGAATCAGGGTTCAGAACAATATCTGCTGTTAATAATTTGGCATTATTTTTGAGAAACGGCGCCAGATTAGGCGACCCTATCTCTTCTTCGCCTTCAATAATGTATTTAATATTGACAGGCAATTCGCCGGCCGAGAGCAGAGCATCAACAGCACTGAGGGATGACATGATCTGTCCCTTCATGTCAGAAGCTCCCCGGGCGAAAAGGTTGTCTCCCCGTATGGTGGGTTCAAAGGGAGGAGTTTCCCAAAGATCAAGCGGTTCGACCGGTTGAACATCGTAATGGCCGTAGATTAGGACGGTTTTTAATCCTGGTTTACCGACCAGGAATTCACCGAATACCACCGGGTGGCCGTTTGTTGGGTAAAGTGCGACATTAGAAAAGCCCATCATTCGCAAGCGATTTGCCAACCATTCGGCCGTTTCCGTAATCGCTTTCTTATGATCGATAGAGGTTGAAATTGAGGGAATCTCCACCAGGCTTTTTAGTGATGTTAAATATGCATCCCGATTCAGATGCGCATATTCAAGTGCTTTTTGACGCAGGTCGCTCATTCGGATTATTCTCCTCAAAAAGATAGGTCGAATTATATGACATTTCTTTCGACTTTCAAGTTACTGGTTATTAAGGCCCTAATTCTCAATTCCTTTATGATAAAATATGTCTGACAAATTGGGTGGTCGCGTCCATTATTCCGCGGACCGGCGTCGGGTTTTTGTGCCCGTCGAAAAGCACCGCCCCTCCAGGTTTTTCTTGCGTAAATCTGAGTAGGGAGCTGCGCGGATGTTAATCAAGAATTGTACTTTGATCACCTGGGGTTCTCCCAATCAAATCATTCCAAATCAATCCATCCGGATCAAAGCTGAAAAGCTCAGTGAGATTGGCCCAGCCGATGAACTTCTTCCGGTTCTAAACGAAGAAGTTATCGATGCCAAAGGTCAATTCGCGATGCCTGGAAATATCTGTGCCCACACTCATTTCTATGGAGCTTTTTCGCGTGGAATGGCTATTCCAGGACCGGCACCGAAAATATTTCCAGAGATTCTTGAAAAATTGTGGTGGCCTCTGGATAAAGCCCTGGATTTAGAAGATGTTCGGTATTCGGCTTTGGTTTGTTTGGCGAATGCAATCCGTCATGGAACGACAACCCTTATCGATCACCATGCTTCGCCCAATGCAATCGACGGATCACTGGACACTATCGCCAAAAGCGTACTCGAGTCGGGGTTGCGAGCTTCCTTATGCTACGAAGTGACTGACCGAAATGGTCTGGCGCAAGCCGAGTCCGGTATTCAAGAAAATTTGAAATTTATCCGATGGTTAAAACTGCAACCCGACTTACGAAACGTCCTGGGTGCTACCTTCGGCTTGCATGCCAGCCTGACGCTCTCGGATAAAACATTGCAGAAATGCCGTGATTTAACACCTGAAGACGTTGGTTTTCACATTCATGTTGCCGAGCATTTCTCAGATGAGGATGACAGCAAGGCAAAATCTGGGACAAGAGTGGTGGATCGGTTAGCCAATTTTGGAATTTTAGGGCCGAAAACGATCGCGGTGCATTGCGTTCATATTGACCAACGCGAAACTGAATTACTCCGCGAATCAGGAACCTGGGTGACTCACCAACCTCGCTCAAATATGAACAATGCGGTGGGTATGGCGGCCGTTGAAAGCATGATGCGGGCTGGCATTAAAGTTTGCCTTGGGAATGACGGCTTCTCGAATGCCATGTGGGAAGAATGGAAAGCAGCATACTTTGCCCACAAATTGTGGCATCAAGATCCTAGGCGCTTGGGCGGTTATGATGTTGTAAAAATGGCTGTATATAATAATGCTGAGTTGGTAGCCAACCAGTTTGGCGGTCTTCGGGCAGGCGAAATTGCCGTTGGTGCCGCGGCAGACATGATGCTTGTTGACTATAAACCAATCACGCCATTTACTGCAGAAAACCTTCCCTGGCACATCTTATTTGGTTTTAATGAGAGCATGATTACAACCACGATCGCCCGCGGTAAAGTATTGATGTTAAACCGTGAATTGCAAACATTGGATGATGAAAAGATAGCTTTTGAAGCCCGAAGGCGAGCATCCAACGTATGGAAACGCTACGAAAACCAATTTTCTTCCTGATAAGGGGTTGAGATGACTGAAAACGCGGAACTTACTACGATCCATACGATTGCAATCCTCGGCGGAACTGGTAAGGAAGGAAAGGGACTTGCTTACCGTTGGGCAAAAGCCGGGTACCGGATATTGATTGGTTCCCGTTTGGAAGAAAAAGCCCAAACAGCTGCAGCAGAATTGCGTGAACTACTTCATTCATCTGAAGAGGTTCAAGGTTTAACCAATGAGGAAGCCGCCCAGCAAGCAGATTTGCTTGTGATGACTGTGCCCTACAGTGCACACAAAAGTATGTGCGAGCAAATGAAAGATGCTGCTCAAGGCAAGATTGTCATTGATGTGACAGTTCCCTTGGTTCCACCTAAGATCACGAAGGTGCAAATGCCGGAGGCTGGCAGTGCGTCTCTTGAAGCACAACAGGTTTTTGGCGAAGGCGTTCAGGTAATAACAGCGTTCCAAAATATTTCTTATGAACATCTGCTAAACGACGAAGATATAAATTGTGATGTTCTCGTCTGCGGCGGTAAGAAAGCTGACCGGGCAGTGGTAATTAAACTTATCCAGGATGCAGGCATGGTCGGTTGGGACGCAGGCGTTATTGAGAATTCAGTCGTTGTCGAAGGCTTGACTTCTGTTTTACTCGGATTGAACAGGCAATTTGGCGTCGAATCCGCGGGGATTCGAATCACTGGCGTCCCGCGGCCAAATCAAGCATAACCTTAACTCATTGATGCTCTCATTAATCCCGATTCAAAACATTCCCTTAATTAAACCCGGTGATGACCTTGCCGGGATCCTTATCGAGTCGCTTAAGGATAATAATCTTCAGTTGATCGAGGGTGATATCCTGGTACTGGCACAAAAAATTGTTTCAAAAGCTGAAAACAGGCTGGTAAACATTACACTCGTGGAACCATCGCAGGAGGCCCGGGAGCTTGCGAAGAAAACCGATAAAGACGCCCGCGTGGTGGAATTAATGCTCCGCGAAAGCAAGGCGGTTTTGCGCTATCGACCGGGGACAATCATATGCGAGCACCGGTTGGGATTTGTTTGTGCTAATGCCGGCATCGATCATTCAAATGTCCAGGGATTGTGGGGTGAATCTGAAGATTGGGTGCTGTTGCTTCCAGAGAATCCAGATCAGTCTGCCGCTCAGATCAGAATGAGGATCGGGAATGCTACAAGTGTGTTGCCCGGCGTAATGATCATAGATTCGCATGGACGAGCCTGGCGGATGGGTACCGTTGGCGTCTCTATTGGATTGGCTGGTCTGCCGGGTCTGGTTGATTTACGCGGCCGGGAGGATTTGTTCGGTTTTCACTTGCGAATTACTCAGGTAGGCGCGGCTGATGAGTTGGCTGCCGCTGCTTCTCTGGTGATGGGACAGGCTTCCGAGAGTATTCCGGCGGTATTGGTTCGTGGCTTTCCTTATCCCCTGCGGGAAGGTTCGATAAAGGAACTTATTCGACCTAAAGATTTGGATTTATTTCGCTAGTTTATAAAATGTACGCACTAACCACGCTGTTCGACCTCGAATCAAACGCTGTTTTTGCCAGGATGTGGCAAAAGTTGAAGAATGAATGCCACCTGGTGCCAGCCAACGAAGTGTCCTTTGTCCATCTTTCATGGCAGGGGGCCAGCGGTTACCAATTGGAATCTGCGCAAAGCATTATTCATAAAGTCTGCACTACAACCCGCACTTTTCCCGTGAAAGTTTCCGGAATTGGCATTTTTACTGGACCCGAACCGGTTCTTTACCTGAATGTGGTCAAGGATCAAGCGCTCATGGATTTGCATAATGAGTTATGGGATAAATTATCCCCATTCGCGGAAGAATTAAATGGCTATTATGGTCCGAGTGATTGGGTACCGCATATCACGCTGGCTTATGGCACGCTTTTGCCTGTAGATTTGGCCTGTGCTGTTACAGAATTGATGTATGAGCCATTTTCGATCGACCTGGTCATTGATAATCTTGCTTTGATTTTTTCGCGCGACGGTACGGTGGGGATTGACAGTCGTTATGAACTACTTCCAAGTTAATCCGGGTACATATTTTTCCGTGCAAACATGCGTGGATGAGGGAATCGATTGAAAATTGTTGCACTGGCAGGTGGTGTAGGAGGAGCAAAACTGGCAGATGGCCTGTACCGTTCGCTGCCCGCTGGTCAGTTTACTGTGATTGTCAATACAGGTGACGATTTCAATCATTTCGGACTCCGGATTTGTCCAGACCTGGATACGGTTTGTTATACGCTGGCTGAAAAAGCCAACCCTGCCACAGGCTGGGGCCTGAGGGAAGAGACGTTCACAACCCTTGCGGAGGTATCTTCTCTCAACGGGCCGACCTGGTTTCGTTTGGGTGATAAAGATTTGGCCACGCACCTGGTGCGTACCCAAAGTATCTCTGAAGGTGTCAGCCTTTCCAAGGTAACTATTGCCCTTTGTGAATCCTTGGGAATTCATGCAGCCGTTCTCCCAATGAGCGATGATCCAGTGGCTACCATTGTCCACACAAAAGAAAGCGGCGACCTGGCTTTTCAAGAATATTTTGTCAGGCTGGAATGTCAGCCCCAGGTTTCCGGATTTGATTTTATGGGGATTGAAACAGCCAAACCAGCACCCGGCGTTTTGGAAGCCATTGACGCGGCGGATGCGATTGTTTTTTGTCCATCCAACCCCTGGGTGAGTATCGCGCCAATTTTGGCGGTCAAAGGGATTCGGGATGCCGTTCAAAAAAAAGCGGTAATTGTTGCGGTTTCTCCACTAATTGGCGGGAAAACAATAAAAGGCCCTGCTGCAAAAATGTTTCTTGAATTGGGCTGGCAACCTTCTGCCCGTGCAGTTGTGGAGCAGTACCGCGGGACGATTAATTCTTTCTTCCTGGATACACTCGACGCGTCAGATTGCGACGCAATCCGTCAGTGGGGTATAATTCCTTATGTAACGAATATTGTAATGAACGATATACCCGGGCGGATTCGCCTGGCAAAGGAAATGCTTGATTTTATATCTAACCAGTCGGGAGGTATGCGACATTCATGAGCCTTTGGGCGATCATACCGGTAAAACCGCTGAGAAGAGGAAAGTCACGTTTAGCCGGCGTTCTCACTGAAGAAGAACGCACCTTGTTAAACGTTACTTTGTTAGAAAATACCCTCCGGACATTAAAACAGGTAAAAGAAATTGATCAGATCCTTGTTGTGAGCCGTGATACATCTGCCTTGTCGCTTGCCAGGGAGTTCAACGCCCGCACAGTACAGGAGGGAAAACCTGGTCTAAATACCGCCCTAAAGCGCGCTACGATTGTTGCTCAGGCTTATGCTGCCCAGGAAGTAATGATTTTGCCAGCCGATTTGCCATTGATCAACATAACAGATGTGCAGACGTTGATCGGTTATTTGGGCAAGCCTCCGATAATGGTGATTGCCCCTGACCGCCGCAGCGATGGCACCAACGCTATGTTAATCAATCCAGCTGGTTCAATTGATTACATGTATGGAGTCGGCTCGTATAAAAAACACGTCGATCAGGCAAAGGTAAAAGGAATGCGGGTAGAAATATGCGATCTTCAATCCTTTGCATTAGACCTTGATATCCCCGAAGACTTAGATTTACTGAACCAAATCCAAGCCATTAATATCCGATCTTAATTCAACATCCTGGAGGCAACCATGTCTGAAAGAGTAGCATTGTATCTGCAAGATTCACATGATTTACGCGATGGCCTTGAATATGTCAAGTACGCCGAAGGACGTGGTTTTGAAGCAGTTTGGCAAGCAGAAAGCCGGTTGGTCCGCGATGCTATTGTCCCAATGGCTGCTTATGCTGCCGTGACCCACAAGATAAAAGTCGGCTCAGGTGTAATCAACAACTGGACACGTAATATCGGTCTACTGGCTGCCACTTTTTTGACCCTGGATGATTTGGCTCCTGACCGGATTATTTGCGGTATAGGTGCCTGGTGGGATCCGTTGGCTAAGAATGTGGGAATTGACCGGAGAAAGCCATTATTGGCGATGCGTGAAACGGTCACGATCATGCGCAGGTTACTAGCCATGGAACATGTAACTTTTCACGGCGAGTTTGTTAACGTCGATGGTATTGAATTGGATGTGGTTCACGGACGGCGCGAACCCCGTAACGTTCCGATCTACATTGGCGCAACGGGCGATCAAATGATGGAAATGACTGGTGAAATAGCCGATGGCGCGGTGTTGAATTATTGTGTCGAGCCGGAATACAATCTTAAGGCTTTGGAGTTATTGGAAAAGGGTGCCAGGAAAGCAGGAAAGTCGTTGTATGATCTCGATCGACCGCAGCTGGTGGTCTGCTCGGTGGATAATGATCATGATAAAGCAATTGACACGACGCGCGGTTTGCTTACTCAGTATCTTGCGCAACAGCCGCATATTGCTAAAGCATCCGGCGTATCGATGGACATTGTCGCAGAGATTCAATCCATTTTGGGCTGGCCTGCTACCCACGAACAAATCGATAAGGCGAAGCACCTCGTACCTGAGGATCTGATTCACCGAATAACCGCATCCGGCACTCCGGATGAAGCTCGAAAAAAGGTAAATGAGTACCGAAAGAACGGTTGCACTTGCCCGATTTTGTATCCCGTGGGCGGTGATGTGAAATTGCTCGTCGATACCTTTGCACAAAATTAACCATTCTTTTGTCGGAGGATCATTATGATTGTTGAATACCATCGACCAGCGACCATATCACAAGCCTTGGAGTTATTGTCCAGAAAGGATCCCAAAAGCCTTCCACTCGGCGGCGGGAGTACTTTAAGTCGTGATAAACGCAGTGATTTCGCCGTGGTAGATTTGCAGGCGCTTGGTTTGGACACAATTCAGGTTAATTCTGAGTTTGTCGAGATTGGTGCTACCGCCCGTATCCAAGGAATCGTGGAGGATACCAATAGTCCTTTGTGGTTGAAAGTTGCATGCAATCGGGAGATGGGGCGGAATATGCGTGAAATGAGCACAATTGCAGGTTTTGTCATGGGCGCCACTGGCCGCTCTCCGTTGGCAATTGCGCTCCTGGCTGCCGACCTTCAAGTGAGTGTCTTGCCCACGAATGACAAATTGACATTTCTTCAAGTATTATCTGAAAGAGCAAATATACAGCAGCCCTGGGTGATTTCCCAGGTTATGGTAGACCGGACCGTTAATCTGAAATATGAATTTATTGCCAGATCACCCGAAGATTTACCGGTGATCGGGATAGCATTGGCTAAATGGCCAACTGGTCGCATTCGCGCTTCTGTGGGCGGATTTGGGAACAGCCCATCGCTTGCTTATGATGGCAATAATCCAGCTGCAGTAACGCAAGCCGTTGAAACTACATTGATTGGATCCGGGGACCGATGGGCCAGCGAAGAATACCGTCAATCGATAGCGCCAGCTATTGTCCAGCGATTGTTGGCTGATTGATGGAGCTGTTCTCCATTGAAAGGTAAATTATGAGAATTGATCTCAAGGTTAATGGCGATCAAAAATCATGGGAATGCACCCCAGGCGATACGTTGTTAGCGTTATTAAGGCGCGAAGGTCTATTTGGTGCCAAATTTGGCGGGTGTGATAAAGCGGAATGTGGCGCATGCGCTGTATTGTTCGATGGCCGTCCAGTAAATTCGTGTGGAATGTTAGCTGCCCAGGCTGACGGACATCAGATCGAAACCATTGAAGGTTTGGGCGAGCATCCTGATCAAGGATGGAAAAAAACGGACGGGCTTCACCCCTTACAGCAGGCTTTTGTGGAAACTGGTGCCATTCAGTGCGGTTATTGCACGCCTGCCATGATTCTTGCGGCCAAGTCATTGTTGGACAAAACGCTGCAACCGAGCGAAGATCAAGTCCGGGATGCCATTTCTGGCGTGCTGTGCCGTTGCACGGGATACGAAAAACCGGTACAGGCTATTTTGCGTGCCGCCGCTCAAATGCGCGGGGAGACAGTGACGCCCATTACTGAAATGCCGCAATCCATTTCACCGGATTGGCAAGTGGATCACCAACGTGGGGATGAAAATGGGACTGGCATATCTCCAGTTAGCCCTACAGTAAAAACGCGTATCATGCCAAGAATCTGGACGGTTCCACAAAGCCCTGTCCGATCGCGGGTTGGTAAAGCAGAAATCAAGGTGGACGCAATCAAACTCGTCCAGGGAAAGCCAGCCTTTACTTCGGATCTTGAAAAACGCGGTCTCCTCATCGGAAAAATTTTACACAGTCCCATCGCTCATGGGCGGATCAAATCGATCGACACCAGCCGCGCAAAAGCGCTGCCGGGCGTTGCTGCCGTGCTGACCTGGAAAGATTTGCCGCGGGTGGTTTATTCGACTGCTGGCCAATCAGATCCAATTCCAGGTCCACTCGACGCATTCAGCCTGGATAACAAGGTTCGTTTTGTTGGTGACCGGATTGCTTTTGTGGCGGCTGAAACCGAGGAGATTGCTCAAAAAGCGCTTAATCTTATCGATGTGGAATTCGAAACGTTGCCATGTATTATCGACTCGCGCGAATCGATGAAGGCTGGAGCTGTTCAAATCCATGATGAAGAAGAATTTGTGAATTTTGCCGATTCGAATCCGAAACGAAATCTTGCCGCTGAAATTCGAATTGACATAGGGGATGTTGGAAAAGGCTTCATGGAAGCCGACAAGGTTTATGAAACCGAATATGTTGTTCCTAAGGTTCAACAAGCCCATATCGAACCGCATGTCGTAATGACTTACTGGGACGAGGATGACCGGTTGGTAATCCGTACCAGCACTCAGGTACCATTCCATGTGCGCCGGATTCTTGCTCCAGTGCTTGGGTTGCCGGTCAAACGAATCCGGGTGATCAAACCGCGGGTTGGAGGCGGATTTGGCGGCAAACAAGAGATATTAATCGAGGATGTGGCTGCCCATTTGACCATTGCCACAAAAAGACCAGTGATTGTTGAATATGATCGCGATGAAGAGTTTACGGCTTCGCGTTCACGACATCCCATGCGGGTACGAATGAAGACCGGAGTCAAACGCGATGGGACCATCACAGCCAATGAGATGTATGCCTTAAGTGATACTGGCGCATATGGCTGCCACGCGCTCACTGTGGCTGGAAACACGGGTCATAAAGCCATGGGCTTGTATGTCGGCGATGGAGAATACCGCAAACAGCCGAACATCCGGTTTTATGCAGATGTAGTTTACACAAATACCCCGCCAGCTGGCGCTTTCCGCGGATACGGAGTGCCTCAAGGTTACTGGCCATTAGATCGCCACATCGAGATGATTGCACGCGACCTCGGTATTGATCCGATCGAGTTCCGGCTTAAAAATGCCATCCGCGCCGGCGAAATTCATCCTTTCAGCACAGCATGGAGTGAAGGGCGTGAGCCCCGGCCTGAGATTGTCCATACAGTGGGCTTGGAAGAATGTGTACGCCAGGGAAAGGCTGCCATTGGTTGGGACCAGAAATTCGGAAACCCTGCCTGGCATACCGTCGACAATCGCCCGCATTTACGCCGTGGGATCGGTATAGCTACGGTAATGCAAGGAACCGCCATTCCCTACCTGGATATGGGCGGCGCGAGCATTAAGATGAATGATGATGGGTCGTTTAATTTACTGGTTGGCGCGACCGATATCGGCACTGGTTCGGATACAGTTCTGGCTCAAATGGCGGCAGAGGTGTTGGGAGTCCCAATTGACGACATACTGGTATATTCTTCCGACACGGATTTTACGCCGTTCGACGTTGGCGCATATGCCTCGAGCACAACCTACATTTCTGGAACGGCAACGGTGCGGGCTGCCGAAATTGTCGCGGAACGAATCCGGTTGCGCGCTGCGCGGATGATCAGTGAACAGGGTGGCGGGTCTGTCGAAGCGGACGAAATCCTTCTTGAGGAACGCCGTGCCATTGCGCCGGACGGTCGATCGGTAACGCTTTCGGATGTCGGTCACGATTCGCTACATAAGACTGACCAGGAGCAAATCATGGGTGTAGCCTCATATGTTTCACCCTCATCACCTCCGCCATTTGCCGCTCAATTTGCCGAAGTGACCGTTGACACCCAAACAGGCGCTGTTACCGTGGATAAGCTGGTTATGGCGGTTGATTCAGGCGTAATTGTCAACCCCATCACCGCATCCGGCCAGATTGAAGGTGGAATGGCTCAAGCCCTGGGGTATGCAGTGTGTGAAGAAATGCTGTATGATGAGCTAGGCATGGCACGGGAACGGGATCTGGTCGATTATCATATCTTCCGCGCCGACGAAATGCCGAAACTCGAGACGATATTCGTTCAAACCTATGAGCCATCACACCCCTTTGGTGTCAAAGCTGTCGCCGAGATTCCCATGGACGGCGTTGCGCCTGCGGTCGGAAATGCCATTCTGGATGCATGCGGAGCTAATTTGACGGCCAATCCTGCAACACCGGAACGTATTTGGCGTGCTCTTCATGAAGGGTAGACGTCGCCAGACTGATCAGGAAGGACCTGGATGCAAGCACCGATTTATGTCATAGGCCATGTCAACCCGGATACGGATTCAATTGCAGCTGCAACTGGATACGCATGGCTCTTACGTGAGCGGGATGGAATGGATACGGTTGCAGCCAGGGCGGGTGCTGTCAACGCCCAGACTTCATGGGTTTTGAAAAAACTGGGAATGGATGCGCCAACCCTGCTTAATGATGTCTCGCCGCGCTTCGAATCGGTCATGCGGCGGCTTGATACAACGCTGCCAGACAAACCGTTGCGAGAGGCATGGTCTGTTGCATCCAGAACTGGTGGAATAGCGCCATTGGTAAACGCGGACGGCACACCTTATGGATTGGTAAATGGGCGAAGTCTGTTTGAGTTTCTTTTTCAACAGGTTGGGACTCATCTAAAGCTGCAGGAAGCGCGCATCAGTGAAATCCTTGACTATCCCAGCCACCGTGCAGCGGATACTTCTGTCGCTAAATTTCAGGCGAATACCCGCATCCGCGATGTTATTAACCGGATACTTCGGGAAGAGGGCGATGAGTTTATCGTCACTGATGAAAGCGGCCTCTATGTAGGCATTTGCCGGCAGCGCGATCTGCTGAATCCACCAAGATTGAAGGTGGTTCTGGTCGATCATAATGAACTTTCTCAGGCGGTTGGGTCGCTGGACGAGGCTGAATTAATTGAGATACTCGATCACCATCGCCTGGGAAATCCATCGACAAGGACGCCAATTCGCTTTACCGTCGATATAGTGGGAAGCACAAGCACACTAATTTCTGAGAGAATTGAGGAGGCCGGCTTGTCAGCACCTCCATCCCTGGCAGGATTGATGTTGGCTGGTTTGCTTTCGGATACTCTCATCCTTACTTCGCCCACCACGACAGAACGCGATCAAAGGGCAGCTGAGCGGTTATCCCGTTGGGCTTTTGTTGGCGGCGGGGCACTTGCCAATGAAACAATCCGTTCCTATGGCGAAAAAATTCTGGCTGCCGGTGCAGGGTTAGGAGCGCGTGCACCCCGTGATATCGTCTCAAGCGATATGAAAATCTATCACAGCGGCGGCTTTCAATTTGCCGTTGCCCAGGCTGAGGTAAGCGATTTGTACGAGGTAAATGAGCACCTCGATTCGCTTACGATCGCATTAGAGGAACTTCGCGAACAAAAAGGCCTGGATTTTGCCATGTTGATGGTGACGGATGTGGTTCGGGGAACCAGCCGCCTAATTTTTGCCAAACAGCCACCTGCACTTGAGGATTTGCCTTATCCGCCGCAAACGGATGGGACACGCCTGGCTGAAGGAGTTGTGAGTCGCAAGAAGCAGCTACTGCCGGTAGTTCTGGGGTTATTGGAACGATGAGCGCTTCAATTTGGAACGTCCTGGCTGAACTTGAACAAAAAAACCGAGCTGGTGCATTATGTGTCATCGTAGATAGCAGCGGTTCAACCCCGCGTCATGAAGGCAGTAAAATGGTTGTTTTCCCGGATGGTTCTTTTGTGGGCACGGTTGGCGGCGGCGAAATTGAAAACCGGACCATCCATGAGGCCCTTTTGGCACTTGAAGATGGCAAAGCGCGAAAAAACGTTTACTCAATGGTTGATCCCAGCCGTGGCGATCCAGGGGTATGTGGTGGAAGTATGGAAATATACATCGAGCCAATCCTGCCAAAAGCGACCTTGATCGTAATAGGCGGCGGTCATGTTGGAAAGGCTGTCGCTCATCTTGCAAAATGGCTTGGTTATTGGGTGGCAGTCTGTGATGATCGCCCGGAATTTGTTTCTGAGGAGACAATTCCAAACGCTGATTTACTGTTACAGATCCCGATGGGCGAGTTGCCTGATCATGTGGAAATCAATGCTTATACCAATATAGTCTTGACCACCCGTGGTGCCAATGTGGATATTGCAGGCTTGCCTGAATTGCTTAAGAAGTGTTCGACAGCCTATTTGGGCATCATCGGATCCAAGCGGCGGTGGGCTGTCACGCGTAAAGGATTGATCGAAGCTGGAGTTTCCGAGGACGTCATATCAAAAATTCACTCGCCGATCGGACTCGAGCTTCAAGCCGAGACCCCAGAAGAAATTGCGGTAAGTATCATGGCTGAAATTCTAATGCTGCGCCGTAAGGCCAGCGGGAAAAGTATGAAGGAGTAACAGCGGAATGTGGAGCCAATATATTAATGCTGCTTCCGTAAGCGAAGTGGTAGATGCCCTAAACGAGAATATGGAAAAAGCCAGAATTGTTGCTGGCGCTACGGATTTACTATTAGAAATGGAACGGGGAGTTCGCAAAGGAATTGAAACGATTATTGATATTTCGCGGATACCCGGATTGGACCAAATCACTTTTGATGCGGATGGATGGATTCATCTCGGACCAAATGTAACCCACAATCACTGTGTGGCTTCAAAATTATTGCGTGAATATGCCTTCCCATTGGTTCGAGCCGCCTGGGAAGTTGGCTCTCCACAAATTAGAAATCGCGGCACCATTGCAGGGAATTTAATCACCGCTTCTCCCGCAAATGATACGATTTCACCACTGATTGCTTTGGGTGCAAAGGTTACCCTGGCGTCAAGTTCCGGATTGCGTGAAGTGCAATTATCCGATTTTTATTCCGGCGTGCGCAAAACCGTAATGAAACCAAATGAAATGCTGGTTGACATCAGCTTTCCAGCCATGACAAAAAATCAAAAAGGGACATTTATTAAATTCTCGCTTCGCCGCGCTCAGGCAATTTCATTGTTGAATATTGCAGTGATCTTGACCTTTCAAGGTAAATCAATCGAGAAAGCGTCTATTACTTTGGGCGCCGTTGCGCCGACGATCATACATGCGGTCGATGCTGAAAAATTCCTAACCGGAAAAGTGTTGGACGCGGCTATTATTCAACAGGCAGCAGATTTGGCCATGCAAGCTGCGCAACCGATCTCAGACGTTCGCAGTTCAAATAGCTATCGCCGAAATATGGTGCGGGTGACGACCCGCAGGGCGTTGCAAATGATTGCTGATGGAACTGAAACTGAAGGAATTCCGGAATTTCCAATTTTGCTCTGGGGTCAGGACGAATTCCCCCAAGGCAGGCTGCCGGTGACCACTCGAATAGCCGATAAATCTCCAATTCACACTCGAATAAATGGCAAGGATTTCACGTTTGTTACGGGTCAGGAAAAGACATTGCTCCGGCTGCTGCGGGAAGAGGCGAACTTGATCGGGACAAAAGAGGGCTGCGCCGAGGGTGAGTGTGGAGCATGCACAGTCTACCTGGATGGGGTGGCGGTGATGGCATGCATGGTCCCTGCGCCCCGCGCCAACGGAGCAAATATCATAACGATTGAGGGTATTGGTCAAAACGGAGGCCTTCATCCAGTTCAGCAGGCGTTTATTGATGCTGGCGCGGTGCAGTGCGGCTATTGCACACCCGGTTTTGTTATGTCGGCGGTAAAACTGTTAGAGGAAAGAAAACAACCAACGACGGATGAAATTCGTCAGGCAATTACTGGTAATCTTTGCCGTTGCACAGGGTATTATAAGATTGTTGAAGCCATTGAAAAAGCTGCCGAAAAGTAAAAAGAGGGAATCCTATGGGAAAATATTCGAGTCGAATGACCCAGGAATCGCTGAGCAACCGAGATCAACAACTTCATCCGGTCTGGCGGGGGGTGGGGTTTGCATTCATGATCCTAATTCCGACCATTGCAATCTTTGGCTCAATTGTTCTTGTTGATGCCAATTCAAAAAATGGTTGGGTTGCCATCCCGCCCGAGGTGATCAATCATGGTTTCGGCGGACCCTTGCTTTACGTTCAGATCATTGTCGGTGTTGTAATTATGTTGATCATGTCGGTTCTTTTTCAATTGATCACTTTTGTTTTGTACCGGGCATTTGGTCCATCCCGCTATGGTCCTCTGGATGTCCCACCGGTTACTTATAATGGTCCCAAAAAGAGCCGCTAAGGATTATCGGTCGACGATGTAATGGAGGAGGAGGAATGACAGTTACCGTTGGACAATCCGTCCACCGAATAGATTCAATTTCCAAGGTAAAAGGGGAGGCCTTTTATCCTGGCGATATTCAAATGCCAAATATGGCATATATGAAAGTCTTATTTGCCAACCGGCCGCATGCAATTATCCGGAAAATTGACACAGCTCAGGCAGAAAAATACCCTGGCGTTTTGGCTGTCTTTACTGCAAAAGACGTCCCCAATAATGAATATGGACTGGGTACTCCGGATCAACCTGTTTTATGCGGTCCAGGATCATTGAAGCCATTTGCAGACCGAGTGCGCTTCATCGGTGACCAGGTGGCGTTGGTTGTCGCTGAGACGGAGGCGATTGCTGCCAAGGCGATTCAATTGATTTCTGTCGATTATGAGGATCTACCGGTTGTTACGGATCCGCGGAAAGCGATGAAGGAAGATTCTCCGTTATTGTTCCCGGACCGTGACTCAAATATATTCTGCCATTATCGCATACGAAAAGGAAATCTTGTTTCCGGTTTTGAGAAAGCTGATGTCATTGTCGAGGGTTATTATCAGACCCCGGCACAGGAACATGCCTTTTTACAACCCGAAGCAGGCGTGAGTTATCTGGATGAAGAGGAACGAATCACTGTTGTGGTTGGCGGCCAATGGGCTCATGAAGATCAGGAGCAAATTGCACACGCGTTGAATTTGCCGTTGGAAAAAATCCGTGTAATTTATCCTGCGATCGGTGGTGCATTCGGCGGACGGGAAGATATGTCGGTGCAGATTATCCTTGGTCTGGCCACTTTGAGACTCTCTGAACAAGGGATTCGACGGCCTATTAAAATTATTTGGAGCCGGGAAGAATCAATGATTGGGCACCACAAACGCCATCCTTACTTTATCAAGACGCGTTGGGGAGCAACACGGGACGGGAAAGTCACCGCTGCAGATGTCGAAATCATTGCTGACGGCGGCGCATATATTTATACATCGCCAAAAGTTCTGGGAAATGCTACCTTAATGTGCACCGGACCATATGAAATTCCCAATGTCAATGTAGATTCCTACGCTGTTTACACAAACAATATTCCAAACGGCGCTTTTCGCGGTTTTGGGGGACCGCAAGGTTCGTTTGCTGCAGAAACACAGATGAATAAACTGGCCGAAGCCCTTGGCATGGATCCGGTCGAAATTCGCATGAGAAATTTACTGCTGCAAGGGTCGTTGCTCTCAGTTGGTACACCGTTGCCGGCGGGTGTTTCGATTGATAGGGTAGTGGCAACCTGTGCGATGAAAGCAGGTTGGAAAAATGGCGAATCTGGTTGGAGGAAACCAGAAAATAAAAATCAACCTGAATCAACCATTCGACGTGGTTTAGGTTTCTCCTGTTCGTTCAAGAATGTCGGTTTTTCATTCGGCGCACCAGAAAATTGCTGGGCGACGGTCGAGCTTCGCGGCAAGGAGCAGATTGAAACAGCAATTCTGTACCATGCCGGCGCGGAAGTCGGACAAGGGTCGCATACCGCCTTTATGCAGATGGCTGCTGAAGCTTTGAATATTCCGTTTGAAAAGATACAGTTGGTTGCATCTGATACAGCCCGAACACCAAATTCGGGAAGTGTATCTGCCTCCCGCATGACATTCATGGCCGGAAATTCAATTCGAGGCGCGGCAAAACTGGCCCAGGAGAAATGGAATAATGAAGAACGACCGGCAGTCGCTACCTATCAGTATCGTCCGCCAAAAACCTCTGCGTTCGATCCTGAAACAGGCAAATGCGAGCCGAATTTTTCTTATGGCTATGTGGCTGAAGCGGTTGAAGTGGAAGTGGATATTGAGACCGGCCAGGTAAAAATCACCAACATCGTTTGCGCTGATGATGTGGGCAAGGCGGTGAATCCGCAACAGGTTCAAGGACAAATAGAAGGTGCAGTTGTTCAGGCAGCAGGATATGCATTATTGGAGAATTTTATTCAACAGGACGGATTAACGTTGACAAAAACGCTATCAACGTATTTGATCCCGACTGTTCTGGATATTCCTGACAAGGTCCAATCGATTATTCTGGAATACCCGGATCCAATCGGCCCGTTTGGCGCTCGAGGAATGGGGGAAATGCCTTATTTGCCTCTGGTACCAGCTGTAATTGATGCTGTTCATGATGCGACGGGTCATTGGTTTGATCAGTTTCCCCTTATTCCTGAAAGAGTACTCAGTGGATTGGAAAAATCCATCGATTGAGCGGTTGCCTTGAGTGGAAAAAATGAAAGCCCAAATAGGTTGAGGATTCTGGTTCGCGGCGGAGGGGACCTAGCCAGTGGCGTTGTTTTGCGTTTATGGCGCGCTGGCTGGGATGTCCTCATCACTGAAATTAGCCAGCCTCTGGCTGTGCGCAGGTTGGTCTCCTTTGCAAATGCAGTTTATTTAGGTGAAATGGATATAGAAGGTATCCACTCAGTGCTGGTATCGACGCCCGGGGATGCACAGGCAGCCCTTACGAGGCGGGTGGTGCCGGTCATTGTTGATGAAGGTGCTGAATCGCGCGAATGGTTTAAACCCCAGGTGCTGGTGGATGCGCGCATGTTGAAAAAAACAGCCGGTATTTCCCATCCAGCGGCGCCACTCTCAATTGGACTCGGCCCGGGATTTATGGCCGGTAAGGACTGTCATGCAGTCGTTGAAACGAAAAGGGGACCATTCCTGGGAAGAGTCTATTGGCAGGGAGAAGCCGAACCAGATTCGGGAATTCCCGAGTCCATAGCCAACTTTAGTTCTGAACGTGTTCTTCGCACGCCAGTAGATGGCGTATTTAAAGAAACAATTCCAATTGGAAGTTTTGTCGAAAAAGGAGATTTAATTGCATGCGTGGGTCAGTGGCAGCTGCTAGCCCCTTTTAATGGCGTTGTCCGTGGTTTGGTATGGGACGGACTCGTTGTACAAAGGAATATGAAAATAGGGGATGTCGATCCGCGGGGTGATGCTCGATTATGCCGTCTAATCTCTGAAAAATCGCTTGCAATCGGAGGCGCAGTTTTGGAGGCAATCCTTATTTGGCAGGCAGACGAAATTTCTAGATGACTGAATGAACCTTCGAACAGCGTTGCGAGTAGTTGAACCAACAAATGTTGCCTTTGTGGGGGCTGGGGGAAAGACGACTGCCATATTTCGGTTAGCCCGGGAACTTCCTACACCTGTAATCATCACGACAACAACCCACATAGGCACCTGGCAAATACCGCAAGCCGATTGCTGGATCACTGACCCAACGCTATTGGAGGGTGAGGTAGCGTCTGGAAACAAGGTCATAGTCTTTACTGGAAAAAGTGTCAACGATGACCGCGCCGCTGGGTTAAGTCCTCGGGAGATAGATGACCTGCAACATTTTGTAAAAGCGAAAGGCTGGAGCCTATTAATTGAGGCTGACGGTGCCCGTCGTTTGCCCCTCAAAGCGCCTGGGCAAAATGAGCCTGTAATTCCGCCCTGGGTCGAGAATGTGGTGGTTGTTGCCGGGCTTACAGGCTTGAATAAGCCGTTGGGTAATGCGCATATCCATAGATATCAAATATTCTCGCAGCTTAGCGGTTTGCCATTAGGGGATCCAGTAGGGGAGGATGCTCTTCTGAAAGTTCTATTAGATCCATCCGGCGGGTTGAAATCGATCCAGGAGAATGCACGAAAAATTGTTTTTCTGAATCAGGCTGATGACGAATCCTTGACCGCTGCCGCGAACCAACTGACATCCAAATTATTGGATGGATATGATGTGGCAATATACGGCAGGTTGAATAATGAGCCGAAGGATGAAATCATAGCCTCCAAAGAGCCAATTGCCGGCATCATTCTGGCGGCCGGCGGCTCGACCCGGTTTGGCAAGCCAAAGCAAGAATTGTTATGGCGTGGGAAGACTTTTCTGGAAAACGTCGTTTCAGTCGCAGACATGGCCGAGCTAAGATGCGTATATTTAATTCAATCAAATAATGCGTATAGCCAATATATTTCCAATGTTAATAAAAATAATTTCATTTCATTAAATAATCAAAACTGGCAACTTGGCCAAAGCACGTCCATACGGTTAGGGCTACAATCGCTTCCACCAAACACCGGCGGGGCGGTTTTCTTATTAGGTGATCAGCCGCAAATTCCAGCCCAGCTTATCCAGGATTTGGTTGATAGACATGCCGCTACACATGCACCAATCATAGCCCCCTTCGTTGGAGGACGCCGTGCTAACCCGGTGCTTTTTGACCGGTGCACCTTTCCGGACCTGTTGGCACTGGAAGGGGATACAGGAGGCCGCGGGTTAATTGCAAAATACCCGGTTGAATACATTCCATGGAATGATGAAAGTATTCTGCTGGATGTTGATACACCTGAAGATTATGGACGATTGCTTGAGTTTGAATAATGAATGATATTGCTGCAGTCATTCTGGCCGCTGGACGGTCAACGCGAATGGGATCATCCAAAATGCTCCTTCCTTGGAAAGACAAAACCGTTTTGGACTCCGTAATTGATCTGGCTGAATCCGCCGGCCTCAATCCAATTGTCGTCGTGACCGGAGCATTTCATGACGATATACATTTACTGTTGTCAAAATACTTCAAAAGGATCGAAGAAATCCATAACCCTTCTTATGCACAACTCGAAATGTTTCACTCGATAAAATTAGGTGTGGAATCGCTCGTACAACGCTGCGGAGCAGCCATTATTTTTTTAGGAGATCAACCACAAATTGAAACCGAATTAATTGATGATTTAATCTCCCGGTTCAACGAAAAGAAATCACGGGTCATTATTCCCAGCTTTCAAATGCACCGGGGCCATCCAATCGTAATCCACCAGGATCTTTTTCCAGAAATTTTAGCAACGCCGGATGATAAGAACCTGAAGAGTTTCTTAAACCTTCATTCGTCTGAAATCGATTATGTTGTTGTAAACACCTCTTCAGTTTTACAGGACATGGATTCACCTGAGGATTATCATCGACTGAAGAATAATCAAAAGGAGTAGCCTCAAAGCAAATTCATGTCAACTTTGAAAATCATTCGAATTCCCGTCATTATCAGTCAAAAATCATATACCGTACTCGAAGATGAGGAAATTCATTCGTTGGATGAGGCTTCCAGGCATATTCCGGCAGGCGTTTATACAACCTTTCGCACATATCAAAAATTCTTTGTCTTACATCTGCGTGACCATTTCGAGAGACTTGAGAATTCGGCAAGCCTGACCGGAAAAGGCATTCAGCTTGACAGAGATCGCATTCGAATTGATTTACGAAAAGCGCTGATCCAATTTCCGGAAATCGAAGCGCGCGTACGCGTCTCAATCGATTTAACAAAAGAGATTGGGGAGGTTTATCTCATTCTCGAAGGATTACATACCCCTTCTCGAGAGGATTATCATTCTGGGGTCGCGGTCATAACCCGAACAATGCATCGAGAGAATCCCGAAGCCAAGGTAACCAGCTTTATTGCGGAGGCGAGCGAAATTCGAAAAGCGAGCAGCCAACTTCTAATCAATGAGACATTGATGGTTTCAGAGGACGGATCAATTCTTGAAGGATTGAGTTCTAATTTTTTTGCGGTCAGGAATGATGTCATTTATACTGCTGGCAAAGGAATTTTACAGGGTATTACGCGGAAAACAGTGGTAGATATCGCCGAATCGATAGGAATATCGGTAAATCTTCAACCGATGAAGGTCGGAGATCTTAGTCATTATTCAGAAGCATTTATTACCAGCGCTAGCCGGGCGATATTGCCTGTCATCCGAATTGATGACCGCGTTGTGGGGAACGGCCAAGTAGGAAAAATCACTCAGGCGCTTCAAATTGCATTTCAAAGCAATTTGGATACTTTCCTTGAAGAAATATAATTATCCTTCTCCAGAATCATCATCGATGGACTCATCTGTCTCATTGATGCCATCATTTAGGTCGGTGAGATCATTTTCAGTCGAAGGCATTTGCAACTCGCCACGGTCCATCTGTTCAAGGATTTTTTGAGCATCCTGAATTTGATTCTCTAGAACATAAATCTTTGCTTCGCCAAGTGGACCGATTGTTAATCCATAAGCGATCCCTGCGCTTTCCTGGCTTGTAAATGCGCTGATACCAAATGACTTCAACAATGCCACAATCGATTCGGCCAGGATATGCCCTGTTGCAGAATAGGCCAGTACATATTCAGGTTTCATCGTTTCATCTCCTCAAGGGTCAAACAAGCGGGATTGCTTTTAATCCCACAATACTCATTGTATCACCGTAAAAGGCACGGCTAACCAGGCAACCTCGCAATCAAACTGGCCACAGATTTTTTCCCGCCCCGGGCTGAGGTACGCCAGCCCTCCTGATATTCGAGGATATTCCAACCTGTAAATAATTGAAACAGTTCACCATTTTGAAGAAGAAATTCTTCGGGCATATCCGGTTTAATTTCCAACATATCGACGGTCAAGGTTTCGACAATTGCAATTCCGTTCGGTTGCAGAATCCGAGAAAAATCCCGGATAATTTCACGGTCCAGAAAATAGAAATTCAAGATTGTTGAAAAAGCCTTGGCTGGAAAGAAATACTCATTTAAATCGGCAACAACCGCCATCAATTGCGGACAATCCTTTTTGGCTTGAAAAACCGCTGCGTTTGAAATATCTACTCCAAGAACCTGGTAGCCGCGCTCAACCATCCAACGGGCGTTGGCGCCCAACCCCATTGCCAGGTCAAGAACCAAACCATTTTGGTTCAGATATGGAAGAGCGCGTTCAAGGATGACTCTAGGCTCGGACCCCTGTTGATAGTATGCGGTCCGGTAACGCTTATTCCAACGCTGAGCATCTTCAACCGCCATCTTCTAAAGCCCCGGTCCGGATCTTTCTCATTAACCGGTCGCGCCGGTGTTCCAATTCGGATTTCCAATAAAGCTTTTCAGAGGGGCGCAGGGGTAACAACAGCAACCAACCCAGTGCATTATCAGTCCAACGCAACGCGTCCATTGGTAGACGCTCGTGATGCTCATAATATTTAGCCAATTCAATTGCTGCAGGGATATCCTGCTGTTCTGCCGCGCGCTGCCATAGAGCGATTGTTTCAGGCCACGCGTTACGTTTCCGGTATATCGATGCGTAACGGTGCAGGGTTTGAATGAAAATTGGCTGTGGCAAGCCAGCATTTAATCCGGCTTCATATAGTTCAATCGATTTTCCAAGATCACCCATTTCCTCATAAATCTGGGCAATTGCAACCAAATCCAAACCTTCGGTAGGTTCAATTTTCAAAGGGTTTTCCAGCAAATGGGCGTCATAATGCAAGAGAGCTGCCAGCGAGAGAATATCCATGGCATTGTGGTAAAGCACGCCCTTCATTGGCCGCGCGTCCCCGCTGCGAAGGTAATCCACATAGATTTGCGGAACCATCCAACCTGGAATTTCTTCCCCGCTCCTGACAACTCCCAGGATATCCCTCTCCAGATCGCCCAAGGCCCTGGATGGTAAGCGATTGCGCCAGAGCCTGCGGGCCAGCGGTAATAGATCAAGGTGCGCCATATTTGAAAATGGAGTAGTGATGCTGTTAATGAGATGTCTTGAGTTAAGCAGGGGAATGTCAAACGTCTTTCCATTAAACGTCACAACCGTTTTGAACGGCGCGACTATCCGGTTTAGCACAGCCAGCATGGCGGGTTCTTCCCCCGGATTACGCATGAATAATTGCACCAAACGGAATCCATCCGGATTCCAGATTCCGAGACCCACCAGGAAGGCAAAGGTTCCTGCTCCTCCAGCCAAACCGGTGGTCTCAGTATCCAAAAAGATCAATTGATCGATCTGGTTTGATTTTTCGATGTCCGTTTTTCCCCATTCGCGCACTAATTGCAAATTGAGCGGTGCATCGAAATGAACCTGACCGTGCTGATAGTGAATATCAAATTGCTGCGTTATCTGAAAAACAACGCCAAGAGGTGTTTCGATTTCCTCCCCGGCAATAACGTCTTCAATTGGAAAGCGGTCTTGGGCTGAGTGGGGTCGTAGATTCTGCGTCCCAAGCTGCACACCAAGCGCCTTCAAACGGTCGCTCAACGATTCCATCAAGTCACCACCAATTGGCCGTCAGATGTCAGGACTTGTAGAAGTGCCAGAGCTTCTTGTTTACCGCCAGCGCCATTTTCTCCCCCGGGTCCAACACAAGAAGGGCAGCCATCCTGGCATGGACAGCGGTTTACCAACTCCAAAGCTTCTTTGAGCAAACTGTCATGCATATGGTAGAGTGCCTCGCTCAAACCGATTCCAGCTGGTACCTGATCGTAAAGGAGAACCACCGGACGGCCATCCGTCAGGGGAGATTGGATATCTGAGATTGCGCCTAAATCTTCTGTATCACACATCACAAATAACGGTGCTAACTGGCTGAGTACATAACGGACCCCTGAAAGGCCGCTGCAAATTTTCACGACCAGTTCAGCTCTGCGGTGGCAACTTGGGCATAATGTAACCAGGTTCTCCAGATTATTTGCCTGTTCAAGCGAGACGAACGATCGTAAAGGCACCTTATGGTGGACATGGTGGGGCCGATCGGTTTCAGGCGCCCCGCACATCTGACAGGTGAATTGATCGCGCTCCCGCACAAGCTGACGCACATTGTTCCAGTTTGATCCGTAATTATTGGCATCATTTGTCCACAATTGGTTCTGGCGCAAATAGTCAATCGCTTCATCCACAAGTGTGAACCAGTAACCAGTTGTTCTGAGATGGTTGGGCGGAAGGTCAAGCAATTCCTGTCCCAGGGTTTCCCGGGTTATCCAATTAATTTTGCGGAATCCAACGATCTGAGTGGTCACTTGAATTTCACCCCAGGTTTTTTCGCCTCTCAGTGTGGGGGAGGTCTCAATAACAGAGATTTTCTCAACTTCTGTCTGATGTTTCGCTTCTGTGAAATACTCCTCATTGCTTTCAACCAGCTTTGCTTCAAATTGTTCCAGATCAAGGTCCTTCACCAAGTAGGATTGTCCTTCGTGTAGATAAATCGCTCCCGGGTGAACCAGCCAGGTTGAACTAATCTGATCCACCGTGCCAATAATCCGTGAATTTCCTTCGTCCTCAAGTCGTAGCACCACATTCTGAGCAGTTGCATTTCGCAAGGAAATTTCTTGGGCGGGGTATTGATCCGCAATCCAGTAATACCGATTCTCTGTGGAATGTAAAAGCCCAGTCTGTTCCAATAAATCCAAAAACTCCTTAAGGGTCTCCCAGGTAATCGTGCCAAATTTCTCGCCAGGTCGAAATGGTAATTCGAATGCAGCACAGCGGATATGCTGCAATAGGATGAGTGGGTTATCTGGATTGATCAAAGCATTTTCAGGCGACCGGTCGGTCACAAATTCGGGGTGTTGAATCAGATACTGATCAATGGGGGCAGCCGATGCCACTAGAATGCCCACCGATGTTCCGCTGCGGCGTCCTGCACGGCCAATTTGCTGCCGCAAGGATGCGATTGTTCCAGGATAGCCCACCACGATTGATGCATCCATGCCGCCAATATCAATGCCAAGTTCGAGGGCGCTGGTCGCGACCACGGCATGCACATTCCCTGATCGCAAACCTCGTTCAATCGATCTTCTTTCGTTGGCCAGATATCCGCTCCGGTAGCCATGAATTTGCTTTTGTTCTTCTGGATAACGGCTGTGCAAAGCACGCAAAATCATCTCAACAGACCGTCTGGCCCGGGCAAAAAGGATTGTTTGTACGCGATATGCCAATAAATCCCCGGCCAATTGGACACCTTCGGAGGAGGCTGACCGCCGAATGCCAAGATCGGCATCGATAATGGGCGGATTATACAGGATAAAATTCTTCTCCCCGTTTGGCGAAGAATCCTCATCCACCAATTTGCATTGTTCTTCGGTCAACCGTTCTGCCAGTGCCAACGGATTGGAAATCGTTGCGGATGTCAGAATGAACTGCGGGTATGCACCATAGTGAGCCGCAATCCGTTTTAACCGCCGAATGACATTGGCAACATGCGAGCCAAATACGCCCCGGTAGACATGCAACTCATCAATAACGATGAAGCGCAGGTTACGAAGGAATTCCGCCCAAAGGGTATGCTGTGGCAGGATGCCGGTATGAAGCATATCTGGATTTGTTAGCAGTAAGCGAGCATTTGAACGGATAAATGCACGGTGAGCCGTCGGCGTATCCCCGTCGTAAGTTCCGGCAGGCACGACCCCACCAAGCTGTTCGTCAAGTTGGGTTAATGTTTCTTGTTGGTCATGGGCTAATGCTTTGGTTGGAAAAATATAGATAGCGCGGGCATTAGAATCGCGAATTAACCCGTCAAAAACCGGCAAGTTGTAACACAATGTTTTTCCACTGGCAGTGCTCGTGGAAACCACTGCGTTCAAACCCATTTTAATTGTTTGGTATGCTAATTTTTGGTGTTGGTAAATCCCTTTATAACCGAGCTCTTCCAAGGTTTTGCCAAGAACAGGAGTCAATTCAGCGGGCAAAGGATAAAGAACTGCCTTCCTCGCAGGAGTAACAGTCCAATGGACGATATTGTCGCTTATTTCATGGTCCTTATGCCAACGTAGAAGAAGCGAGTCAAGATTTCCTTGTGGAGAGTCCATATTTAGCGGCTGTCGAAACATAGAACATTTTTACCCCAAATAATCCTGCAAAGCAAGCCCGACAATATATTCACCATACCTGTGCAGTTTACAAGATTCCGGTTTTGAATATACTGGTGTTTATCCCAGATAGCACACAATGGAGATCCTATGAAGAGGGTTAGCAAATACCGCTGGTTTGTCGTTGGAATTTTCTTTTTCTTTATGCTCTTGCATCAAGCAGATAAACTATTAATTGGGCCGTTGACGACTCCCATTATGAAGGAATTTCACATCAATGAAACCCAGATGGGATTGCTTTCCACTGGCGCAATTATTGTTGAAGCAATTTTCTACCCATTGTGGGGGTATCTGTGCGATCGTTTTTCACGGGCCAAACTCCTTTCAGCGGCTGCTTTCATCTGGGGTGCATCCACCTGGCTCAGTGCTATCGCACCGACTTATTCGACATTCTTGGTGACGCGCTCCAGCACTGGCATCGATGATTCAAGCTACCCTGGGTTGTATTCACTAATTGCAGATTATTTTCCTCCGAAAGCCCGCGGAAAAGTCTACGGTCTTTTACAAATAGCCATGCCAATGGGTTATTTGATTGGCATGGTCATGGCCCTGGTGTTAGGCGGCGTAATTGGCTGGCGGTCGATCTTCTATATTACCGGATCTCTGGGTGTATTGATGGCCTTCGTCATCTTCTTTGGCGTCAAGGAGCCAGAACGGGGTACATCCGAACCGGAAATGGAAAATATCGAACAGACCGGCAAATACCAATTTGATTGGAAAATTGCCCGTGATTTGTTCAAGAAGCGCAGCCTGCTGCTGCTTTTCCTTCAGGGATTTGTAGGCGTCTTCCCCTGGCAAGTAATTACTTTTTGGTTTTTTCGGTATCTTGAAACAGAACGAGGCTTTTCCTCAAATGAAGTATTGATTACCATGGTGATCGCGATTCTCATGATGTCGGCAGGTTATCCCCTTGGTGGAGCATTGGGAGATTGGCTTTTCGGAAAAACGAAACGCGGCCGCGTGATCGTCTCTGCAACAGGGGTAATCCTTGGAGCCGGAATGCTGTTTCTCGCCATCCATGTGCCCTATTCAAATCGAGTCCTTTTTACCGTCCTGATGGGCTTTACGGCATTGCTTATGCCCTTTGCATCGCCCAATGTACTTTCCACCGTATATGATATTACCCTGCCAGAGGTCCGCTCAACCGCCAATTCCATCCAGTATTTTATCGAACAGGGCGGATCCGCCGTCGCACCTACATTAGCCGGCGTTATTGCGATGCAGTCTTCGCTCGAAAATTCAATCCTTTATATTTGCGTGGCGGCATGGGTACTGTGTTTTGTCTTCTTCCTGGGTGTGATTTATTTGCTGCCAAAGGATATTGATACGCTGCGAGGCCAGATGGCCGATCGGGCACGGGCTGAAAAATCGATGCAATCCGCAGGTGCTGGGGACTGATGAACATCTTAATGCCATTGCTGGTTATTCTTATCGGCTGGTTTGCTGGTATTCTGCTCAATTTCCTGGCCGATCTACTGCCCAGTTCTCCGCGTAAATGGCAGATCAATTGTCACGACTGTCATAAGCCGCGTTCATTTGTCGATTATGTGACGATGAGGTCCTGCCGTTTTTGCGGCCAAAACCGTTCATTCCGCGCATGGATCGTACAAATTGCCGCCGTTCTCGGATTGGTTCTCTTATGGTTTTTTCCACCTGACCGGTTCGGTTTTTGGGTGATCCTGCCTTATATGTTTTATTTTGCGCTGGTCGCGATCATCGATATTGAACATCGTTTGATTTTGCATATTGTCAGCCTGGTTGGGGCAATTCTCGTCCTGCCGATCGGACTCATATGGAACGGATGGCGTTCTATGTTGATCGGTGGCGCGGCAGGTGCTGGGATTATGGTGACGCTCTACCTGCTGGGAGAATTGTTTCGCAGAGGGGTTTCAAAAAGCAGACACGAAGAAGTAACCGAAGAAGCACTCGGTTTTGGCGATGTAACCCTTTCGGCTGTCCTGGGTTTAATGCTTGGCTGGCCGAAAATCGGTTTTGATATTATTTTTGCCATCTTCCTGGCAGGTTTGGTCAGCGCCGCTTATTTGCTTTGGATGGCTGTCAGGCGGAAATATCATCCATTCACCGCAATTCCATACGGTCCGTTTCTGCTGGTCGGCGCCATAATCCTAATTTATTTAGCATAAACGCAAAATTCGATAATGCAATCAAGCAGAGGATCATCCTCTGCTTGATTGTTGCCTTAGTATCCATCAATAAAGTATTTAGCGCGTAATGGGCTCTGTGGTTTGAACGGTAGAATTCAAATCAAATTGAAATTGTTCATAATTCTGCCTGAAGTGCTCTATCAGAGAATTCGCCTGAACGCGATAGGATTCTTTATCCTTCCATGTATTGATGGGAAGTAGAATCTCGGGTGGGACCCCTGCACAGGTTTTTGGAACGGAAAGTCCAAAAAACTCGTCCGTTTGGAAGTCGACTTTATCAAGTTGTCCGGTAAGTGCAGCGCGGACCATGGCCCGAGTATAAGGCAGGCGAATCCGGTTGCCGGTGCCAAAACCGCCTCCGGTCCACCCGGTGTTCACAAGCCATACCTGTACGTTGTGTTTCTGAATCTTTTGACCCAGAAGTCGAGCATAAACTTTTGGTTCCAAAGGCAGGAAAGGCGCACCAAAACAGGTGGAAAAGGTAGCCTGCGGTTCTTTGCCAAGGCCTTTTTCAGTACCGGCGAGTTTGGAGGTATAGCCGGACAGGAAATAATACATGGCCTGATCAGGCGTCAATTTTGCTATCGGTGGAAGCACGCCAAAAGCATCTGCGGTCAGAAAAAAAATGTTTTCGGGATGTCCCGCGAAACCTTCCGGCACATAATTCTGGATGTAGTCAATTGGGTAGGCACCGCGGGTATTCTCCGTCCGGCGGTCGCTGTCGAAATCGATCGACCGGTCGAATGGGTTAAAAAGTACATTTTCCAGTACAGCACCGAAGCGGTGGGTTGCCTGCCAGATTAGCGGTTCCAGCTCAGCGCGTAAACGTATGGTTTTGGCATAACAACCGCCCTCAAAATTAAAAACGCCATCATCCGCCCAACCGTGTTCGTCGTCACCAATGAGTCGGCGGTCTGGGTCGGAAGATAGGGTTGTTTTTCCAGTCCCAGAAAGACCAAAAAACAAGGCGACATCTCCACAATCGCCAACATTTGCCGAGCAATGCATGGAGAGAATTCCGAGGCGGGGCATCAGGTAATTCATCAGGGTGAAAACGGATTTCTTAATCTCGCCTGCGTAACCTGTACCGCCAATCAACACCAGTTTTTGGCTGAAATCAACCAGGATAAAAGCCCCTGAATTTGTGCCATCCTCCGCCGGGTTGGCTACAAAATCCGGAACCTGGATTACGGTGTAATCAGGATGAAAATCCGCCAGCCGGTCAGCGGGAAGACGAATTAATAAATCACGGGAAAACAAGCTGTGCCAGGCTTTTTCAGTGATGACGCGAATTGCAAGATGGTGAATCGGGTGAGCTCCAACCTGCAAATCCTGGACAAAGACATCCCGGTTTTGCAGATAAGCTGTGACTTTGCGAAAAACCCTTTGAAAAGCTTCCGGTGAAATTGGACGGTTTACCTTTCCCCACCAGATGCATTCATCATCCGCATTTCCATTCTTGACAATGAATTTATCGTTGGGGGAACGGCCTGTGTATTGGCCGGTATTGACCATGACTGCGCCGTCAGGCGATAGGTCGCCTTCTTGACGAAGAATGATCTGTTCCACCAAAGCAGGAACGTTGAAATTCCAGCGGGCTGTCTTGAGATTGGTCAATTGGATCTGGTCCAAGCCATACTCGCTCGGGATTCCTAAAATTTGCATCGCTTCATGCTCCTTTTTCATTATTGGCCAATTTCACCCGTCAATCTGGGAAACCAATACCAGAGAACGTCCATGGCAGGTTTTCCATTTGTCGAAATCGACGCATCCTGCAAGGCTACCGGCGGGTAAAAACCCTTCACGATCACACCAGAAATCCAATCGCGATTATTAATGGCTCCAAGAGCTGCATTGTAAAGATCCACCTGGGCCTGCAAATTCACCGGGATACTCTGCAATTCGAGATATGGTTGTGAGAGCGCAATATTCGGCAGACAGTTTCCGTTTATTGAAACACATTGTTTTGCTGCGCCAGATGCAGAGGCAAAGCTTAACGCAAGAATCAACGGTTTCCCGCTTTCAGTCTGAAATGGCGCCAATTGTTCGTCCATCAGCCGGCCAAACTCAGCTTCCAGGTCCGATTCGCTGGGTGAGTCGGATGAGGTTAATGGAACAGACCAATTCACATAAAATGCATCAAAGAGATTCAGTGGGAGTGGAGGTGTGCTCTCACTTCCTGAATACACCAACTGCAAGACAAACTGACCGGTGAACCTTGTCCGCGTTTGAGCGATCAAATCTTCCCAACGGGCGGCGATATCGTCAGGCAGGTTTGCTGGAGAACCATCGTTCAATGTACCGCCAGAATATGCAGGCGCAATGGCGGAATCGCCCAGGATCAGCGCAGTTGCGTTATTTACAGTAGCGAAATCGGCCGCATTGCGCAGGAAGGTGGCATACTGGTCAAAGAAGCTATCCCACCAACCGCTATCCTTAACGGCTGACTTCCACCAATCCTGGCTGGATTTTTCAAAACGGACATAAGGCGCAATGATAACCTTCAATCCGCTTTGCTGCGCCAGAGCCACCTGTTGAGTCAGGTCAGACCACAAAGGATCTATTCCTGGAATTGCTTTCAAAACTGGTTTTGAATTGTTGGTAAAGGTCCAAGTCATCGGAATGACGACCGTATTTGCTCCGATCCCTTTTATTGTTTGGAAACTTGCGCCGTAGTGAGGCTGCCAGTTCGGTTGATAGCCGGGCTGGAATTCTGCACCTACCCAGAAGGATGAGCCACGATTAATGATTTCAGGCGCCAGGACGGTGGTTGGATTGGATTGTGTTTGCCACCAATGCCAGGCTGACACGGTATCCTCAAATGTTTGTGCCAGGGCACTGGCCTTGAAGATCTTCCCGGGCGATGACGGTCCGGCTGTTTCCTCGTTGTCCGCAACGCCGCACATTTCATTGCGGCAATATCGATAACCGACGTCGCCAAGCATGCTCATCGGGTTATACAAAATATAAGTATATTTATGATCTCCAAGCGGCCACATGGGAATTGGTTCCATCCAGCCAAATGGGTTAAACTGAATGGACACCGAATCGGTCGCAGGCGTATTTACCGGTACATTCACGGTAAAGGTGATGGGTGCGGATGCACTTGTTCCCCAAGCTTCAATCTGTTCTTCGCTGGTGGTATCGGCAGATGGAACGATCAACTGGCGAGTGAGGAACCCGCCGTTTGAGGTCAATTCGCCATTCCAAAAACCATCGCCGAGCGTGTATTTATAGCGGAGATCAAAGCCGGCAGGCAGTGATAGGGAGAGGGTGTAACTGCCGTCGTCGCGCAAACTCAATAACGGCGCTCTGTTGGAAACGATGCTCATTCCGCCTGATAGGTCCGCAAAGGTGTCGCCAAGAGATAGCAGGTTGCCAACCATTCGAATTGGTACGCCAGCAAGATTTCCCTCGGGTGGTTTGACCACGAAGGTCAAGTTAACCATTTGAGCCGGTGTCAACGCAATCACTGCCGGCGTGGTTGCATCGGCAGCGATGGTTGCTCCTTGCTGAAATGTTGTGTACTTGCCATCAAGACTGGATGCCACCATCATATGCGTGCCAACCGGGATGCCCTCAAGCAGGAAGCTGCCATCGGAGGCTGTCACTGAACTGATCCCGGCCGCAATAACCATCAAATTTGGTATGGGTTCGCGGGTAACGGCATCCATCGCCTGTCCGCGAATTCGTCCTGTTTGGCCGGAAAATGGTATATCATTCCAGGCTGCAATACTATCTTGAACTTGTTCTGTACCGGTGACACGATACGTCCGATAACGGATTTGCTTATTCGTGCTGTCATATTCAACGGCTGGAGGTGTTCCATCCCGTAAATACCTGTACTTTACCAAGGTGCCAGGCACCAAAGCCAGCTTGACTGAAAATCGTCCTGCTCCGATTGCCGTCATGGGATACCTGGCGGGATTGAGTGCCAACCCGGTAATTTCATCCAGTACTTCCAGACTCAATTTAGCAGAAGATGAACTGCCAGCCGGAGGGGTGACTTCAAAAGTCAACTCTGCCAGTGGTTCAACTTGTGAGGGATTTGATGTGATTGGTGCTGGTACTGTGGCTGTTGAATTACAAGCACTTAAAATAAACGATACGATTACAAGAATAATTATTCCGAAATGAAATGACCGGCTACCAACATTTTTCATCGCACCCCTCCCATTGAGTCTTCCCTGCTCGAGGATGTCCTTTGTCTGTTTTTTTTTCAGTCCTGGGTGGTTCCTCGTAATGCGGCATGCAATTTCTGTGAAATTTCCTGTTGACGATTTGCAAGACTGCCCAGTACACCATTGACAAAGCGCGGTGTACTATCGGATCCAAACAATTTCGCTAATTCAATTGCTTCGTTTATGGCAACCTTAATGGGAGTGCAATTTTCAACCGCAAATTCCCATAATGCAATTCTTAGGATATTACGGTCAATGATTGCCACCTGGTCCATCGGCCACTCGGGCGCATGTTCAGCGATAAACGCATCCAATTTACCGGTAATGGGAAAAACGCCCAGAACGATTTGTCGGCTAAATTCTGCCAGGCTATCGGTCAAGGTCTCATCGGCAAGCCGCTCTTCCACGACTTCAACAGGAGGGTGGCCGGTCATATCACATTCGTAAAGGACTTGCAAGGCAACACTGCGTGCCTTGGTGCGAGACTTCATAAGTTTTTATGCTGTCGGTTCTGTGTAATCGATATCTTCGACATGAACGTTGACTTTGCCAATTTCCATCCCAACCATTTCAACAATCGCCCGGGCTACCTGGTTTTGGATCGATCGGCTGACGTCGCGAACATTTACATCTCGCCGTAGGATCACATAAAGATCTGCATAAACCTGATTGTTCTCGACGCTAATTTTTACCCCTTCTGTGGCGCCAGGCCTGAAGAGGCGGTTTACCTCAGGCGCCACGGTGGCCAGCCTGCTCACACCTGTCACGCTCAATGTTGATAGCTTGGCAATTTGAATCAGGACATCCGGGGCGATGGTTGTTTTTCCAGGGGGTCTCAACTGATCAGACATAGATTCTCCACATATTTCTGTTTTTCTGACAAGTTATTGTATTATACACGTGATTTATTCAAACTAGACATGCTCCTAGACGCGTGGCGCCTCGTGAACCTGTGAAAGCGCCGCAATTGATAACAGAAATAGCACGCCGTAAATCGCAAACAAAAGGACATATCCCATCGCAGGCGTTTTGGGTAATTGAGCCGACAGAAAGTCAGCCATCGGTCCGCCGATATAGGCACCAATTGCGCCAGCGCCAGCTCCCGCAAGATTGGATATCCCCAGGAACCTACCAGCTTCTTCCTTGGGTACAATTTCCGTTCCAAGCGCCCAGTTTGCCGTATAGAATAACCCCATTCCTGTCCCAATGATACAACCGCCCAAATAAATCACCATAAGGTTGGGCACTGCCACAGCCAATGCGGTCCCAACGGCGGCAAGCAACCCAGCCCAGGCAACGATGCGTTTCCTGCCAAAATGATCGGTCAACCACCCACTCGGCAAAGCACTGAGCAGGATAAAGACGCCCACAAACATGGTCAACCGCGCAGCTGGGCTGGCAGCCTCGGCATGAATATATCCCAACCGGGCTTGCAGGAAATAAACTGTGAAACTGGCTAAATTTGTTGCACCGACCAAAAACGCCAACCGGTTGATCACCCACCAGCGAAAGGCCGGATCTTTGCGCAAAGACTTGCTTTCAATGCCAATGTGTAAACTGACCGTTACGCCTCCATACACCGTGGCTGCCATGCCAACCAGGCTGATCAAACCAGTTGTCACAAGTAGCATCGAAGGCGCGAGACCGGATAATAATGGTTGTACCAGGCGTAACAGCCAGCCAACGCCGAGCAAAATGACAGTAAACGCACCTGTCATTACTGCCAGGCGGGTGAATTCTTTCCAGGCTAGCGGTTGTGGTTTGGTTTTGTGCTGTTGTTCCGGAATGAACATCGTAATTAACATAGCGATGATAAGAATCGCCATTAGGAGCAATAATGCACCCCATAGGTTGTTCTTGCCCACCATTTTTGCTATTGTGAAAGATACCAGGATGAGAGGGATCGGAATCTCCAATAATGCTTTAAAGGCAGAGAAGCGTCCACGCTTTTCGAGCGGTACCAGATCTGGGATGATCCCTTGCTGGGCACTATGAGCCGTATTTGTGGTCACCATCAGAAGAATTACCATGGCAAACAGAAACCAATAACCGGATAATCCCTGCATGCCGGCAGAAAAACCGATCAGTGCGATTACCGCCAGATCGCCCACTGTTCCGAGGAGAATGAATGGTCGTCTGCGACCCCAGCGAAGCGTTGAACGATCGGAGAGCGTACCCATGAGTGCCTGAACCAGAATGGCAACCATCAAGGTCCACAGACGCAATTTGCCATAGTAGGTTCCCTTTAGTTCTTCGCCAACAAATTGCTGCACCAGAAGTGGCACGACCAGCGGTGTCAAAGTATTCGATAAAACCGAAAGACCCAGCCAATAGATGTTAAATGTGAGGTAATCGTACCAACCGAGTAAACGCTTCATAATAATTGTTTGCCTCAAGGGGTCAGAATGGATTCGATAAATGCCAGACTTTTGGTCATCACTTCATCATATTCCGCGTCCAAAACAACACAATGGCCGGAATTTCTTTTCCATACCAATTCTTTTTGCCTGGAGGCAATTGCATCAAAGATAACTTTGGAACTGTTTGGATCGATTGTCCGATCTTTTGCTCCCTGCATGATCAATGTGGGCGTGTTGACCCGACGAAGACAAGGGGCAACAAATTGTTGAAATCGAAATAACTGGTAAGCAGCCTTGACCGGATACACCGTGTATCCCTGCCAGGGCAGGGGTTCCTTTGTTTTTCCAGTATTGTGTTTTGCCATAATCGGCATAAAAAAGCGCGCAATTTGCGTTCGACGCAATTTTTTCACGCGCAGGGCGGGGGAGTACAAAAGTAGGCCGCTAATTTCAGGATGAATGCTGGCCAAATATAACGATATCAACCCTCCCATCGATTCGCCGCCGACGATTACCCGTTCACAGATTGATTTTAGCAATTGATAACTCTGGTCTGCTGCTGCCACCCATTCCTTCCAATTTTTGGTGTTTAGATCTTCAGCGGTTGTACCGTGACCGGGCAACAGGGGACCTGCAACACTGAACCCGGCGCGCCTAAAATATTGCGCCAACGGACGAATTTCAACGGTGGTGGCAGTAAAGCCGTGTATTAAAAGAATGCCAATCGGTTTGCCAGTCCAAAAGAATGCGCTTCCATCCAAATCGGGGTTTTGGATATATGGATAGTCTTTCAAGCCGCCTCCGTGGATGGGGTATCCATTTATTTGTTTGTGATTAACGGAATGGTGTTGATGGCGCGTGGCAAAATCGCGGTACGCGCTATGTTCGAAAGAATATCCATTGATAACTGGATGGCGTCCGCGGGAGATCTGGCGGGAATCAATAACAGCTTGCGAACAATGTCGGCAGGCATTTTCGAAAGCAGAATGACGTGAATTCGAACCAATTCGCGTGCAAATTGGAAGGCTTTGTGAGGACCCACCTGGAAATTGACCCGATCGAATTTCTGCAATACATCCGCTGGAGAAGATGATCCTCCCATCAGGGATTCAAATCCTTTACTGCCGCTGCCTTCCGGGCAAGCGCCGACCAGGATTACAACCCCGCCATCCCTGGTTAACATGGATGCGTGTGTGAGTGCTTTTTGTGCCTGGTATAGATTGATGTCCTTTGGATGGCCGCCTACGGAGGCAATAACCAGGTCATATTGACCCTGTGCCTGTGTCTGACAAATCTGGCGGGCTAGCGGGACACCAGCCTGCATCACGCCTTGGGGAGATCCGGAATATGCTTTGACAATTTCCTTATGTTCATTCAAAACGGCATTCAAAGCAAAATCGATCTGCCCCATGCGTCCAATTTCTTCGATATCCTGTCGTAATGGATTTTGTTCAAATTCTCCCGTCCTGGCATGCGGATCAAGCAGCAGGCTGTGATTCCGGTTGATCGTTTGCCGGCTGGCGAGCCCAATGGAGAAGGTCTTCACACCGCCCGAAAAACCGGCAAAGTGGTGTGGTTCGATATTTCCGGTCACTATTTTGACTTCTGCCCGGAGGAAGGATCCGGAACATAGAACAGGTGTTCCGCGTTCAGTTGTTCCGAGGGAAACAAGCTCAGCTTGATTGTCACAGTCGTGTGACACTATCGAAAAACGTCCAGCCAGGGCAGGGGGAAGCAATGCATTCATCTCGGCAGGGGTGAGTGGGGTATGGGTACCAGTCGCAAAGAACAGGGTAATCCGATCGCGGGGAACACCAACATCTTCCAACTGCTGGACCAATGGCGGAAGCAGAAGGTGCAGGGGGACCGGGCGGGTCTTGTCGTTTACCGCAATGGAGGCAGATTTCGCTCCTCGAAACCCCTGGAGCCCGGAGCCGTCAACCGGATGGATGAGCGCTTGTTCCACAGCAGCCAAAGGCTGATCTTCGCCTGGCACGGGAGCTGGGGCGATCCAATCCACCGCCATTGAATCAGGCAAGATGAATTCCTGTGTTTTCTTTCCGTAAGGCAATGGATAGGTTTTACTCATGCTATTTCCGCCCTTATTGGACGCGCCCGTTGCATAAGGCCGTCACATCATCTGCCCGTAATTGCATGCAGACCACGCCCTGAACCACTCCTTCGGTTTCAGGGACTTCATTGGCTGGGAATCGAATGATTTTCACCAGCTTCGAAACCATAAATATATCGTCGGCAGGTGTCACAGTGATAGCCCCGGCAATTTGATCGCTGCGCATGGCAATTTTCCCAATTCCGCCAGTTGACTTATTGGGCGCAAAGGCTGCCATCTTCCTAATCGTTCCGCGGCCGTCTGCGGCAGCGATGAATACAGAACTATCATCATCGACGGAGAGAACCGATACCAGGCTGTCACCTTCGGAAAGCTTTATGCCCACATCGCCCGCCGGATTGATTATTTTTTCCGAAAAGCGGATACCCATGCCTCGGCGGGTAATCAAAAGGAGATCGGCGTTACCGGGAGTCCAGCACACGGACGCCAGTCTTCCAAACTCCTCGGCTCGAAACATCGGCGTGCCTGGACGCATGTGTTCACCGAAAACATGGTGGCGCAGAATGCGGATCCGTCCGCGCTCCGAAGCAAGTGCAACAAAACCATTCGCACGATCCGGAAGCACGCCTGCAAATTTCTCGCCTTCCTCAAGTTGAAAATGTGTGGAAAGGTTGTCGCCTTTGGAGCGGATTTCATCCGCCTCCAATTTATTCGCTTTCCAGCGGAAAACCCGCGCCTGGTCGGTAAAAATGAGCAGATTGTCACTTTCCTGACAGGCAAGCAAGGAGATCGGAACGTCCGGCAAATCGATCTCCAGGTCGAAAACGCCCATACCGCCGCGATGCTGCCGGCTGTACTGGTGACGCTGCGTGCGTTTAATTTTTCCGTTGCAGCTCAAGGTGATCAGACTCTCTGAAGTAGGCGCTTCCTCAGGCAAGGCTGCTTCTTGCCGAATTTCTGCTTCAGCCAGGTGAGCGGACCGGTTGCGCTTTCCTTCCAGTTCCGCCAGGCGTGCCTCGAGGGATTCAATATATGCCAGAACGTCCGTTCTGATATTCTGCAAATCAGGTCGTTCCATAGGTACATTTCCTTATCGATTGGAATAATTGATTTTATCATTTCAGCGGGGGAGCGGACAAACATAATATAGGTTTTTTCAAGAGGGTTACAAATAAGGTGATTATCGAGAAATAGAAATGGATAATTGGCGATTTGTCGTATACTATTGTATATTTCGTAAGCAAATGTATAGATAATAAGAGCATATCGTGAGGAGGATACTTTGGGAAAAACTGATGAAAAAGCACCGAGGAAAATAAGAACAGAAAGCGATATACAAAGTATTGAATGGTTGGTAGTGACCGGCACAAGGGGATTGATAGACACTGCCACAATGAACATCGACTTTCGAGATGTTCCGGACAGTCTTCGACCAGAGTTGTTATCATCATTGTTGACGGATGGCTATGAGCGCGCCCGCAGGAACGGGTTGACAAATACATCGCATAAGCCTATCAGCCAAAATTCATTTGCGCTGCATAATGTGCGGATTGATAATCAGTTATATAGTGCCTACAAAAACATGACTCGGCAACCAAGTGGGGATAACATCGACAGGTTGGCTAACTATTTTGGGGATGTGGTGTATGACATTTTGGACGTGCCTCGCCGAATTCCGAAGGACTGGAGGCTCGCCAGAATTGCTGAAATTTGGCCCCGTATATCCGAACATTCACGATCGGAGTTGTTGGAGAAAGCTGAAAATTACCTAATAAACAAGGATGCTAAGCCGCAAGAGTAACCAAATACCGCCGCCAGAGTTACAGGATACCATAGCAAATCATTCCGTGCGTTTAATAGAATAT
>DATMYV010000006.1:0-40353 GCA_035560795.1 Longilinea sp.
CATCTATATAATCCTAATAAAGGTGGCTTATGTCCAATCAGCTCGCTCATGAGACCTCCCCATATCTCCTTCAGCATGCAGAAAACCCTGTCAACTGGTACCCATGGAATGAAGAAGCCTTACAACTTGCCCATGCGGAGAATAAACCCATTTTTTTGAGCATAGGCTATTCTTCCTGCCATTGGTGCCATGTGATGGCTCATGAATCCTTCGAAGATCCCGAAATTGCGGCATTGCTCAACAAATCATTCATCAGCATTAAAGTGGATCGGGAAGAACGTCCCGATATTGACAGCATCTACATGAATGCTGTGGTAGCCATGACGGGTCAGGGCGGTTGGCCGATGAGTGTTTTTCTTACCCCGGACGGGAAACCGTTTTTTGGCGGCACGTATTTTCCACCCATCCGCCGCTATGGCTCGCCTTCTTTTCGGGATGTTTTGGTCAGTATCACCCGCTCCTGGCAGGAAGCGCCAGCGGAAATCATTCCGGTTGCAGAAAAATTGACCCGTCATTTACAGGAAAGTTCAAGCTGGGGAGGATGGGAAAATCAACCGCTCCGGGAGGAAACCATCCGAGCTGCTCTGATGGAATTGGATGCGAGTTATGATTGGACAGGCGGCGGCTGGGGGCAAATGCCAAAATTTCCAGCACCCATGACCATTGAATTCCTCTTACAGCAAGCATACCGTGGAAACCAGAAAGCTCTGGAAATGGCTGCCTATACTTTATCGGCCATGGCGAACGGGGGAATGTATGATGTGATCGGCGGAGGCTTTCACCGCTATAGCACCGACACAGCCTGGTTTGTCCCTCACTTTGAAAAGATGTTGTACGATAACGCGCAACTTGCTCTGGTCTACCTGCATGCTTATCAAATTACTGGAGAATCGACTTACCGGCGAATCTGCGAGCAAACATTGGATTTTATGATTCGCGATCTGCTGCAACCTGCCGGCGGCTTTTCCAGCAGCCTGGACGCCGATTCGGAGGGAGAAGAAGGCAAAACTTATCTGTGGACGTATCCGGAGCTGCAAACCGCCATTGACCACCCAGACGATTTCGATTGGTTGAAACAGGTTTTCACCCTGAGTGCCAATGGAAATTTTGAAGGAAAAATCATTCTACGCCTGAAACAATCCCTACCGGCATTAGCCTTTCAAATGGGGCTTTCGTTACCAGAGTTCACCCAAAAACTCGACCGCCTTCTAGCCAGGTTGCTGGCACACCGGTCGAAACGCATACAACCCCTTCGGGATGATAAAGTATTAACCTTTTGGAATTCACTGGCGATGCAGGCTTTTGCAGAAGCGGGTAAAGTTCTAGACCGGAAAGATTATCTTAAAACTGCTCAAAAAAACGCCAGGTTCCTCTTATCTGAATTATTCGAAGATGGGCAATTATTACGCTCCTGGCGCAATGGAAAGGCGCAAAACACTGCCTTTCTTGAAGACTACGCCGGTCTGGTGTTAGGGCTTTTAGTCCTTTACCAGGCTGATTTTGATCCGTACTGGTTTCAGGCTGCGTATAATATTGCGATGGAGCTTAAATCAGGATTTGCCGATCCAGATGGTGGTTTTTTTGATACGCATGCCAGCCAGGACATGTTGTTAATTCGTCCAAAGGATATTCAGGATAATGCTACGCCCTCTGGGAATGCACTCGCAGTGATGGCATTGGCCCGTTTGGCTAAATTTGTTGGTGATGATTCTTTGAATATGACGATTACAGCGCTTCTGGGCAATTTGCAGGAAATGATGGCTCGTTATCCAAACGCTTTTGCATACTGGCTGCAAAACCTGGACTTTTCAATGAGTTCGGTCCAGGAAGTCATATTAGTCTGGCCAGAAGATCTGCCAACCCCCGAACAGTACCTCTTGCTTCTGAAGCACGCCTATAAACCATTTTCTGTGCAGGCAGCAGCGGCTCTTCCATTGCCAGATGGCGTCCCGTCACTCCTCAAAGACCGGCAAGCTGTGGAAGGACAGCCAACGTTATACCTATGCGAAAATTTCACCTGTAAATCACCGATCAATCGCGTAGATGAGTTCGAGAAAATTTGGCTTTCTCCGCAAGTTGAAGAAAACCCAACATAATCTCGTTGAAACGGTCAGCCTGGTCTGCAATGACTGCATGACGTCCGCCAGGAATAATCACATGCTGTGCACCTGGTATTCCAAGGGCAAGTTCATCCTGGATTTCCAATGGGACTGTGGTATCCAATGCGCCGGTTATTACCAGGGTTGGAACACGGATCTCATTAAGTCGTTTACGTACGTCGAAAACCGCGAGCGCACGCATCGCTGTACGATAGACTCGCGGATCAGATTCATGGATGAGTTCGGTCATTGCCCGGCGTAAATCAGCTTGATCCGGATTTGGGAACAGGTGAAAAGCGACCAATTCGGCTTGGGAAGCGCTGCCACGAATTGATGCAAGTACGAAACGCTTAAAAAGGTAAGAAATGCCGTGGAGACTGTGAGGTCGAAGGCAGGCAAAAGTATTTACTAATACTAACTTGCTGATCATTTCCTGGCGGGTAAGCGCTAATTGCAAAGCGATCGCCCCGCCCATCGAAATTCCAACCACAGGCACCGGTTCTTGGAACATCCCTTGCATCCAATCGATAATCAGCCTGGAAATTGTGGGGATATCCCAGTGCAAATCTTTTGCGGGCGTTTTCCCAAAACCGGGTAAATCCGGCGCGATGGGACGGTAACCTGCATTCACCAGTGTTGTGGTTTGAAATCCCCAAGATCTGCCATCCGCGCCCAGACCATGGAGCAACAATACTGGTGTTTTGTTTTCCGGGGCAGGATCATAGCAAAATAACATCAACGGTTCCTCGATCAGCCTAGATTTTACAAAAAATATAACGGCTATAATATTATAAACTTCACGAGGTTATCATGGAAAAATTTATCATCGAAGGCGGTTTCCCGCTTCATGGCACGGTGACTCCTGGCGGAAATAAAAATGCAGCATTGCCTCTTTTGGCTGCCTGTCTGCTTACAGATGAACCACTCATCCTCCATAATGTTCCTGAAATTAGGGATGTACAGACCATGAGGAGTTTACTGCTCAGTTTAGGGGTAGACATCTCAGATGTAAGCCCGAATACATGGAGGATACAAGCTGCCGATATCCGTCCTGCCGACCTGGATCCTGATATTTGCCGCAAAATCCGGGCATCAATTCTTTTAGCGGGGCCGATGTCAGCCCGCAGCGGGGAATTATTGTTGCCGCCGCCGGGTGGTGATGTCATTGGTAGAAGGCGTGTGGACACACACCTATTGGCCTTGCGAAAATTAGGCGCAGAGGTGACTTATGACCGCTCATTTCGTTTTTCAGCACCGAAGGGCTTGAGGGGAGCGGATATTCTAATGGATGAAGCCTCCGTCACGGCAACCGAAAATGCCATCATGGCCTGCGTATTGGCAAAGGGCACATCCACCATTCGGAACGCCGCTTCTGAACCGCATATTCAGGAACTCTGTCATTTTTTGAATCTCCTTGGTGCAAGAATTGAAAATATCGGGTCAAACACTTTATGCATCCGAGGAGTCGACAAACTGCACGGCGGCGAATTTACCATTGGCCCGGATTATTTGGAAGTCGTCAGTTTCATTGGTGCCGCCGTGGTTACACATGGTTCCATTCGGATACGAAATGCGGGACCGCAATATTTGGATATGATCCGCCTCGTTTTCGGCCGGCTGGGTGTGGTCTGGGATTATGACGGAGAAGACTTGTTGGTACCGGAGATCCAGCCGCTTGAGATCGATCCAGATTTGGGCGGCATGATTCCTGAAATCAGCGTAATGCCCTGGCCGTCCTTTCCAACCGATTTAATGAGCATCGCAATTGTAGTCGCGACGCAATCCAGGGGTTCCATCCTGTTCCATGATTGGATGTATCCCAGCCGGATGTTCTTCACCGATAAACTGGTTGGCATGGGAGCCCATATTGTCCTTTGCGACCCACACCGCTGTATTGTTCAGGGGCCAACAAACCTGGGTGGTGAAAAAATGGAGAGCCCTGATATCCGTGCAGGCATGTCACTGGTGCTGGCGGCGCTGAGCGCCAAAGGTACATCCACAATTCGGAATATTGGTCAAATAGATCGTGGTTACGAGCAAGTGGATGTCAAACTGGCGTCTCTCGGCGCCCATATCGAGCGCATGAAAGAATAGGTATCAAAAAAAGCAGCGGAAATTCCGCTGCTTTTTTATGAATATATTGATTATTCAGTTCATCGATGTCTGGATAACATCCAGGAATTGTGTCACCACCTCGCGTAACATTTTTTCCGGTAATGCTCCGACCTGCCGGTGAACGATTTTCCCATTCGCAACGAACAACATCGTCGGAATACCCTGGACGTTATATTTTTCAGCCCATTGCTGTTGTTCGTCAGTATTGACCTTTGCCACAAGCAATTTGCCGGCGTATTCCTTGGCCAGCTTTTCCAATGTCGGCGCGACGGCCCGGCAAGGGCTACACCACGGTGCCCAAAAATCCACAATTACAGGTACTGCGGATTGCAATACTGTTTTTTCAAAAGCACTGTCGGTCACATGAATTGGTTCAGTGATCATCCTCTACTCCTGGTTCCCAATTTCTATCGCCTTGCGAAGTATATCATATTCAATTTTTGGATGCAGCTCTGCCAAAAAAGTTACATGTCGTTTGTGTTTCAAGCCAATTGCCTGTTTTCCACGGATTTAGGTGGACGGTAATAATAAATCTGTGCCCATCAGTCACCATGCTGACGCAAGAAACCGAATTCCTAAAAGACAAACTGAAAGGCAAGTCATCCTGGAGCCAAGCGGGACTATCGAAAACACTCATGGTTCTTCGATCCCTGGCAGTCTCAAAGCAATGCGCTAAACTAACAACGAACTAACGGATAATTATCCACTTTCTATGGTGGCGGTAAATAATAATTTAAACTGATTTATACAATTAGTCATTGCCTGTTTTGCGGTGGTAATCCACAAAACGGTATCCCACGCCGCGTTCTGTCAGAAGGTAGACTGGATTTGCTGGATCCTTCTCCAGTTTCTGGCGAAGATAATTGATATACAACCTGACATAGTGTGGTTCATCGCGATATTCATATCCCCACACTTTGGAAAGCAATTGGTCATAAGTCAGAACCCATCCTGCATTTTGTACCAGGTGATATAGCAAGCGGTATTCAGTCGGCCGTAATTTGACCAATTTTCCTTCCACCCAAACTTCTCTTCGGCCGAAGTCGATCTTGAGGCGGTCATCCACATCTATGACCTCATGAGTTGAAAAGCCTGAAGAATCGCTGCGGCGAATCACCGCGCGGACCCGGCTGACCAGCTCCCGAGGACTGAACGGTTTCGTTACATAATCATCCGCACCTAATTCCAGTCCACGCACCCGATCTTCTTCTTCACCCTTCGCGGTGAGCATGATGACCGGGACGCTGCTGGTTTCACGGATCATCTTTAGAACTTCAAAACCGTCAATATCCGGCATCATGACATCCAGAATCACCACGTCTGGCATTTGTGTTCGTAAGGATTCGATGGCTTGCATACCTCGGTATGCTTCAACCACGTGAAAGCCATCCTGTTCCAAATTCAAACGGATAAAACGCGCCATCCGTTCCTCGTCATCCACAACGAGGATGGTGCGGTTTTTGAAGATTTCATCCGACATTTGCACTACTCCCGTACAAAGGTAATGATATCTTCCTCTTCACCGCTCGGCATAATCTCGATGAAGGTTATGCGTGACAAAGGCCATATTAACGCGGTTACATTGGGTTCGAGAAAAGGTAGATCTTTTCCATCTTTTCGCCGAGGATTCTTAACCGTGATAATCTGATCTGTCGGTTTCGGCATTTCTTCGACTTCACCCATGACAGGATCTTCATTTTGCAGATGAATGAGAAGCGTTGGCATGATCGATTCTTTACCTTATCGATTAATGAGTACCTGGAATTTTAATTTTCCCAGCGCGACAATATCCCCATGGTTCAGGGGATAATCAACATGAGGGATTATCTTTTGGCCATTTACCCGGGTTCCATTGGATGAGCCCAGGTCCATAATCACCGCACGCTGCCCCAGAACCTTCAAAGACGCATGCAACCTGGAGACTCCATGCGTATACGCTTCGTAGGGTGACAAATCGACATCCGGCAGAATTGGTTGCCCCTCCGTAACCCTGCCAAAGGTAAACTCATTTCTGCCAGCCAGGTGCATCATATGACCGGATTCGACCAGGTGGAGCGAGATGGTCGCTGTAATTGCTTCCGGAGCGGCTGTTCGTGCCTGGGTGACCGGTTCCGCCTGTAAAACGCTCGCATCCAAAGTATCGGATGGCGAGCGGCGGAAAGCCTGTGTCATCCGGCTGTCCGGATTCATCAATTGAGCGCCACATTCATAACAAAACAAGGTTCCAGGCAGGTTTTGAACATGGCAGGTCGGACAAATAATCATGTCTTATTCTACTCCCGGTCCCGGTAGAAGAAGCAAAGCTCTTGTCCCATATTTGATTCGTTTATCGCCATCTTTACTAAACCTGCGACTTTGCTGAATATGTTCGGCCTCCACCAGAACGGTGTGCGCTAACTCGCGATCGCCCTTTGCCAGCAAATGGGTTGCCAAATGGTGAAGATGCTTGGTGGCGTCAGCAATATCGCCGTTTTCGACTTCACTACGAGCGCGTTCCTGCAAACGGTATAAAGTTTGTTTTGAGAGGGCTTCAACGATGGCAGCTGGCGGGTTTTCTCTTTCCACAATTTGCGAAACTGGTCTGCGAATATCTACGAGTAACCGTCCACGTTTAATGACTTGTGAAGGTAGCTTTAAGGATATGTACCCTGTTCCAAGCTTTAATTCTGGGACGTTTGGCGGGATGGCATCGACATACATTTCCAACAACAGGCTGATTCCTTTGCCATATTGAAGGCTGCCCAGTGAAATGGGTTTTTCAAGCTCAATTGGGCCTAAATCCGGCCGCAGGCGAAATGCGTAACGAATCTCTACAGATGGATCGGGATCGATTTCCAACGTCACCGCAGTGGCATAGACGATGCCGATCGAATCCAGTTTTTGACTCAAAAAAGTGGATAAATCCTTGGACGAGGTAATAAATACGGTCGTACCCCCGCTAATGCTTACCAGTCTGTCAAGAAAAGTGTCATTCCATTCGGATCCAAGCCCCATCACGCTCATGGAAATATTTTCCTGTTCCGCTGCGCGTGCCAATTTCAGACATTCTTCTTCATCGCCATAGGTGTGACCGTCGGTCATCAGGATTAATTGGCGGATAAGCGTATTTTCCGGTGTTCTGCGAAGCATAGCCACACCGGTTTCCAGGCCTCGGAGCATTTCGGTAGACCCAAAAGTCTCCAGCTGATTGATCCGGCTTTCAACTTTGACCAATTCACTGGCTCTAGTCGGTGGAACAATTACCTCGGCCCGGTCGCTAAATGCGACAATACAAATCATGTCATTGGGTTTGAGGTGCTTGATCAGTTGAAGAATGTTAGCCTTCACCATCTCGATCCGTTCTCCCTTCATGGAGGTGGACCGGTCAATTACGAGGCAAATCGATGCTGAAGGCAATTTTGACGGATCAGGCTCTCCCGTGCAATTGAGATCGATGAGTGCATAGACTAATTGTGGCTCAGACAAAGCCGGGATGACAGACCGGCTGACGCGAATATTCATTGCTGCGGTCAGCGGTATTTTGGCATTATCAGGCAATGATTTATCATAGGCCTGTCTTTTTTCAGTATCCGACAGGGTTTCGTAGGCCTCTTGAATGCCTAAAAACTGCTCTTGAGCTTTAGGGTCAGGATTTACATCTGGATGCAGACGGCGAACGGCATCAAAATAGGCCGCCCGGATTTCAACCGGTGTTGCCTCGTAGGATATTCCTAGAAGGTTATAATATTCTGCCGTCATGAGCCTGATCTTTAGAGGTATTCCACTAAAATGACGCTAATATTATCTGGCCCGCCGCCATCATTTGCCGCTTCCACCAATTCGTGGCAAGCAATCGACAGATCACTTGTACCCTTTACAATGCGAAAAATTTCTGCGTCAGGAACAACACCCCATAACCCATCACTGCAAATGAGCATGTAACCGGGGCGAGGAAGTGGATGGGTATGAATATCCGGCCGAAATGGTTCAGATTGTCCCAGCGCTCGATATAAGACATTCCGGTTCGGGTGAATTTTTGCTTCTTCATCAGTAATTTGGCCGAGTTCCTGCAGCCGCCGCACCAATGAATGATCTTGTGTAACCGCCTGAATGCGACCATCTGGATAGATAAAATATGCTCTACTATCCCCAACATGGGCCATTGTTACCTGTTCGCCTAAAACCAAAGCCGCAGTTAGCGTCGTCCCACCGCCCGGCGCTTTGCGGGTGACCGCATGCTGAGCCTCCTTGACCCCATTTTCCATTACTTCGAGCAAGCTTTCGGACTGGCCATCCGAATCGCCATTCAGATAAGGTAAGAAAGATTTACGTAAGATATAGTCGGCAAAAGCCCGGGCGGCAGCCCCGCTGGCTATTTCTCCGTGCTGATGACCGCCCATTCCATCGGCAATAATAAAGATCCCAAAAGGAAGTTCAGAACCGCCGTCAGCCAGGACCGAACTTAATGTAAAGATCGCATCTTCATTATGATCCCGCTGTTTTCCGACAGATTGGGCGCTGCCAACTGACAATTGTGCAGGTTTCAAGTCCATCGGTGCATTGGCAACTTCGACCGCCATTTCCTCAGCAAGGGGAGCAGTCTTGATATTGTCTTGTTCCGGTGGATTTTGCTTGCCTAATAATCGTTTGAAAAAATCAAACACAAAGGCCTCCTTAAGCTAAGGCGCTTAAAACCCCCCTACGTCAATAAGGCATACACCATGTGGTCGGCTGAACCTATATACAAAATATCATTATACACGATCGGCGTTCCAGTTATCGGCCCCCCGGTTGTGAACTTCCACTTAAACCGCCCGCTTTTGACATCCAAACAATACAAACAGCCATCTGCACTGCCGCAATACAAGTTATCTTTGTACACAACCGGCGACCCGCTGACTTGATGGTCGGTTTTAAAACTCCAGATCGATTTGGACGTTGCAGCATCGATGCAGTATATGTTTCCATCCGCTGAACCGGTAAAAACATAGTTATCCATCCGACAGGGCGATGACACTGTTCCTTTGCCCATGCGGAATCGCCAAACTGCCCAGCCGGATTTCGCGTCCACCGCATAAAAAGTGCCGTCCAATGATCCGACAAATACCATTCCTTGAGCGACCAGCGGCGAGGAAGTTATGGCCCGTTTTGCCCGAAATTGCCATTTCGACTGGCCACGGAAATCCAAACACACCAACTCTCCCGGCTCCGTACCTATGTAAATATAATCCTGCGTGATAAAAGGTGATGAACGAACAGCTCCGTTTGCATCATACCGCCATGTCCGCCTTTGTGCGATTAGGTTGATTGCATACAAGAATCCATCATCGGATCCAATAAAAACATGTCCTTCGGCGACTTTCGGCGATGAATGAATGGGGCCTTCGGTTGCATAATTCCACGCGATTTTTCCGGTCCGCGCAGATATTGCATATACGTTGTGGTCTTCAGAACCGAAATAGACCATCCCATCCTGCACGGTCGGACGGCATGCAACACCGCCTTCTGTGGCAAATTTCCACTGGAATTCACCGTTGGCCGCATTGATCGAATACAAATTATTATCATATGAGCCAATGTAGATTGAGCCATTTTCATACAATGGTGAGCTGCGAATTTCGTCCTCGCACTCGAAGGTCCATAACGGCTTGATGGTTTGTTCAGTGGCCGCTGGAGATTGATATGCAAGCCTTACGAGGGCTCCTGTCTTTTTTGCGGTCGCCATCAACGCTTCCTTCATTGCAAGGGCTGTCGGGAAGCGTTCCTGCGGCGAGTATTTTAAAGCAGTTTGAATGATCGCATCAAATTCAGCAGAAATTGATGGGTTGATTTGCCGAATCTGGCGTTCCGCGAAAGAAAAAGGTGGTTCCAGGCGGGGATCTTTACGGGTTATCAGATGATGAAGGGTCGCACCCAATGAATAAACATCGGCCGCTGGGGTCGCTTCGCCCCGGTATTGCTCAGGCGGTGAATACCCTTCCGTTCCGATCATGGTTCCTTTTTGACCCGTTCGAAAAATCTTTGCAATCCCAAAATCCACCAGGATTATATGTCCCTGCTGGTTGACCATCACATTGGACGGCTTCATATCCCGGAATATGATCGGTTCAGGTCGGTGTGTATGCAAATATTGCAATACATCGCAAAGCTCGATTGCCCAAACAATTACCTGATCTTCGGTGAGAAACCCTTCGGAATCCGACAGAACCTGGTCTAAATCTTTCCCGTGTACGAATTCCTCTACCAGGTAGGAGCGCTCATTAAATGTAAAATAATCAAATATTTTTGGGATTGAAGGATGATTTAGGGTGACTAAAATATTGGCTTCGCGTTCAAAATTCTGCGTGATGGTTTGGCGGACAATCGGATCGGGAGCCGAATTGATCATCTCCTTTACCGCCACCAGTTTTACAACATTTGGGAAATGCAAATCCCGCGCGCGGTAAACTGATCCCATTCCGCCGACACCGATAACATCTTGAACCAAATAACGGTTGACCAGCGTAAAACCCTGAGGTAGCTGGCGAATAGGTTCGGCATCAGAATTTAATCCCTGTGTAACGTTTTGATTATCCAGAACGACCTCCAATAAAATTCCAAGTATATTTCCCCCACGGACAGAGCACCTGTCTACCAGGTCGATCTGGCCAGACTGAGCTTCGTTAAATTATAAGCATGCTTCCCTCGAAACGCAACCTAAAAGCCAGGTTTGCATTGTTGATAAGGATATCTTTCTTCGTTGCAAGTATTGGCCAAAGCTGGACATGGTTATAGGGGTAAAGTAGAATTGTTTTCTAGAAGTACTTTTTGATTAGGAGCCAATGGAATGACTGATTTTCCGGGCAAAGGGAAAGTTGCTTTAGTAAAAACAACACCAAACACGGTTTTGGAAGACATAGCCAATGTGATGAAGCTGGCAGGTGTGGAAGAAGCCCTACCCAAAGAAAACACCACCGGCATGAAAATCAATATATCCTGGCAGACCTGGTATCCTGCCTGCTCCACCACGCCCTGGCAGCTTGAAGGGGCCATCCAGACTTTGCGGAGTTTGGGTTACAACGATCTGATTGGCATTCACAACGACACAGTGGTGGTCGATACCCGCGTTGGAGAAACGAACAACAAGCACAAATTCGTGACCGACCAATACGGCATCCCTTGTGAATATCTCTATGAAGAGCAATTTGAGTGGGTCCGTTATGAACCTAAAAAGCGTCCTTTTTTAGTGTTGGATAAGGTATTCCCGGAAGGTGTGTATATTCCCAAAGTGCTGGTTGGTAAAAACATCGTCCACCTTCCCACAGTAAAGACTCATGTCTTTACCACCATCACTGGTGCAATGAAGAATGCCTTTGGAGGTCTGCTTCACCGCAACCGCCACTGGACTCATTCAGTTATTCATGAGACTCTGGTCGATCTATTAACCATTCAACAGGAAATCCACCCAGGGATATTTGCTCTGATGGATGGCACCTTTGCAGGTGACGGTCCGGGTCCGCGCGCCATGCGCTGGCATGAAAAGAATATATTTTTAGCCTCAGCCGATCAGGTTGCCATCGACGCAGTTTCTGCCAAACTGCAAGGATTTGATCCCATGTCAATTCCTTTCATACGTATGTCGCATGAACTCGGACTTGGAATCGGCGATCCGCGAGAAATCGAAATTGTGGGATATGATATCAACCAGGAACTTCCGTGGCATTTCGTTCAAGAGGATACATTTGCCTCCCGCGGACAAAAAATGATTTACCACGGCCCCCTTAAGCCGCTTGAAAAAGTCCTGCTACAAAGTCCATTGGTCCCCTGGAGCTATTTTGCAAGCAATTTTTACCATAATGTCTACTGGTACCCTTTTGTTGGCCGCCAGCGTGTGAAGGAAGCTCTGGATACGCCCTGGGGAAGGCTTTTTGAGGCGTACGGCGATGGCAAGGTGGTAATGCCTGGGATGGAACCCAAAACGGTCATCCAGACTGGTGTTGCCATCGCTGCAGCAACCGCCCTTTTCGGCGCCGGTCTCATGTTGTTAAATCGGAAGAAAAAGTAAGAAGAGATTGTTCACCTAAAACTGATTATCAAGTTGTTGGGAGACTGTATGTTTAAAAACTTCAATGAAGCCTCGACATTCGTTGCGGAGAATGGCATTCGTATGATCGACTTAAAATTCTGCGACCTGTGGGGGCGCTGGCATCATGTCACCCTCTCAGCCAAAGAATTCAAACCCGCATTGATGAATGCCGGAGTGGGGTTTGATGGGTCTAGTGTTGGTTTAAAAAGTGTTAAATCCGGTGACATGGCCCTCATTCCTGATCTCGCCACTGGTTTTGTCGATCCATTTTGTGAGGTGCCCACCCTTAGTTTCATTTGCAATACGATTGAGGCCGATACGAAAGTGCTATTCCACAGCGACCCGCGTGAAATCAACCGCCGCGCAGAGGCGTTTCTACTCTCAACGGGTCTGGCTGATGAAAGCCGTTGGGGACCGGAATTCGAATTCTATGTATTCAATGACGTCTCGTTTGAAAATAGCATAAATGTTGCCAGCTATTCAGTTGATTCGGTTGAAGCAAACTGGCACAATGCGCAGGGCGGTCACGGCTATTACATTCCAATTCATGGCGGTTACCATGCCATACCACCGAAGGATCAACTTTATAAAATCCGCTCCCAAATGTCCGTCACTCTCGAAGGTATCGGAGTACCGGTGAAGTATCATCACCATGAGGTTGGCGGTCCAGGCCAATGTGAAATTGAGATTCCATTGATGGGAATGATGTCGGCATGTGACTCGGCCATGGTGGTCAAGTATGTAACCAAAATGACTGCGCACGAAGCCGGTCAAACCGTCACCTTCCTACCGAAACCGCTGTATGGTGAAGCAGGTAATGGTATGCATTTTCATCAGCAGCTTTTTGCAAAGGGCAAAAATCAATTCTACGATCCTAAAAGCCCAACCTTGCTCAGCAAAATGGCGCTATATTACATCGGCGGCTTATTGAAGCATGCGCCCGCTGTCCTGGCTTTCACCAATCCTAGTACAAACTCCTACCGCCGGTTGGTCCCTGGATTTGAAGCACCCGTCAATGCGTTTTTCTCGATGGGCAATCGCAGCGCTGCCATCCGCATTCCCAAATACGCCACCGAACCCAATGAAGTCCGTTTTGAATTTCGTCCCCCAGATGCCACTTGTAATCCTTACCTGGCCACAGCTGCCATGCTGATGGCAGGTCTGGATGGCATCCTCAATCAAACCGATCCGGCAGCTGAAGGTTTTGGGCCAATAGACGAAAATATCTTTACCTGGTCGCCAGAAAAACGAGCCACCATTAAGAGCTTGCCCACATCACTGGAAGACGCGCTGAAGGCGCTCAAAGCCGATTATCGATTCCTCCTTGCAGGAAATGTCTTTAGCGAAGAGCTGATCCATGATTGGATTCGTGCAAAAACGAATGAGGATTATCAAATTCGGGTGCGGCCTCATCCATATGAAATCGAAATGTATTACGATCTCTAAATCTAATAAGAGCGGGCTTTTAGCCCGCTCTTTTATTGATTCAGATTCCGACATTTTCCGCACGGACATAACAACCGCAGATATCGCCAGTTATAAATCCCGAAGTGGTGTCCATCTTCCCATTCAATGGTCAAGGCATACGATCCTACCGCTTCAACACTTCTGATTTCTGTAGCCGGCGACTTCGGTAAACGAAGTGAAAACACATCGGGGTCCGGATCTGAACGCATATTTTCATGGCCGCCGCGGCATTCAGCACAAGGGCAAGCAGCCCGAACCAATCCAAAAGGCATCCGGCTCAGATGGCTGTCATTCCATTGAATAATCAGCATATTTGCTTGCTTATCGACCGTAATTGATGTCGGTAAAATCGGGGTATCCATATTCATCAGCTCCAATCTTCATGGCGACTGACTGGCAACTACCAGTAAATAATTCGAAGCAGCCCAGCCGCTGCGGTTTGTATCATATGGGGCCTCCAGGTAGAACCAGGTATAGCCAGATCCATCTATGGGTCCCTCTTTCACCAGGAAGACTTCGGCTTCACGGCCCAGGAATATTGGGTCGAAATCGGTACCTGGCCCTTTTCGCAAGCGTAACCCATCGCCGCCTGTTCCGGTTATTTGTACATAGTTGCCCACTTGAATGCTGCCATCCGCTGGAGACAGGTTCAGGGTTGGCGTGACAGTAGGCGTTAAGGATTGGATGATTGCAGGCGGAGTCGGAGTTCTGGTTGGCGCGGCGATAATGGTTATTACTAATGTCGGCACCTGTGAAGTACCTTGCCCAGGCAATGAACTCCAGAGGATGACAAAGATCACAGCCAACATCAGCACAGCCAGACCAACCGAAATAATCAAAACCAGGGGTGAGATCAATCGTTTTATCATCGTTATGCCGGCAACAGGAAAAAGGAAAGGCCAAGCATGATGTAAATAGCCAGGAGAGACGCACCCTCCAACCAGTTGGATTCGCCATCAAAAGCAACAAATGCGCTAATGATCACTCCGGCTCCAAGAGCGATTAATTCAAAGGGATTGAAAATTAATGTCAATGGGTTGCCGACCGCCAGACTGATAAATACCAACAAAGGTGCTACAAATAAGGCGATTTGCAGGCTGGAAGACACCGCGATCTCAACGCTCAACTCCATGTGATTTCGGTGAGCGACCTGAACGGCAACTAAATGTTCTGCAACATTCCCGATAATTGGAACGAGAATGATGCCAAGGAAAAATTCCGATAGACCCAAGTTAGCTGTTACATGTTCGATTTCGCCCACCAGTAATTCGCTCAAGAACACCACACCCGCCGTGGCAAGAGCCAATAGAATGATCGATTGCATTAACGACATGGAAGGCTTATGTGCTTTTTCAACCGTCGTGGCTTGCGAAAGCGGGCTGCGCGGTACTTTTAGCGCAAACAGGATTCCTAGACCATACAGCACCATCATCACAACCGCAACACCAAGGCTAAGAGCTTCGACGCCGACACTCCGGTCGCTGCCAATCGCTCCGCTAAAAAAGGTCGGAATGACGAGTGCCAGGATGGCTAGGATTAAAAGTATTGAGTTATTGGAGGCATGCCGGCGGTCAAAGGTCTGAATGCCATTTTTCACGCCGCCAACCACCATCGACATGCCCATTACAAAGAGCAGATTGCCAACAATCGAACCCGTGATGGAAGCCTTAACAAGGTCCAGCAAACCAGCCTTGATTGCAACAAGAGTAATGATTAATTCCGCTGCATTACCCAAAGTCGCATTCAATAAGCCACCGATGCGCGGGCCAGTGTAGTAGGCTAGAACTTCAGTGGCCTTGCCAATATACCCCGCCATGGGAATTAAACCAACTGCGGCAAGAATAAAGATCCACATCGGCCCCCAGTGCAGGAGTTCAGCAAGGATTGCCAGGGGTAAAGCAATGACCAAAATTGATAATGGATTTTGACGCAGATGATTGCGAATAGCTCTCATTCGGTAGACTCCCTGCGCTAATTATATCTGAAATCACTCATGTAACTGATTTTCGGCGAGTCCTGTGTGATATAATCGGACAAAGCTAGGTTATGGAAAAACCCTCCACATCGGCTCCCGTCCTCGGAAATCGTTATCAGCTCATGCAAACGCTGGGAACTGGCGGCATGGCGGTCGTTTATCGCGCCTACGATTTGCGTTTGGAACGTCCAGTAGCCATTAAAGTTCTTCGTCAGGACTATACCGAGAGTGACGGCTTTCGTGAGCGTTTTCGCCAGGAAGCAAAAGCGGCAGCCAACCTTTCGCACCCAAATATTGTAACTGTCCATGATTTTGGTCTGGATGCCAGCCGGCTTTATATCGTCATGGAATATGTCCCCGGTACCGATTTAAAATCCATTCTAAAAGAACGCGGACGGTTGGACATCGACGAGGCGATCTCGTTGATTGTTCAGGCTTGTGCTGGTATCGGCTATGCGCATCGCGCTGGTTTGGTCCATTGCGACGTTAAACCCCACAATATGCTCGTTACACCAGATCAGCGCCTAAAAGTGACTGATTTTGGAATCGCCCGGGCTTTATCTTCAATTGCCCCAGACGAGAAACATGATGTCGTCTGGGGTTCTCCCCTCTACTTCTCCCCAGAACAGGCTGCCGGTCAGGCACCCTCTCCTGCATCCGACGTTTATTCGTTGGGCGTTGTCCTTTATGAAATGCTCACCGGCCAACTTCCTTTTACGGCGACCGATCCAGTTGAATTGGCGCGCTTGCACCGTGAAACAGTTCCAGTTGCACCGCACCTCATTAATTCCGAGATTCCATTGGCCCTCGACCGGATCATTATGAAGGTTCTTTCCAAAGAACCTTCTGCGCGTTATCGAACGGCTGATCAGCTTGGCCGCGTATTGTTAACCTTCAGCCAATCAGCGTTGGATTTTGCCGCCAACATGCCAGCACAAAATAACGACCAGTCAACTGTAACACAAGCTTCTCAGCCGGCCCCAATGATGACCGATCCAGTTCAAGTGAATGTGGCGAATGAAAAAACATCCACATTCGCGCAAGATCCGTCTGCAGAAATTGATTGGGGTTCAATCGGTCTTGGGTTGCTTACATTGTTGGCTGTGGGAGGATTAATACCCTTCTGGTTGTATGTTTATTTCACCTTGAACCCGCCGGGCCGCTAATCAATGAATACGCCTATCATTTCCGCGTCCATTTTGGCAGCCAACTTTGCCCACCTCGAGGCTGATATCCATCAAGCCGAAAAAGCAGGTGTCGATTGGATTCATGTCGATGTGATGGATGGCCATTTTGTTCCCAACATCAGCATGGGACCGTTGATTGTCGAAACATGCCGAAACATCACGTCCCTGCCTTTGGATGTTCATTTGATGATTGAGAACCCGGATCAGTATCTGGAAACGTTTGCCGCTGCCGGTGCCAACCGGATTAGTGTTCACATCGAAGGCAACCCAAATGTCCACCGTACCCTACAGAAGATCCGCAGTCTTAATTGCCTGCCCGGTATCGTGTTAAACCCTGGTACCCCTGCCAGTACATTGCATGAAGTTCTTCGAATGGTTGATTTAATCCTGGTGATGACCGTTAATCCGGGTTACGGCGGTCAGGCATTCCTCCCGGAAATGGTTGAAAAAATCAAAGATCTACAACAGATGATCTCCAATCAATTAACCCGGCCATTCATTCAAGTGGATGGGGGCATTTCACCCCGAACCTTACCAATAACGTATGCAGCTGGCGCACGCGTTTTTGTGGCTGGAAATTCAATTTTTAAACACGGGGACGGCATCTCTGCAGCCGTCAAAGCATTAAAGGAATCGGTCCGTTAAATAAAAACCGCGGCGTTCGCCGTGATTTTTATGGAAAAGCTTGGTAAATTTATGCAGTCTTCACAATTGTCCGAATGCATTTTGCGCACAGCACTTTTTGAACCATTCGGCCGTTTTCCAAAATGGATACCTTCTGGAGGTTGGGCCGGAAAGTCCGGTTGGTCGCCCGCAAGGAGAAGCTGCGGTTATGACCAAAAGTTGTTGTTTTTCCACACCGTTCGCACTTTGCCATTGTCAAAATCCCTTTCCAATCCTTTTTTGCTTGGGGCTGTCAAGGCGAAAAAGTCGCTTGACGGCAAGGAAAGATTTTACCACATTACGTATCGTTTTTCAAGAAAAATGGTTAACATAAAGGAAGAAACCGATGATCGATGACGCATTTAATTCATTAGGGAACATTTTTGTCTCGCATAAAGCCATCGCTACCATCGCTTCGCATTCTGCGTTGGAATCGTATGGCGTGGTTGGCCTCGCCCCCAAAGATCTGGCCGAGGGCCTGGTTCAGGTCCTGGTTAAGGACCCGTCATTGGGCGTTCAAGTGGATTTCGATGGAAAAAACATCGATATTGACCTTTACATTATCGTAGAATATGGCACTCGCATTAAATCAGTGGCTTCGAGTGTTGCCGATAATGTCCGTTTTATGGTTGAAAAGGCGGTTGGGTTGCCCGTCAAGAGCGTTAACGTTCATATTAGAGGATTACGAATCAGTAACCCGGATTAATCGGCATGCAGGAGTCTTATGAATAGTGAACTGAATTTTCCCAGCGGCGACGGGCGTGCTCTCAATATTCGCGAGAAAATAGATGGTCAGGGTTTCAAAGAATTATTGGAAGCTGGCTTAACCTGGCTGCGCACAAATCAGCAATTGGTAAACTCGCTTAATGTCTTTCCAGTCCCAGATGGCGATACCGGTACAAATATGCTTCTAACGATGCAAGCCGCCTACAATGAAGTCAGCAAATCAGGCGAAGCAAATATCGGCAAAATGGCCCATTCGGTGGCTCAAGGAGCATTGATGGGCGCGCGCGGAAACTCCGGCGTCATTTTATCGCAGATTTGGCGTGGTTTTGCCCGTGGATTGGATAGCCATGACACAATGGATGCGTCCGGTTTTGTAAGAGCGCTTACCGAAGCCCGTACCACTGCCTACAAAGGCGTTGTACGCCCGGTAGAAGGAACAATTCTTACAGTCACAAAAGATATCGCAATCGAAGCTGAAAAAAAATTAAGTGAAACAACCGATATGCAGGTAATCCTGGAAGCAATTGTGAAGGAAGCGGATGCTTCGGTCAAACGCACACCCGATCTTCTGCCGATTCTCAAGCAGGCTGGCGTGGTTGATTCAGGGGGTAAAGGATTGTTTATCATCTGGGAGGGCATGGTCCGTTACCTCAATGGACAATCTCTCGAGACTGCCAATGCCGTAGTACAACCACTCGCGACGATGCAACTGGAAGAGACCATGGAATCCGTAGAACCTGGCCAGGATTATGAAGTTGTGGTTGATTTCCGACCCTCCACTCCATTGGACTTGGAAAAATTCTATTCCGATTTATCAGAGATCGGCACTTCCATTCAGGTGGGCGAAGGTGATGGCATGTACCGCATGCACATCCATGTACCCACGGAAAAACGGTATGAACCCATTGATTACACAATGACACTGGGTACCATCACAAAAGTTGCGATGGAAAACCTGGTTGCACAGATGGAAACACTTGAGAAAAAAGCCGATGCGAAGGTCTCTTTGGCACCTGTGGAGCCCGGCCAAATTGCTGTGATTGCGGTTTCGCCAGGCAATGGTATTTCCAGAATCTTTGCCAGCCTGGGAGCCAATGGCATCGTCGAGGGTGGACAGACGATGAATCCGAGTACCGAAGAGATTCTAAAATCCTTCGAAAATCTACCTTCAGATAAGATTGTCATTCTCCCCAATAACAAGAACATTGTTCTGGCCGCCCAATCGGCAGCCAGTGTGACCGTAAAGAAAGTTGCAGTCATCCCAACCCGCAGTGTTCCCCAAGGTCTTTCTGCTATATTACGGCTGGATCCAGACGGCGATTTTGAACGCGTGGTAAAAGACATGACCAGCGCAATTGACGATGTGGAAACAGGCGAGGTAACAACCGCAACCCGAAATGTCGAGATCAACGGCGTCGAAGTTCACGAGGGCGAGGTCATTGCCCTTCTTAATGGAAACCTAATGCTCGCTTCCGATAACCTGGATGAAGCCTGTCTTGGGTTATTAGCGAAGGCTGGCACTGACGAACGCGAACGCATCACTTTGTTTTATGGTCTAAATATCAACAAAGCAGATGTCAACCGTATCGTCGATAAAATTCGGCAAAAATACCCTTCGCATGAGATTGAACTTCATGAAGGCGGCCAACCTCATTACCAATTCATTCTCTCCGTCGAATAATCCATGCGGTCTGCCTGCGTCTTAACTGATAACTCAGCGCAATTTCCACTTCCAGCTTTTTCTGGTCGAGGACTGGTGCGCATTCTTGCCCACGACATCTCTTTGCGTGACATCGATCATGCAGGCGGGAAGGATTTGAAATTAAATCAATTTCCGCATTCGGCATCCTCAGAATTGAATCCACGGCTCATACCGCCTTCTGTGGAAAAATTTCGGGAAGTGATGACCAACCTGAGCCAGGATTTCGACGATATTCTGGTGATTCTCATTTCCTCGCATCTCTCGAAGGCATATGAAAACGCCTTGGCAGCTGCCAAAGATACGCAAGGAAGATCGACGATTACGGTAATCGACTCCCAGACCATTTCTGTAGGCCTTGGCATCCTCGTCCAAACTGCAGCCAGTTTTCTGGAAGAAGGCCGTCTGGCGTTTGATGTGGAAAAACGGATCAGGCAGATGATTCCTCATATCTATACGTTATTATGTACACCAGGCTTGACCTACCTCCACCATGCCGGTTTCATCGATCATAGCCAGGCGACGGTTGGAGAGCTGCTTGGACTCCTCCCCATTTTCTCGCTTGAGGAAGGCAAGCTATCACCTCTCGAAAAAATGCGCAATTATCGGGCTGTTTTGGATTTCTTCCAGGAATTCATGGATGAGTTTGATGAATTGGATTACATTGCGCTTCTCCAGAATGGTTCATTAAGCAATCCGGATTTACGGCAATTGCGCCAACATTCCGAAGAAAGCTATCCTTCGACACAATACATTGAGCATATGTTGAATCTTCCCCTGGCAACTTTATTCGGCCCAAAATGCGTTGGACTGTTCGCCATTGAATCATTAGCTTCGCATGGCCGTCTTACCTGAAACGACACTCCATTACCAATAAATGGAGTTTTGTTTCATAGGGGGGATACAGAGGAACTTTAAGGTAAAATAGGTTCATGCCTTCTCCGTTTGAAAAATTACAACGTTATATACGCTTAGAATCGGAACGTGGGTACGATAACCGGGCAGTTGTTGGTGGTTTGGATAAAATCATCCCCTGGTGGGAACCGGAAGCCAGGACCAGTTCAGTTCGGGAAGAGACCCTTCAGGCTATCCTTGGACATCTGCGTGCTTATCCAAAAGCGGAAGTCGACGATCGTCCCCGCTTGGTGGTTGAACTTGAAAAACTGCTTGAGCCGTTATCGAAGCTGCCCAAGCCCGACCATGCACCCCGTCCACCGCAGCCCAAGCAACCGCCCAGACACGATCAACCGGAGCGCTCACCTCGGTCAAACCATGTTCCTGGACGTGCTCAAGTGAACACGCCGCCTTCTGCAGTACGTCCGCCTCAGGTAGTGCAAACAAAGGTTGCTCCATCAAACGTACCCAGCAGTGCGGCACTAGAGCAGGGTCTACAAGCCTCAGTAATGGTTTTACAGGGAATTGGTCCGAGCAATGCTAAAATATTCTCCACCCTGGGTGTAAATACCCTCGACGATCTGTTGCATTACTACCCGCGCCGCTACGACGATTATTCTCAGATGAAGCCCATTAACCGGCTGTCGCCTGGCGAGGAAGTCACCCTTCTAGCAGCAGTCAAACGGATCGATAACCGTAACTTGCACAGCGGAAAAAGGGAAATTACCGAAGCAATCATTGATGACGGCTCCGGTGCGCTGCGGGTCACCTGGTTCAACCAGCCCTGGCTGGCCAGCCGGCTGCCAGTTGGAACGCAAATCGTAATTTCCGGAAAAGTTGAAATGTATCTTGGCCGGCTGGTTATGAACAGCCCCGAGTGGGAATACCTGGAACAGGAACACCTGCATACGAACCGGATTGTGCCAGTTTATCCGTTGACGGCTGGGGTTTCGCAAAAACAATTGCGAAAAGCGATTTATCAAGTCGCATCCTTTTGGGCACCGCGCCACCGCGACTTTCTACCAATCAGCATCCGGGAAGCGGGAAACCTGGCACCGCTCTCCACCGCGCTGGCTCAAATCCATTTTCCTGATGATCCAGCCAGATTAGACGCTGCTCGGGAACGGCTTGCTTTTAATGAAATATTTTTGCTGCAGCTGGGGGTACTTAGTCAGAAACGCTCCTGGCAGGTGGCCAATGCACAGACCTTCCATGCACCCATTGAATGGCTTCAGGCCATCGAATCTGAACTGCCATTTGAACTGACAAATGCGCAGAAACGCACCATCGAGGAAATCCAAACCGACCTGGCTTCTGGCCGCCCCATGGAGCGGCTGCTGCAAGGTGACGTGGGTTCCGGTAAAACCATTATCGCCGCGCTGGCAATGGCCATCATTGCCCGTGAAGGCGCACAGGCGGCAATAATGGCGCCAACCAGCATTTTGGCAGAACAACATTATCGGAGTTTAACCCGGCTGCTCAGTTCTGAACAACCAACACCGGGAAAACCCTTCCATCCTTCTGAAGTACGCCTGCTCATCGGCGATACCTCCGAAACTGACCGTCAGGAAATCCTGGCTGGGTTGGCCACTGGCGAAGTTAAATTCCTGGTGGGTACTCACGCCTTAATCGAAGATCCGGTTGCTTTCCAAAGGTTGCAGCTCGCCATTATTGATGAGCAGCACCGGTTTGGTGTGGCACAAAGGGCAGCCTTGCGAAATAAAGGCGAAAATCCCCACCTGCTAGTAATGACGGCCACACCGATCCCGCGCTCTTTGGCATTGACTGTTTATGGCGACCTGGATTTATCCGTCCTGGATGAAATGCCAGCAGGACGAATACCGGTTGAAACACATGTTTTATTACCGCTCGAACGCGAACGCGCCTACCAATTAATCCGCTCACAATTGAAAACCGGACACCAGGCATTTGTTATCTATCCTTTGGTTGAAAAAGGCGACCGCGACGATGAAAGTAAAGCCGCGGTTGAAGAACACGACCGGTTGCGTACCGAAGTATTTCCACACAATTCGATTGGGTTATTGCACGGCCGCCTGACCCCGGAAGAAAAAGACGCTGTCATGAAAAGGTTCCGTGACCAGGAGATTGATATTCTCGTGTCCACTTCGGTGGTGGAAGTGGGCGTCGATATTCCAAATGCTACCGTTATGCTGGTGGAAGGTGCCAACCGTTTCGGTCTGGCCCAACTTCACCAATTCCGCGGTCGCGTTGGCCGGGGCGATGCCCAATCTTTTTGTTTACTAATTCCTGAAACAGATGAATCGGTTGAGAATGAGCGCCTAAAAGCAATGGCTGAAACGAATGACGGTTTTGTTCTGGCTGAACGGGATTTGCAGCAGCGTGGTCCTGGAGAATTTCTCGGCACGCGCCAGGCAGGTTTTTCCGAACTGCGCATGGCAACGTTGACCAATGTACGATTAATTGAAAAAGCACGCCAACTGGCCCAATTGCTTTTCACCCAGGATCCTGAACTCAATCAACCACAGAATCAGGCACTTAAAGCAGAAGTTGCCCATTTCTGGGGTAACGGCCGTGGTGACGTCAGTTAGGCAGGAGTAAAAACGATGGTCAGAGCTGTTTTTCCCGGAACATTCGATCCCATCCACTACGGTCATATCGATATTGCCCGCCGAGCGACCCGTTTATTCGATGAGTTGATCATCGCAGTGTATGATAAACCGTTAAAAAACCTGCTTTTCTCGCCGGAGGAACGACTGCATCTGGTTCGGCAAACCTTTACAGGCGAGGCAAAAATTCGTATTATGGGGTACAGCGGATTGACTGTGGATTTTTGTCATAAAGTCCAGGCACAGGTGATTGTTCGCGGGCTGCGCGTTTTTTCGGACTTTGAACAGGAATTCCGCATGGCATTAGCCAATCACCGTTTGGCACCAGAGATCGAAGTCATGTCACTCATTACCAGCGAGCAGCACACCTTTCTTTCTTCAACTACCGTGCGTGAAATCGCCTCTTTAGGCGGCGATGTCAGCAGCATGGTGCCGCCCCAGGTCGTCCTGGCGTTGAAAAACCGCTTTGCAGAATTGGGCGATAACCAACAAAACATGCACGTCACGTCATTGCGGGATTAATCGACCTTTGGCCTAAATATTGCAACATTTTTTTGATTGAACCTGTGCGGAGGATGGAATGGACATTTTGCATCTAGTAGATCGTTTGGAAGAGTTATTCAACGAAAGCAGGCCTATCTGGTTTACCCACAGCGTCATCGTGGACGAGGATCGGATGCTGGATCTGATCGACCAGATGCGGGTTTCGATTCCCGAAGAAATCAAGAAGTCGCAACAATTGCTGGCCAATCGTGACAGAGTGCTGGCACAGGCTCAAGAAGAAGCCTCTCGTACAGTTCAGTTGGCGCGAGATAAAGCTGATCACGTGGTCGATCGCGACCCGATCGTCCAGGCAGCCCAGGTACGGGCAGATCAGATTATTGCCCAGGCGCGTGCGGAAGCCGATTTAACCCGCCGTGAAGCAGACGATTATGTGCAGGGTGCATTGACCAATCTCCAACTGGAACTGGAAAGGTTGATGAATCAGGTTCAGAACGGAATAAAGACCTTGCAGGCAGAGAATTTGCAATCACAACAGCCTAAAGAATAAACAATATTGAACTAATAAACAAAGCGGCAGATCCATGGATCTGCCGCTTTCACTTTACTGGCTCCTTACGAGATTACTCCTCTTCGACCGCTTCTTCCTTTGGCCGCTTCCAGCGCGGAGGTTCATCCTGGGGCGGATACAGTGCAATCCCAATCACTTGGTCCATGTGTTCAACCGGGATTATTTTTAAATCGGTGAGAACCTTCTTCGGGATATCGATCAAATCTTTCATGTTCCTTGCGGGCAGCAGAATCGTTTTCAAACCAGCGCGGTGAGCCGAAAGCACCTTTTCGCGCACACCGCCTACTGGCAAGACCTTTCCACGCAAGGTTATTTCACCCGTCATGGCAACTTCTTTGTAAACTTTACGGTTCGTAAAGGCAGAAATCAACGCACTGGCGATCGTTATCCCAGCACTGGGGCCGTCCTTTGGGATGGCACCTTCCGGAATATGAATATGCACATCAAGTTGTTCGTAAATATCCGAATCCAACTGTAACTCCCGTGAGCGTGATTTCAGGTAGGAAAGCCCCGCGTGGGCTGACTCCTGCATGACATCGCCAATCTGCCCGGTAATCTGCAAATTACCTTTACCTTCGAGAATGAGTACTTCGACGGGCATGATTTCACCGCCGTTTTCCGTCCAGGCCATAGCCGTTGCCACCCCCACCTCATCCTGACGTTCTGCTTCGGTCATGAAAAAGTCCGGAGGTCCGAGGAATTTCTCCACCGTGGCTGGCGTCAATCGCAAAGGATAATGCTTCTTTTCGGATTTCAAACGCGCGACTTTGCGGTACATGCGTCCAATTTCCCGTTCCAAATTGCGTACGCCCGCTTCATAGGTATATTCGCGGATAATTTTGCTCAAGGCGCTTTCTTCGAAGACAATTTTTTCGTCCGAAAGCCCGCTTTCATCAATTTGGCGCGGGATCAGGAAACGCCGTGAAATCTCAAGTTTTTCTTCTTCAATGTAACCTGGAAATTCAAGCACCTCCATGCGATCCAACAATGCTGGCGGTATGGATCCCAGACTATTTGCGGTCGTAATGAACATTACCTTGGAAAGATCAAAAGGCAGTTCAATGTAATGGTCAGAGAATGCAAAATTTTGCTCCGGATCAAGCACTTCCAATAATGCAGCCGCGGGATCGCCGCGAAAATCTGCTCCGAGCTTGTCAACCTCATCCAACATGAACAATGGATTGATTGTTCCAGCTCTCTTCATGGTTTGCAAAATTCGGCCAGGCAGCGCTCCTATATAGGTGCGGCGATGTCCGCGAATTTCCGCTTCATCCCGTACGCCTCCCAGGGAGAGCCGCACAAACTTTCGGCCTAATGCCTCGGCGATTGAGCGGCCCAACGAGGTCTTTCCGGTGCCGGGCGGGCCGACAAAGCACATGATGGGTTGGCGGGCTTTTTTTGGTTTAAGGCTTCGAACCGCGATGTATTCCAAGATGCGATCTTTGGCTTTGCTGAGACCGTAATGGTACTGCTCCAAAACTTTGGCTGCATGCCGGACATCCAGGTTATCTTCCGTCTCGTTTACCCAGGGTAAATCAAGTATCCAATCCAGGTATGTGCGCAGCATCCCAACTTCAGGAGCCATGGACGGCATTTGTGTCAGTCGTTCAACTTCCTTTAACGCCTGCGTGCTCACCTCTTCAGGTAGTTTTGCCTCCTGAATTTTGGTCCGCAGCTCGGTTAATTCTCTTGTCCAGATATCAGCTTCGCCTAATTCGTTCTGGATGGCTTTCATCTGTTCACGCAAATAGAATTCACGCTGGGTGTGATCCACTTCGCTTTGTACGCGCGATTGAATCTCATCCTCCAACTGCAGCACATCCAATTCTTGCGCCAGCAGCCAGTTGGTGCGTCTGATGCGTTCAATTGGATCCAACATCATCAACAAATTCTGGCGTTCTTCCATGGGAAGCGAAAGCGCCGTATCGATCATATCCGCCAGCCAGCCAGGTTCCTGGATATTCAAAGAAAACAAATGCGCCTCGTCTGGCAGGCTGCGGTCCAATTGCACGCAGCGTTCGAACAAATCCCGGGCCGTTCGCATTAGAGCTTCTGTTTGCCGGTTGGTTTCGGATGATTCTTCGAGAACCCTTGCCCGAATGCGGTAGAACGGATCAGTTTGGGTAAACTCCAGGACTTCCACCCGCCGCCGGCCCTGAATCAGAGCTGAACTGTTTCCATCTGGCATATTCAGCAGGCGGCCAACGGCAATTTCGACGCCAATTGGCAGCAAATCCTCCGGTGCGGGTTCATCCATCTCAGGGTCGCGCTGCACCAAAGCAATCATTGTTTCAAAGTTATATTGAGCTTCCTGGATAGCTAACAAATTCGATCCGGGCACCACAAAAATCGGTGAAACCATATGGGGAAAAACAACAATATCACGGAGAACAAGCACAGGCAGCTCGACAATGCCATTTTCATCTGGAGTCGCGTCTGGCACCTGGTACAATTCTTCGGTACGCTGATGCAACGCCGAACTGAATTCTTCCCCATCCGTTTGCCGGGACCAAGTATCTGGTTTCATCGAATTCCAATCTTTATTTTGTTTTGAATCCTTCATACCACGCTCCGATGAAAGTCCAGGATATCCATAATCATTGGATTTTCTTATTGCTTTAACAACTGCCATGTTTGTTTGGCAGCCGCCACAACAAACAAACTACCCGCTACAAGTACCAGGCCATCTGGGTCCGCCTTATCGAGTGCAACCCGAATTGCCTCTTCCAGGGGTAACACTGCAATTACTGGCCTACCATAGGGTTTTGCCATTTCTACCAGTTTACCAGCTTCCAACGCTCTCGGGTGTATGGATTGTGTGGCAATCAAAAGATCGGTGATTGGCAGAAGTTCGGTGAACATTCCTTCAATATCCTTATCTTCCGACACGCCAAAAACCAGCACCACACGCTTGCCGGGAAAATAGGTTCGCAGCGTCTCAACCAGCCGCTGGGCGGAATCTTGATTGTGGGCTGAATCCAGGACGACTGGCGGTTCGGTCTGCAAGATTTCGAAACGTCCCATCCAAACTACCGATGCGAAACCCTGTTGGATAGCCTCATCCGGGATAATCAGCCCTTCCTTTCGGATTGCGAGGAGTGCGGCAAAGGCTGTAGCAGCATTTTCAATCTGGTGTAGGCCGAGCAGTGGAATTGCCAGCTCAAGGCGCGACTTAGATTTTCCTTTCACCGCCACCGATAAGGACTGTCCATTAAGGGAATGGTTGCCGGCTGTGTACAAAACGTCTTTTCCCACCTGAGTAATGGGTGCATGGCGTTCCTTCGCAAGATCGAGTAAGACCTGGCGGGCTTCATCCGTTTGCGGTGCAATCACCAGGGGGCGGCCAGGTTTGATGATTCCGCCTTTTTCACCAGCAATTGCCGTCAGGGTTTTTCCGAGTACGGCGGTATGGTCATAGGAAATGGATGTAATGACAGAGACCAGTGGTGTAACGATGTTGGTCGCGTCTAGGCGCCCCCCAAGGCCTACCTCCACCACGGCAATATCCACATGCTTTTGCGCAAAATAAACAAAACCAACAGCAGTCGTCAATTCGAAAGTGGTTAATTCTGGTATTTCAGCAACATGCGGTTTCAATACTTCAACGATTTCTATCAGCGACTCTTTGGTTATTTGTTGACGATTAACCTGAATTCGTTCAGTGAAGTCAATCAGGTGCGGAGAAGAATAAAAGCCGACTCGATAACCTGCGGATTGGAGTCCGCTGGCAATCATGGCGGCTGTCGAACCCTTACCTTTCGTCCCAGCGACGTGAATGACGGGATATTTCTGGTGCGGGTTGCCCATCCGTTGCATGAGAACCCGCATTCGATCCAGATTGAACTTTTCTGGCAGGTTCCGCAGATTGCGGGTTAAACTGTAATCGACAAAGCTGTAAAGGTAATCCAGCGCCTGCTGGAAAGCGGCATCCAAATCCATAAAGTAGGTTCCTATGTTTGTGCTAAAGGAGGATTGTACTAAACGGCCTGTCTTTCCGCAAGTGCGGAGCCTGCCAAGTCCTTATTTTTTCAACCCTTCCATTTTTTTACAATGTTGACGCAGTCCGGTATTTCATGTTAGATTTATTTATGGATGGATGCAACGGCTATCACCCAGTTAACGCTGCTGATAGAAATTCCAGGCTGTTTATCCCTCAAGGATAAACGCAGCCAGATTAAACCGTTACTTATCCGCCTGCATCAGAAATTCAACATTTCAGCAGCGGAAATCGATCATCTCGATCAACATAAGACAACGGTTATTGCCTGCATATTGGTATCGAATGATGCCCGGCACAACCAGCAAGTCTTACAACAGGTTGTAGACTACATCGAAAATAGTTTTCCAGAATTGCTCATCCAACAGCATCGCATCGAAAATATCTAAGGAGAATGTGATATGAATTTACATTTAGACGGAAAAATCGCACTGGTTACTGGTGCCAGCCAGGGATTAGGTTATGCGGTTGCACTTGCGCTTTCCCGCGAAGGTGCCATGGTTGCGCTCAACAGCCGCAATCTTGAAAACCTTCAAAAGGCCGCTCAAACAATTCAGGCGGAAACCGGAAATGAAGTGAAACCATTTGCCATGGATGTTATAGATCCGCATGCTGCCGATACCCTGATCGACCAGGTTGTCAATTCTTTCGGTGGGTTGGATTTACTGGTGACAAATGCAGGCGGACCGCCGGCAGGCTCATTTGAGACCTTTAATGATGAGGACTGGCACCATGCCGTCGAGTTATGCTTCCTGAGCCAGGTACGCTTGATCCGGTCTGCCTTACCGCATTTGCGCAATTCAAAATCCGCCAGCGTGCTGACGGTCACATCCATGTCGGTCAAGCAGCCTGTTCCAAACCTGATTCTTTCCAACAGCGTGCGCCTTGCTACCATTGGCTTGACAAAATCCCTTGCATTGGAATTGGGAAATCAGGGCATTCGTTTTAATTCCATCCTTCCCGGTTGGACGGAAACGGACCGCGTAGCTACCCTGATGAAACACCGCTCTCAAGCCAGCGGCCTAAGCATTGAAGAAGAAACCCGCCGGCAATCAAAAGACAGTCCGCTTGGCCGGATGGCGACACCCGAGGAATTCGCCAATTCAGCCGTTTTCCTGCTCTCCCCGGCAGCCTCCTACCTGACAGGTGTCATGCTTAGCGTTGACGGCGGTATGTATAAAGGCACCTTCTGAGAAAAACCCGCTTATAAGAGATATTTAAAGGTAAAATCAATCCGAATAAATACAGGTAAGGAGTTACCGATTGCTTACTTCAGGTGAAATAAACCTCTGGCTGGAGCAAATTCTGCCTCAGGTCCAGAAACCGGGACGGTATGTTGGCGGAGAGTACAACCAAATCAATAAAGATTGGAAAGTGGTGCAAACCCGGGTTGCACTGGCTTTCCCAGATATCTATGATATCGGTCTGCCAAACCTTGGCCTGGCGATATTTTACGGACAACTGAATGCCCGGCTGGATGTATTGGCTGAAAGGATTTACAGCCCATGGGTGGATCTGGAAGCGCTCATGCGCAGCGAACAAATTCCGCTTTTCGCCCTGGAAAGCCATCATCCCGTGGCCGATTTTGATATCCTCGCCTTTACTTTGCCATATGAAACACTTTACACCAATGCGCTGAATTTGCTCGATCTTGCCGGTATACCTCTCAAAAGAATTGATCGAACGGCACAGCACCCCCTAGTCATCGCGGGCGGCCATGCCTGTTACAACCCTGAGCCGATGGCTGACTTTATCGATGCATTTGTCATTGGCGAAGGTGAAGAAGCTATTGAAGAGGTAGTCAATACCTATCAGGAATGGAAGAATTCCGGCAAGGAACGGGGAGAGTTAATGGTAGCGCTGGCATCTGTGCCAGGCGTTTATGTGCCATCGCTCTACCAACCGCGTTACCAAACTGATGGGACATTGCTACGCATTGAGCAACTTCACGAAAAGGCACCCCGGAAAATTACCAAACGAATCACCGCCAAGCTCCCACCTGCACCAACCCGATTTTTGGTGCCGAACATCGAAGTTGTACATAACCGGATTTCGGTTGAAATAATGCGCGGCTGCACGCGCGGTTGCCGTTTTTGTCACGCCGGCATGATTACTCGTCCTGTCCGGGAGCGCTCGATCGACGAAATCACCAATACCATCGAAACGGCTCTTAATTCTACCGGTTTCGAAGAGGTTGCTCTGCTGTCACTTTCGTCATCCGATTACTCCCAGATTGCCGAGCTGGTCGAAGCGGTTACCACACGCTTTGCCGGGCGAAACCTGGTTATTTCTCTGCCGTCGTTGCGGATTGATTCCTTTTCGGTGGACCTGATGGAGAAACTCAAAGGATCCCGTCAGGGCGGATTTACGCTTGCACCCGAAGCAGCCACTGAACGGATGCGCAACATCATCAATAAGCCCATTTCGACCGATCAATTATTGGAAACTGCCCGCGCGATCTACAGCCGGGGTTGGCAAACGCTCAAGCTATACTTTATGATTGGCCACCCGGATGAAACCCTTGAGGATGTACAGGCCATCGCTGACCTCTGTAAGGCAGTATTGGCAGAAGGACGTAGGGCAATTGGCGGTCGTGCCCAACTCCACGCCGGCGTGAGTACTTTTATTCCCAAAGCGCACACACCTTTCCAATGGGTGCCAGCCGATAGTATCGAGCAAATTGAAGCCAAGCAGGCTTTGCTGCGGCGCGAATTGCGCGGTCCCAACATGAAACTTAATTGGTCAGATCCGCGCGATACCATGCTGGAAGCCTGGCTATCCCGGGGTGACCGCCGGCTGGGCGCAGTCATTATGGGAGCCTGGCAGCGCGGCGCCAAATTCGACGCCTGGCAGGATCATGTGAATCACGCCGCCTGGCAGGAGGCCTTCGCCGAAGCACGCCTTGAACCGGATTTTTATATCCACCGCACCCGGTTCGTGGATGAAGTCTTCCCCTGGGACCACATAGATACGGCAGTAAAAAAGAGCTACCTCTTGGAGGAGTACAGGAATTCCCAGCAAGGCATCCTGCGTGGCGACTGCCGGCAACAATGTTATGCCTGCGGCATCCTTCCATCTTTTTCAGACGTTCGCCGCCTAAACCAGGGTGATTATTGGAAATGCCCTGAAGTGCCTCAACGAAAGGCAGCAACTGTGGCGGAAATTGGAGCCCAGTCTTGATACGAATCCGTATAACCCATACAAAGACTGGTGCATTGCGGTATACCGGCAATCTGGATATGCAAAAAGTTTGGGAACGTACTTTCCGAAGAGCCAGATTGCCATTGGCCTACAGTCAGGGATTTCATCCACAACCGCGTATCAACCAGGCCTGTCCGTTGCCGCTTGGATTTAGCTCTACCGTTGAATTGCTGGACTTTTGGCTTAACGAACCAATGCCGCTTCAAGATATCCGCTCAGCCATTGAGCTCGCACTTCCAGGCGGTGTTTCAATCCATAAAATCGAAGAGGTAGACCAGCATGCCCCTGCTCTGCAAACCCAGGTCGATACCTCGGAATATATCATCATCCTCCGCCAGGATGTCAATCCGCTCGAATTGGAAGCAAGAGTGACCGAGGTTCTATCGGCCAGCAGCCTTCCCCGCGAACGCCGCGGAAAAATGTATGATCTTCGCCCATTAATAATGGCTATGCGCATTGTTTCCAATCCAGATCTGCCCATTCTTCTTCACCTTACCCTCACTGTGCGTGAAGGCGCGACCGGACGGCCGGAAGAGGTACTTTCGGCGTTAGGCTTGGATCCATACAAAACCAGTATCGAACGAACACAACTGCATCTCAAGCCATCTCAGCCTTTAAATTCATAAGGGCAGATTATGCCAGGGACGACATTCTTCGAATGCAGCAACCCCGCTTGCCGATTCCGTTTTCCAGGTCCATTAACAATGGATGCCTGTCCGCGGTGTAGCGCTTCCCTCAGGATCATTTCCGACGCTGCCGACCTTGCTTCAGTCAATCCACGCGATAAGAATCCCATTGGTACACCTCTCGAAGCATTCTTGGACAATATTCGCAGCACTTATAACGTCGGCGCGATGTTCCGCACCAGCGACGGTGCTGGCCTTTCTCACCTATACCTGAGTGGTACCTCGCCTACGCCCGAGAATCCGCGAGTCGGCAAGACCGCCCTGGGAGCCGAATTTTCGGTTCCCTGGAGTTGGCACGCCAATGGCGTCAGGGCAGCACAGGAGATCAAGGACAGCGGAAAACGCTTATGGGCGCTGGAGATTGGCCCGCATTCATCCTCCATTTTTTCAGCAGTCGAGGAACTACCGGTTGAACCGCTTTGTCTGGTGGTGGGTAATGAGGTTTCCGGCATTGATCCGGGAATTTTGTCGCTTTGCGATCAACGCATCTGGATTCCCATGCAGGGGTATAAGCGCTCCCTCAACGTCGCAATCGCTTTTGGTATCGCGGTCTACACGCTGCGCTACAGGTCGACTGTGCATAGAGTGTGGTAAGATACCGTTGATATTTTGCTCGACCAACAGGAGTCTCTTATGCCGATTTATGAATATATTTGCCAGGATTGCGGTAAGAAATTCGATGCAATCCGCTCGATGAAAGATTCTGACGCACCGATCTCCTGTAAGAATTGCCACGGAGCAAATACGCGTCGAGCCTTATCCGTGTTTTATGCTTCCAGCGAAGGCCGCTCTGTCACTCATAACGACGGCGGTTGCGGAAGTTGCAGCGGCGGAACCTGCAGCAGCTGCGGCCACCAGAATTAATCCTATGAACAAGAATTTTGACGGTAAACTGGTTTTCATTACAGGCGGATCAAGCGGAATTGGTCTCGCACTGGCAAAACAATTTGCCTCGCGGGGTGCGAATGTTTGGATTGCGGCGCGGCGCACCGATCTGCTCGATCAAGCCAAATTGGAAATCGAATCATTTAGAAAGAACCCCGGTCAAATAATCGGCGTGGTGCAACTCGATGTGGCTGACCGCCAACAAATCGCAAATATGGCAAAGGAATTTATTGGCCAAAACGGTGCGCCAGATTTTTTGGTAAATAGTGCAGGCGTCGTTCACCCGGGTGAGTTTTTACGCCTCGATCCTGAGCGTTTTGATTGGATGATGAACATCAATTATTTTGGAACCGTTTTTACCACCCGCGCATTCCTGCCTGCAATGGCAGCGCGGGGCAGCGGCCACATAACCAATATATCATCGGGTGCAGGCTACCTTGGAGTCTACGGTTATACCGCCTATTGCGGCTCGAAATTTGCCGTTCGAGGTTTTTCCGACGCACTGCGCAGCGAAATAAAGAATTGCGGCATCGGCGTCACGATCGTTTTTCCGCCGGACACCAATACCGCTCAATTGGCCTACGAGGAACCTTTCAAACCAGCCATTACCCGGGAATTAACCCAAACAAGCGGCCTAATGCAACCCGACCACCTGGCGCAAATAGTCCTCTCGGGCATTGAGCGTGGAAAATACGTAATTACGCCGGGTTTCATGAATTCTCTCTATTATTTTGCGGTCAATTTAGCGGGCAACGGCGTTTATCCGATCATGGACTGGATGGTCCGGGATGCCCGGAAAAAGGTCGGGGCTACCAATGACAAAGCTTGTGAGTGCGACCTGGACGATCCAAACCAGGTTTGAAAACAACAAGTGAACCAATTGCAGCCATACCGGCGCCAATAGGATCACGTTCAGTCCCCCCAGGCAAAATTGCAGCACAAACAACGCGACTGCCAGCCAGGCTGTCTTAGTGGCAGATCGATTTGATTGATCTTTTGTATAAGGCAGAGCTGCAATATAAACCAGCACTCCAGCCAACACCGCAATTACCGGGTGGAAAACCCGCAGGCGTAATAAAAAGTGGGCTGCGCCGGAAAACTCAGCCTGCATTCCTTGCAACACTGAGGTTGCCGGGAAGAGCGTATCGCCCAGAGCTGTGATCGCCCCGCTCGCGCCCAGGATTAAGATTCCAACCAGACTAAAGACCAACAGCCAGGCTTTTCGGCTTTGAATCTTAATACCCGTTGGCGCCCCACCAGCTGACCATAACCAGGTCAAAGTGAGACTGGCGAGCAGCAGGAATGTATTTGCCAGATGAACCATCATCATGATGGCGCGTCCGACTGAGTTATTCTCAGCTGTCCAGCCAAAAAGCACCAATCCAGCACCCAAAGCCGCCTCCAACAACACGAACAGGAGTGCAGCCGCCGCGGATTTACGGACCATGGATTTCTTATCAAAAATCCGCCAGGTAAGGATAACCAAAATAGCAACAAGCACTAAAGTTAGACCCGAACTGGCCCGGTGAATGAATTCAATAATGGTTTCTATCTGTGGCGCACGAGGAATCACCTGGCCATTGCAGGTCGGCCAATGGGAACCGCAGCCGGCTCCCGAGCCAGTAGCGCGTACAAAGGCTCCCCAAACTATCACTGCGACGTTATAAAATAGCACAAAACCCGAATAAACCGCAAAACGGTGGTTCTTCATCGATATTTTTTCTCCTAATGGGTATAAAAATTCTACACGATCGTACCTTCAACGTCAATTTTACAGGTCGCCTGGTAATGGTAATTACAATCTTCCCGGCGAGTCCATATGAAAATCCCTGGCCGTTCAAATTGGTTATGTTATACTACTCGCGAAGCAAACCACTGGCCTTGTAGAAGAGAGGAGAGTTCGAAGAATGAAAGATTTTCTGGCTGTATCCGATTATTCTCCCGTTGAACTTCAGGAGATGCTCGATCTGGCTGTCGATTTAAAGAAGGAATTAAGATCAGGCGGGAACAAACCAGTCCTCAAGGGAAAAGTCCTGGGTATGATCTTCCAAAAGCCCAGCCTGCGTACCCGTGTCAGTTTTGACATGGGCATGCGTCAATTAGGCGGCGATGCCCTGTATCTTTCCCCGGCTGAAATCGGGCTTGGGCAGCGCGAATCCATCGCAGATGTTGCCCGCGTCCTCTCCGGGTATGTCGATGGTTTGATGGCACGTGTTTTTTCTCATGACCACGTTCTTCAACTTGCGCAATGGTCCAGCATCCCCGTTATCAATGGATTGAGCGATTACAACCATCCCTGCCAGGCTATGGCGGATGCACTGACCATTCTCGAGGAATTCGGTTCACTCAAAGGTTTGAATGTTACCTATATTGGCGACGGAAACAATGTGGCCGTTTCACTGATGCATATCTGTGCAAAATTAGGCTCCAACTTTACCATCGCCAATCCAGAAGATTACGACATCCTCTCTGCTGCGGTCGAAATCGCCCGTCAATTTGCCGCAGAAAGCGGCTCCAAACTATCTTTCCTGCGCGACCCGCACGCCGCGGTGAAGAACGCCCAGGTCATCTATACTGATACCTGGACGAGCATGGGCCAGGAAGCAGAATCGAAGAAACGGGAAATCGTTTTCCCGCCTTATCAGGTGAACGCGAAGTTGGTTGGTGAAGCGGATCCAAGGGCCATTGTTTTACATTGCCTTCCAGCCCATCGCGGTCAGGAAATTACGGATGAAGTCGCTGATGGGCCTCATTCACGCCTCTTCCCGCAGGCACATAACCGCATGCATGCCCAAAAAGCAATTCTCGTAAAACTGCTCGTAAAATAATAGAGGAATTATGAACTCCCAGGATTACATCGATTTGGAAGAAAAGTACGGCGCCCATAATTATCACCCGTTGGATGTCGTTATCGAGCGCGGCGAAGGCGTCTGGGTCTATGACGTAGATGGCAGGAAATACTTGGATTGTTTAAGCGCATATTCCGCCCTGAACCAGGGTCATGTTCATCCAACAATTCTGAATGCCATGATCGAACAAGCCAGGAAGGTCACACTCACATCCCGTGCTTTCCGAAATGACCAGCTTCCATTGTTCTATCAGGAAATCTCCGAAATGACAGGGTATGAAATGTCATTACCCATGAATAGCGGCGCTGAAGCAGTTGAAACGGCTGTCAAACTGGCGCGAAAATGGGCTTACCAGGTTAAAGGCATCCCCCGCCATCAGGCTGACATCATCGTTGGCTCCGGCAATTTCCATGGCCGGACCGTTTCCATTGTTTCATTCTCCACGGAACCATCCTACCGGGACGATTTTGGTCCATTTACGCCTGGTTTCACCGTGGTTCACTATGGCGATGCTGGCGCGGTTGAAAGAGCCATCACCCCGAATACTGCTGCAGTCATGCTGGAACCCATCCAGGGCGAGGCTGGCGTCGTCGTCCCACCAGAAGGGTACCTGCGAAAAGTAGCCGATGTTTGCAAGAAGAACAATGTATTATTTATCGCAGATGAAATTCAGACGGGTCTGGGCCGCACCGGCAAGTTGTTTGCCAGCGAATATGACGGAGTCCGGCCGGACATTACCATTGTCGGAAAGGCGTTATCGGGCGGTTTCTATCCGGTTTCTGCTGTATTAGCGGATAAAGCCTTGCTTGGGCTTTTCTCGCCCGGCGAACACGGATCAACCTTTGGTGGCAGCCCGCTTGCTGCTGCCGTGGCGCGTGCTTCGCTGAAAGTCATCCGCGATGAAAAGTTGGTCGAAAATGCTGCAAAAATGGGCGAGTATTTCAAGGAACAACTTGAAGAAATTCCCAGCCCACATGTGAAACTCGTCCGGGGAAAAGGATTATTGATCGGCGTCGTGCTAAAACCGGAAGCAGGCGGAGCACGCCGTTTCTGTGAAGCTTTACAAGGTAAAGGCATTCTCGCCAAAGAAACACACGAGCATGTCATCCGGTTCGCGCCGCCTTTGATCATCCAACAGGAGACCCTGGATTGGGCTATTCCCATCATCCGCGATGTCTTGTTGATGCCCTAATCGCCTATCTACAAGTCTGCAGTTATTTGGGGGGCCAAAAACTGCAGACTTTATTATTAAACGCCGATAATTTACGGAGAGGAAACCTCCATGGACTGGAAAGAAATTTACGATTCAAAAGTCGTAACAGCTGATGAGGCTGTTCGCGCCATTAAATCCGGCGACCGCGTATTCATGACCGGTAACTGTTCTGTACCTCACCGCGTCCTTAATGCCCTGGTTCAATACGCACCGAACCTTAAGAATGTGGAAATCTGCCAGGCTTTGACGGTTGCCGGCTCAGAATATGTTGCCCCAGAGATGGAAGGTCATCTGCGGGTCAATACGATGTTTATCAGCACCAATGTCCGTAAAGCCGTACAGGAAGGCCGCGCAGATTTTACTCCAGTCCTGCTTTCCGAACTTCCACTGTTGTTTCGGAATAAAGTATTACCGCTCGATGTGGCATTAATTCACACCTCCTTGCCAGACAAGCATGGTTATTGCTCCTATGGCATCGAATCAGGGCTTACCAAAACTGCGGCTGAGTCTGCCAAAATCATCATTGCTCAGGTAAATAAACGCATGCCGCGTATTCTGGGCAACACGATGATCCATGTCAAGGATATCGATTACATCGTTCCCGTGGACGATGTCCTGGCAGAATTACCCATGGAGAACAGCGAGAGCAACGCCATTGTTGAAAAAATCGCCGGGTTCATCGCAGAGCGAATTCCAGATGGTGCCACCATGCAACTTGGCATCGGCGCCATACCAAATGCCGTTTTACGGTTCATGAAGGAAAAGAAAGATCTCGGCGTTCATTCAGAACTGTTTTCAGACAGCATTATTGATCTGGTCGAATCTGGCGTAATCAACGGCGCCCGTAAATCAATTCATAAATACAAAATCATTGCTGGATTTATGATCGGAACGCGTCATCTCTATGATTGGGCGGATGATAATCCGGCCATCGAACTACTGAATACCGACTATGTAAATAATCCCTTCACCATTGCTCAAAATGACGGCATGGTAGCCATCAATTCGGCCATTGAAATCGATTTAACCGGCCAGGTTTGTGCTGACAGCATCGGTCCAAAATTCTTCTCGGGCGTCGGCGGCCAAATGGATTTCATCTACGGCGCATCCTTGTCAAAGGACGGTTTGCCAATCATTGCACTGCCCTCAACAGCCTGCCTGCGCGATGGAACAGTCATCAGCCGCATTGCGCCAATGCTGAAAGAGGGAGCCGGCGTCATCACCACCCGCAATCATATTCATTGTGTGGCGACGGAATACGGCATGGTTGATTTATATGGAAAAACAATCCGCGAACGGACCCACCTGCTTGTTTCGATCGCCCACCCGGACTTCCGGGAGGAATTGAAGAAACAGGCTTCTGCACTGCATTTCATTTGAGTGTAGAATGATTACACTTAAATAATTTTTCCATCAACCGGGAGGAGTTCCTATGACCCGTTACGCAAAAATTGTCGCGACGATCGGCCCCAGTTGCGAGGATATCGACACCCTGCGCAAGTTGATTCTTGCGGGTGTGGATGTTGCCCGTCTGAATTTCTCCCATGGAACGCATGATGAACACGCATTACGGATTGCGCGGATTCGACAGCTATCTGAAGAACTGCACAAACCGGTGACAATCCTGCAGGATTTGCAAGGCCCCAAATTACGGGTAGGCGAGCTTCCGCTCGAAGGAGTTCCGCTTAAAACAGGACAGGGTGTCGTGCTAACCCCGGTCGAGGAAGATAGCACGCCGCCATCGCCGCAGGGAAATGAAATCATCATTCCCATGCACGTGCCCAATCTCGCACACAGTGTAAAACCAGGCAATCACATCTTGCTCGATGATGGTCAGCTTGAATTCGAGGTGATTAAAGTCGAAGGCGACTCCGTTTATTCCAAGGTGGTCCTTGGCGGTTTATTAAAAAGCCATAAGGGTGTTAACCTTCCGGGAGCTAACCTGGGCATACCCGGGTTTACGGAAAAAGACCGTGCTGACCTCGAATTTGGCCTCTCACAAGGGATTGATGCGGTTGCCATCTCTTTTGTGCGTTCGGCGGCGGATGTCGAAACCGTTCGAGCTGCCATTCGCAGTCTCGCGCCGGACCGTACAGATACGCCAATTATTGCAAAAATGGAATTGCCCGAAGCCATAGAGAATATGCATGAGATCATCCATTGCGCGGATGGCGTCATGGTGGCACGCGGCGACCTCGGGGTGGAAATGTCGCCCCAATCCGTCCCCATTATCCAGAAAAAGTTGATTGATACCGCCAACCGGCATGCCAAGATGGTTATTACAGCCACGCAGATGCTTGACTCGATGGTTCACAACCCCCGTCCCACCAGGGCTGAAGCCTCAGACGTGGCCAATGCCGTTTTGGATGGCACAGATGCCGTTATGCTTTCCGGTGAAACCGCCAGCGGGAGTTATCCAGTAGAAAGCGTTGCGATGATGGACGCAATCATTTGCGAAGCGGAAAAAAGCTTTCAAGAATGGGGTCATCCATCAGGATTTCCGGAAGAGTTGAATCAGCAGGACGATGCAACATCAATGACCAATGCAGCCCGTGCAATTGCCCACGATGCCAATGTGGCTGCCATCACAGTTTTTACCGAATCGGGACGCACGGCCTTGCTGATTTCCAAATCACGTCCTGGTGTTCCCATTTATGCACTGACGCCGGTTTTGCGCAGTTACTACCGCATGGGACTTTATTGGGGAGTAACACCCTACCTGGTTCCCTTCACGCCTACCGTTGAAAGCATGCTGGCACGCGTTGAAGAAGTAGTGGTCTCATCCACCAATTTACAGGCAGCGCAACAAGTTGTCATCATCTCGAGTTATCCACTCGGTAGAAAAAGATCACCCAACCTGGCCTTACTGCATACCTTGGGAGAATAATATTTCCACCGACAAATGATCCAGGTTACATAGGTAACTCAAATTTCTTCTCGAAAAAGTAAACCGATTCTTTAATTGCCCGGATTACTCCGGGCAATTATTTAAT
>DATMYV010000007.1:0-4632 GCA_035560795.1 Longilinea sp.
ATTTGAGTATAATTGTCCTAATAAATTTGACAACTCAAAAACGGCACGGTTCTTTGTCAACAGACAGGGTGAGGAAATATGAAAATCGATGGGAAGGTATTCGTGGTAACAGGCGGGGGAAACGGCATTGGCCGGGAACTGGTTCTTTTGCTTTTGAAGAAAGGCGCCAGGGTGGCGGCCGTTGACATCAGCGAGGAAACGTTGCGCGGGACGGTCGAGCTGGCCGGCAGCCAGGCAGACCGGCTATCCACGCATGTGGCCAACATCACTGACCGCGCGGCGGTCGAGGCGCTGCCGGCGGCCGTCATCGCGGCGCATAAAAGCGTGGACGGCCTGATCAATTGTGCCGGCATCATCCAACGCTTTGTGAAATTCAAGGATCTGACATATTCCGATATTGAAAAGGTCATGAACGTCAATTTTTACGGCATGATGTACATGACCAAGACCTTTCTGCCCCTGTTGATGGCCCGGCCGGAAGCGCATATCGCCAATGTTTCCAGCATGGGCGGCTTTCTGCCCGTCCCAGGCCAGATGTTGTACGGCGCGTCCAAAGCCGCGGTCAAACTATTTACCGAAGCGCTCTATTCGGAATTCGCCGGCACCAATTTGCACGTCACCGTGATTTTCCCGGGCGCCATTGGCACCAATATCGCCGCCAACTCGGGGGTCAATTTATCGGTGGGTGCCGATGCGGGCAAGGGCATGAAAATGACCGCCCCGCTGGTGGCCGCGCAGGTAATTGTGGACGGCATCGAGCGCAACAAGTTCCGCGTTCTGATTGGCAGCGATGCCAAAATGATGGATTTGCTCTACCGCCTGATGCCGCAGCGGGCCACCAAGATCATCAACAGCCAGATGGGATCGTTGTTGAAGGACTGACCGCCATTTACATCACAGCGCCTTCCAGACCGGGAAGGCGCTTTTTTGTTGCGTGCATTGTGACTGACGGAGAGTTCATTTAATGAAGTATCCGGGGTCAAAGCCCGCCGTGTTTTTTTAATTGAATGGATTAAAGGTATAATTTATCTACAAAAGCAATCCCCCATTTGTCATCTGTGGACGGCGCACGCCTTGGAGAAAGAGGTCTGAATTGGCTACTGCTGCGAATGTCGCCGAGAAAACGGCGGTCCGAAGTCTTCCCTTTACTGTCAAACGCGATTTCCGCAAAACCCTCAACGAACGCGTCAATGCCTACCTGCGCGACAACAACCAGCCCGCGCGCGACCTGCCCGCCATGCATGTGAAAACGGCAGTCGTGATGGGCGCCTGGCTGGGCATTTATCTGCTGATCCTGCTCGGCAATCTGCCGCCGTGGGTCAACCTGGTACTGTGCCTGGTATGGGGCATGGCCATCGCCTCGGTCGGTTTCAACGTGATGCATGACGCCAATCACGGCGGCTATTCGGATAACCCGCGCATCAACAGCTTGGTCAGTTTGAGCGCCGAACTGTTGGGCATGAGCGGGTTCCGCTGGCGCACCAAGCACAACGTCTGGCACCACACCTACACCAACATCGCCGGCTTTGACGACGACGTGGAGACCTTCGGGCTGATGCGCCTGACGCCGCGCATGCCGTGGAAGCCGCTCTTCCGGGTGCAGGTGGGCTACTTCTGGCTGGTTTACAGCATGATCGGCTTCGATTTCTTCCTGCGCGATTTCATGATGGTCTTTACCGGCAAGTCAGACGAAAACCACGTTTACCCCAAAATGAGCGCGCTCGATCAGCTCACCTTCTGGGCTGGCAAGGCGTTCTACGTTCTCATCATGTTCGTGCTGCCGCTGCAGGTATTTCCCTGGTGGCAGGTTTTGATCGGTTACGTGGTCGTGATGCTGACGGTGGGACTGGTGATGGGCGTGGTTTTTCAACTGGCGCACATCAACGGCGACGTGACCTTCCCGCAGCCGGTGGGCGATCCGCAGCACATCGAAAATGAGTGGGCCGTGCACCAGGTGGAGACCACCGCGGACTTCGCGCCGCACAATCAACTGTTGAATTTCTACATCGGCGGGCTGAATTACCAGATCGAGCACCACCTGTTCCCGCATGTCTGCCATTTGAACTACCCGCGCATCGCGCCTATCGTGAAGGCGACCTGCGAGGAGTTTGGCGTCCATTATCAATGCTATCCCACCTGGCGGGCAGCGTTTGCCGGTCACCTGCGCGAGCTGAATCTCCTTGGGCGCTCTGCCGCGGCCTGATGCCGGAATAATTGACAAGCCGCAGGTTCGAGCTACAATGAAAATACAGTCATGGACAACCCGGCAGCATTAATCGTTGCCGGAGGTGGCTTCTTTTTTTCTGTCCGGTCCGCGGACCGGATAATGGGCTGATCCCTTAATTGAATGGACAGTTGAAAAGTACCGTCAAAAACGGTCAAGGAGGCGAACGAAATGCCAAAATTCCAGCGGGAAGTGGAAATTGATGCCCCGGTCGAAAAAGTGTGGAGCGTGATCACCGACCCGAATCATTGGGCGGAGTGGTTTCCGGCCATCGAAAGCGTCGCAAATGTAACCCAGGTCGCCCCAGGCGGAACCTTTGATTGGACTGACGAAGGGAAAAACGGCAAAGGCACCATCGTGAAAATGGAGCCGTTGAAACTGTTGGAGATACTAACCCAGCTCAGCGACGACAAGGATTCGCACCTGTTCAAGTTGAGCGCGAGCGGCGGCTTCCTGGGTCTAAAAGCGGATGAGTGCAAGGTGGAATACACGCTGGATACGCTCATGGGCGGCGGCATCCTGGGGAACTTCATCGCCGGCGGAAATCCGCGCGATGTGCTGCGGGTCAAAAACGCCATGAATAAGCTGCGCAGGCTGGTGGAAAGCCTTTAACCGGTAACAAGCAAGAATTGTTCCCGGGCATTTTTCACAGATTGAGCTGAAACCGGAAAGATAAGGCGGACAGACCCAATCTGGAACCATCACCAAATCCGAATTACAAGCGTCAGGGAGAAAAATCATGAACCTGTTTTCAATGATCGTCGTAGGCATCATCGCCGGTTGGATCGGATCAAAAATCATGAAATCCAAGACCGGCCTGTGGGTTGACCTGGGTCTGGGCGTGGTCGGAGCCATTGTGGGCGGCTGGATCTCGGGATTGATCACCGGCGTGAACCTGGTCGGCGCATTCAACCTCACCAGCATCCTCGTCGCAGCTCTGGGCGCCATTATTGTGATCTTCGTATACCGCCTGATTACGAAAAACCGCTAGCCAGCGGGTCAGCGGGCGATTGGGCAGCGCACATCCCCTGCTCAAATCCAACGGTATCGTTGGGTGCATACAAAGTACATTTAATCGCGCCGGTCAGCTGACCGGCGCGAAAACTGTTTTTGGTCAATACGCTGCGGTGTGGTCCACCCGGGAATGACGCAGACGAAAGGCGGTGCATTCAAAAAGCGGGGGAGTTGTTATTTGAATTCAAATAAAAAATAAATCAATCGAAACAATTCCCGAGGATCGCCAGATGTGGGAGTTATGGGGTTGTTAAGGTGCGGTAAACCGAAGATGTGGGGGGAATTGTTTTGAAGAACAATTCGGAACAAAGAAGAGGAATTGCTGAATGCCTGCCCTCGAAGAGGGCTGATTGCTGACCCTCTTCGAGGCCAGGCGCTGATTGAAAAGAACCTGTTTTGGATGCGGTTGAATTTACTGTGTGTAGCACAAAATAGAGGAAATGCGCAACCTGTCAAAAGAGGAAATGGAAGATTAAAAAGGGAAATGAGACGGCGGGATGGATGGATATATTAATTGAATATGGTGGGTTGAGGGGCAAAGCAAATGGAAGTTAAATAATTGATTGGCTGCCCCTCAACCCACCCTACGCTGGTGTAGCCCAGAACATGACAGAGTCAGATTCAGGGAAAATCCATCCAAAGCCCTAATGCACTCTTTCTGCTTAAGTCTCATTCAGCCAGTAAAATTTAATGGTTGACACTGAATATACGGCAAGCTGAAATAATTATTTAACGGGTAATGCATTGTTGCATTTACATTAGGTGCGGTTGCAATCAGACTTTGATTGGCGACCATAATTGCCTTAAATAAACTCTGAATAAAGAGAGCAAAGCAATATTCCGAACAAAGAGCAAATTGTGGTGTCTGGAGTATTGTTTCATTTTCGCCTTGATGGAAAATATCAATTCTCATGTTATTAGCAATACAATATCCTGGTTGGTAAACTATATCGGGCACATTCCATTTCGTATTATTTCCAGCAATCCGAAAATTCTCGAGCAGTGCTTCTTTATTTTTCCACCCTTTGTAACCAACCACAAATGTCTTTACTGAACATAATTTTTGCAATTGATGGAAATCACTTTCAGAGCCAGTTAATTGTATAGCTTGATTTTTTAGTAATGATACTTTTGCCAGATTACTAAAGGCCGATGATAATCCATTGGGTTGTCCAGTAGTTAGGTCCGACTTTACTTCGATAGTTGCGATTGTTCCCTCAATCAAATATAGATTGACATCATTAAAACCCTTTATTACTGGAAAATCAGCTCGGTAAAGAATAATATCTTGTTGGCCAGACCTATTATCTCCATCAGTAATTTCTCCACTACCTACCACTACACTACTTGGTAAGAATTTTAATAGAACCTCTTTAATAAAATATTCTCGGGCA
>DATMYV010000008.1:0-104685 GCA_035560795.1 Longilinea sp.
ATATTGAAGTACATATTGACATTCTCGCAATGCGTGCTAAAATAATTCCAAATTGGCAAGGAGGTCGCCCGAATTCGCCTGCTGGCAGTTGGATTGTACGATTGGCTGCAAGCTCCTGCGGGTTGTATTCCTAATATGCCCAATGTACAAAAGGAGCAGTAATGAATTCCATGCTAACCAAATGCCCAATCTGCAGCGGTGAACTGGCCGTCACGCGCCTGTATTGCCCGCAATGCGATACCACCCTTGAAGGTCATTTCAGCCCGGGACGGAACCTGTTTGCCAACCTGTCACCAGAACAGATGCAATTCGCGCTGACATTCATCCGTTGCGAAGGCCGGCTCAACCGGATGGAAGAAGAGCTGAACCTCTCCTACCCTACCCTACGCAACCGCCTGAATGACGTCATCCGCGGACTGGGTTTTGAACCCGGCAAGGAAGAAATTCAGCCGCAAATTGTTCGGTTGAGTGCAGAAGACCGCCTGAGGATTTTGGACGACCTATCCCAGGGCAAAATCTCATCCGAGGATGCTCAACAACAACTCCGCGGTGTTAAAAAGGCAGAAGCCGTCGAGGGCGACCTTGCGGGAAGGAAGGGTTAACCATGGTACAGACAGAAGAACGCCTGCGCGTATTAAAAATGCTTCAGGAAGGCAAGATTTCCGCGAGTCAGGCGGCTCAGCTACTGGAAGCCCTGGAAGAAATTCCTTCCCCCAATTCAGCCAAGACTCCGGCAGCAGTCGCTATTCCCAGCCGGCCAGGAAAGTGGTTCCGCGTCCGCGTCACCGACACTGACAGCGGGAAGACGCGTGTCAATGTTCGCCTGCCATTAAACATGGTTTCCGCCGGCGTTAAGATGGGCATGCGCTTTTCACCCGAAGTGGAAGGTCTGGACGTTAACGAATTAATGGCGTTTATCAATTCCGGCGAAGTTGGACAGATCGTCGACGTCCTGGATGAAAAAGACGGCGAACACGTCGAGGTTTTCATCGAGTAATCATCCCGGCCGGTCCCGACCTGCGGTCAGCCGTCAGTCTAGCCCTCTACCGGCAGCTGAATGACACGCAAACCTTGAATTACAACAAAGCGGCGTCCCATTGGACGCCGCTTTGTTGTAATGACCGGACCATGATGCTAAAGCATATCGTGAAAGCTCAGCATGCGGTTGCGGTTACCTTCATCAATGAGAGCCAGGCGGACAGTCCGGAACCCTTCCCGAAACGGGATGAGCTGAGTATGCTTTTGGATCAAGGCATTCTCCCGATAGCAGGCTTCCAGATTGTAATTGGGGATGCGTGGGCTGAGGTGGTGGATTTGATGGAAGCCAATGTTGCCGGTGAACCATTGCAGTAAACGCGGCAATTGATAATAAGATGCGCCGAGCAGTGCCGAGGCAACATAATTCCATTCATCGTCGCGTGCCCAGTACACTCCTTCGAATTGGTGCTGGACATAAAACATCCAGATGCCAGTCATGCCTGCCAACCACATTACTGGAAGGATGATCCGGGCGTAATTCCACACCCCGCCAAATAGGATGCTTCCTAATGCACCCACCACCAGGAGTCCAAAGTCAGCCCAGAGTACGTTCAGGTTTTCTTTTCGACCGAATTTTGGCATGGGCAGCCTGTGTAAGATCATGAAGGTAAAAACCGGACCCAGGCCAAACATGATCAATGGGAATCGGAAAAGCTGGTATCCAATTCGCTGAACCAATGGCAGAGCGCGGTATTCATCCACAGTCAACGTGGTCACGTCCCCCACGCCGCGCTTATCCAGGTTGCCGCTGGTGGCATGGTGCACAGCATGTGCGTGCCACCAATGTTCACTTGGCGTCCAGACCAAAACACCCAGCAGAAATCCAACGATCTTATTCGCCTGGCGCGAAGGGAAAAATGAGTTATGCCCGCAGTCGTGGAAAAAGATGAAAGTACGTACCAATAATCCGGCGGTGGGAATTGCCAGGGCCAGCGTGAGCCAGTATGAAACCTCCAGGCTGCGGTACATTGCGTACATCATTGCAAAGAAAGGCAGCAGGGTCGTCACCAGCTGCCAGACCGCTTTGCGCGTGTCAGAACGCTGGTATGGTGCCAGCAAGGGGTTGAGCTCTTTCATGGTTGGCAATGCATTGTTCTCTGGCTCTGCTGACATCAGTTCAGGAGCCACGTTTAGTTTATGGGGAGCAGTATCGATGATAATACTCATAATATTAGTCTCCTATATAGGTTCATATTGTACGAATTGCAGAACCATAAAAAAACACACCAGCTTCACATTGCCGGGGTGTTTTTGCGTCGAATTCTCTATGACGGTCACATGACTTGTTGCAGCTAAAGGAAGATGATCAAAATGATCTGCGCCAGGAGAATTTTGACAATCATGGCCACCGGGTAGACGGTGGCATAGCCGATATTGGGCAATTCGTTACCGCTCTGTTCGAGCGCAAAACCCAGCACGGCCGGCTGTGTTTGCAGCCCAGCCAGCACCCCCACCATCATGCCCATCGGAATGTGCAACAGTTTATAGCCCACCCCTAAGGTCACCAGCGCGGTGATGCATGTCAGGCCAGCCCCCACCGCCAAAACCAGCCAACCGCCGCCCTGTTGCAGGGTGGAAAAGAAGGCATACCCGGCCCGCGTACCGATACCGGCCAGAAATAAAACCAAACCGATTTGCCGCAATGTAAGGTTGGCACTGTAAGGCATTTCCCAGATGATTGGACCCGTCCGGCCTAATGCGCCGAACACCAAAGAGGTCACCAGCGTGCCTCCGGCAATACCCAGGCGAAGCGTCACGCCTCCGGGCAGCGGGATGGGAATCATGCCAACCAGCAGGCCCAGCGCCACACCCAATCCGAAGGCCAACACATCGATTTCGCTGACCGCCCGGTAGGAATCGCCAAAGAAGTTGGCCACCTGGTTCAATTTATCATGCGGGGCCAATACGCGCACCTGGTCGCCCAATGCCAGCACGGTATCTCCGTGCGGCAATATTTCCAGGTCGCCGCGTCGAATTCGGCTGACGATGGCGCCAAAGCGTTCTCCCAGGCGTAAATCGCGCAGTCGCCGCCCGGCCATGGCCGGATTCGAGACGAAGACGCGCCGTTTGTCGTACACGCTCAGGTCGAACTCCAACCGTTCCGCCGCTGGTTGCCCCAACACGGCCGTTACCCGTTCGAGCTCGTCCCGGCGGCCTACCACACTGAGCAAATCGCCAGCCGTCAGGCAGTCCTGACCAGTTACCAGATGAACCTGTCCGTCGTGTTTTATGCGGCTAAAGACGACATCCCAATCGTTGCGCGAGATCAATTCCGCAATCGTTATCGGCTGGTTGACCAAAACAATCACGGTACAGCTTTCCAAAGGTTCCTGCGCCACACCGTATTCATTCGCCCTTTCCAGTTCGGCGTGATAATCAACCTTCCATACGCGCTGAAGCAGGTATATCACCAGCAGCATGCCCAGCACGCCGACCGGATAGGTCAAAGAATAGGCAATCACAGGTTCAGCGCTCATCTGTTCCAACAACCCGGCCGGTGCTACGGCCTGGATATGTTCCAACACCCCCGCCAGCGCCGGCGTGTTGGTCAGGCTGCCAGCGAACATGCCAGCCGCCAGGGGGGTATTGATGCCAATTAGAAGCTTGGCTGCTGCGGTGAGGGCGCCTGCCATCAGTAAAACGCCCAACACCAGGAGATTGCTCTTCATGCCCTGCCGGCGCAGTGAACCAAAAAAGACTGAACCGCTGCTCAACCCGATGGTATAAACGAACAACACCAACCCCAGGTTATAAACCACCTCCGGCAGCTTTAGGTTCGGATCCAGCGCACCAAAGGCCAGGCCGACAAACAACACAGCGGATACACCCAGGCTGGCACCGCCAATTTTCAACCTCCCCAATGGATAACCAATGGCCGCCACCAGAAAGAGCAGAAGGAGCGGATTATCGCGTAAAACCTGTACGACCGCCGCGAGGATCTTCATCTATTTTTTATCGAAGGAATTTTATAAATGCCAGCCCGCCAAAAATCAAGGTGACAACCGCGCCAACAACCAGCGTCTGGTTTGAATCGCGTTGATCAACCAATTCAAAACCGCCCAGAATCTGTGTCACCTTCCAGAGCGGACCGCCAAACCATGCCAGCATTAATCCGCCCAACAGACCACCAAGATGACCGTTATTATCGATGCTACCGCTAAAACCCAGAGCCAGATTGATCACGACGATGAATGCCACGTTGGCCAGCATGGCGCGTGCGTTACGGAAAAGTTTTCTGTTTTGATAAATAAAAATCCCTTCGGCAGCCACCAGGCCAAATATGGCGGTCGATGCTCCCAGGGATGGCGCTGGCGTGAGCAAAAATGACAGTACATTGCCTGCGAAACCGCTCACCAGATAGAGGATGGCATAGCGCAAATGTCCGTACTGCTGCTCCAACCCGCGTCCAATGACATACAGGGCATACATATTGAAGAAAATGTGGGTGATCGAGCCATGCAGCCACATCGGAGTCAACAAACGCCAATATTGACCAGCTATGATCAACTCGTTAACCTTCATACCGTATGCCGCCGGCAAGTCGACACCCATGGTGGATTGCGTGATCAACTGCGCTGCATAAACCAGCACGCTGGATACAATCAAAAAGTATGTTACATATGGCGTACGGGTTGGTAGCCGCCAGCGAACTGCCGGTTCAGGCGGTGCGCTGGAAGGGACATCGCTTTGAGTTGGATAGGAGCTGTTCATATTTTTACCTTACGGTGGCGATTGCGCATGTGTTCGCTTTGAATGATTGAAATGATCGAATCCACCGTCGCATCCAGGCAGCAATATTTATTGGTCACGATATAGTCGAAAATTGGCAGCATTTCCAGTTCACCCGGAGCTGCTGCGATACGCTGCTCAATCTGATCTTGCGTGTCAGTTTTACGGCCCAACAACATCTCGCGCCAATCCTGCTTGCTGGCCGGGGTGATGAAGATCAACAAGGCTTCCGGAATCAATTCGCGGAACTTGCGGGCGCCCTGCACATCCACCCGCATAATCACATCCAATCCGCTGTCCATGGCGTCCTGGATTTGTTTGCGGGGAACGCCCTTGTAATCTTTGTAAACCAATGCACATTCAATAAAATCATTGTTGTGCATCATTTCCTGAAAACGCTCATGGGAAACAAACTCGTAATCGACCCCTTCATGTTCTGTAGACCGGGGAGCCCGCGTTGTGGTTGTCACAACCTTATGCAGCGGCATACCGCGTTTCAGCAGTCCTTCAATGACGGCATCCTTTCCAACCCCGGAGAGCCCGGAGATCACAATGAAGAGCGGCTGCGGTTTTTGCAGGTCGAAAATAAGATTCGCGTTGTTCACGATTTGTTCCATAAGATAAAGGTGCCCACTCCATTCCTGAATATTTCTACGGAATTTTAATAGTAGCATGATTATAATGGATAAAGGACGAACTTCAACCGGAGGATTCTACATGCCGACGTACGAATATCGTTGTCTCGACTGCCATAAACGCTTTGATATTTTTCTGAAGTTTTCCGAATATGGGGTTAAGAAAGTTGTCTGTCCATATTGCCTGAGCAGCAACGTGCAGCGCCGCATTGGAAAAATCCGTGTTGCCCGTTCGGATGAAAGCCGGCTCGCAAGCATGGCTGATCCTTCGAAATTATCTGGTCTTGATGAAGACCCGCGCGCGCTCGGGAAAATGATGCGCGATATGAGTCACGAAGTCGGCGAGGACATGGGCGGCGAATTTGACGAGGTTATCTCGCGTCTCGAATCCGGCCAAAATCCCGAGGATATCGAGAAGGAATTACCCGACCTGGGCACAGGATCAGGCGGGGGAATGGATGATGAGGATTATTAATTGGGTGCGGCAATTGCCGCGACCAGGTTTTTCAATTTATCAAAGGATGTCAACCAGGAAATCCGGTTGAGAAATTCGGCCAATGTGTCAGCTTCGGCGCGCAATGCCCGCACTGCCGGTCCAACCGGATCGCGTCCAAACGCACCGACTGGTGTATCAGCATAGGCACCGTGGAATGCAAAATAAGCCTGGTTCAAGCGGCGAATCTGGTAGCCGTTCTCCCAAAAGAAACGGCGGCGGGCTTCCATATATTCCTCGGCGTCGCTGATTTTGCCTTCTGCCAGCAAGGCATCGACTTTAAGGCGGGTAGTGTGCATTTCGGCGCGGTAATCAAATGACTGGGCCGTTTGCGAGCCCGATTGCATCCATTGCGGCGGAGCGATTTGTTCCACAAACGGCAGCGCTGGTACCTGGTCGGGATAATAACTGCGCATGACCAGACGGCCCACCTCGCCGCCAACGATCGAGGCGGTGGTTTCATTCATGGTACGCAATTCAGAGGTGGTCGAATAATTCCAACCCAATGGGCGAAATTCTAGGTAGTTATGAGTCCATTCATGAACGATCGTATCGGTCAGCCATGACAAATCGGCCGTGGATGCCACCATGGGAGGATAAGTTCCCATGCCGCCAATCTCAACCACCAGTGCCGAGACGTTCAGACTCTTTTCGACATGCTCCTCCAGCGTTGTGATTTGTTCAATGGTCAAATCGGGCAGCAGCGAGATGATCGCATCCTGCCGGATGGTGTCGCGCGGTGAAACGATCAAAGCCAGCGGCAGCGGCGTTACGTGGTACAAGAGCGGCGGGAGCGTCTGACCGCCCAAGGTCAGCCCCGTCTCAGCCAAAGCCTGGCTGGCCTGTTGCTGCAAAATCGATTCACAAATGGGTTCGAGGTGACGGCGCTGGTTTTGTAGATCAGTCTGTTGCAGGACCAACTCATGCGCGTCCGTTTGCGGGTCTGTGACTTGCGGATCGGCATAGATCTGATCGATCTTGCTCTGTGTATCCGCCAGGTCGGTGATCAACTTCATGCAATCCTGAACGGTGCGCTCTTGATCCGCGGCAGAGAGGTAGCGTTGCGCTCCCAGGGCGCTTTGCACAAGTTTTAGAAAAACTGCGTCCCATTCCCAGGCGGTGTAATCAAACTCGATGCCGCGCGTATAAGCGCGCACCCGCTCGGTGAAATCAGCTGGCATATAAACGCTGTTCGCCAGCACAAGAACGCATAGGATGGCGGAAATCAGGATGGCTTCAATATACCGGAACATGGATTTCATGTACGGGAAATTATACCTTAGGCTTTTTCACCAGAAATTTAATTCAAAGTGATATGATATGTTCTGACTTGATTTACAATATAAAAAATGCTGATGATTTAGCGATTATTGAGGGGAAGGAAACGTATCTGTATGAAACGCAAAACGGTCATTACGCTGGTTATTATTGCGATTGTAATAGCCGGGGGATTTTTGATTTATCGAAACATTCGCAGCACCCGGGCTGCTGCTGCTCAGAATTACCAGACCGCCGTGGTTCAACGCGGCAGCCTGACGGCAATCGTCGGCGCTACGGGCACGGTCCGTGCCAACCAGAGCGCAGTGCTGGCCTGGCAAACGAGCGGCCAGGTGGAATCGATCAATATAAAGCTGGATGATGAAGTTAAAGAAGGTCAGGTGTTGGTTTCTTTAGCCAAAGCCTCACTTTCACAAAACATCATTTTAGCCGAGGCCGATCTGGTAAGCGCCCGCCAGACTCTGGACAACCTGAAAAATTCAGATACCGCTGCTGCGCAGGCTGAAATCAATTTACTCAATGCGAAAACAGCGCTGGAAGACGCTCAGAAGAAACGTACCAGCAAAGATTACAAGCGTGCCAGCACCGACACCATCGCCGCCGCCCGCGCCAGTTACTATCTGGCTCAGGACAAGGTCGATCAAATGCAAGCGTTGTTTGACAATTTCAGCGGCAAGCCCGAAAACGACCCTGGCCGCGCCAATGCCTTGACTCTGTTGGCGGGTGCCAAACGAGACCGCGACCGAGCGCTGGCCAACCTGAACTGGCTTACCGGCCTGCCGGATGAAAAAGAAAAAACATTAGCTGACGCGCAAATTGTGCTGGCGGAGGCTCAGGTCAAGGATGCGCAGCGCGCCTATGACAGGTATAAAACCGGGGTTGACCCGGATGCAATTACCGCAGCGGAAGCCCGCGTGGCCGCACTGCAATCTACGCTCGATATGATCCGCCTGGAGGCGCCTTTTGGGGGTACGATCACCGAGTTAAACAATAAGGTTGGCGATCAGGTCAGTCCAGGCACCCTGGCTGTGCGCATCGACGACCTTTCTCACCTGTTAGTCAGCGTTCAAATCCCCGAGATTGACATTAACCGTATCCAGATCGGGCAGGATGCCAATCTGACCTTTGATGGCATCGCCAATAAGCAATACAACGGCAAAGTGACCCAGGTGGGCCGCGTCGGTACTGCCGTACAGGGAGCAGTCAACTTCACAGTCACCATTGAATTGACGGATGCCGATCAATCGGTTCGCCCTGGCATGACGGCAGCCGTAAATATCGTTGTTGAACAACTGGATAATGTTCTCACGGTGCCCAACAGGGCAGTGCGTTTGTTAAATAATGAACGGGTTGTCTACAAACTTGTCAACGGTTTGCCGCAATCCGTCAAGATTACCCTTGGATCCACTGCCGACCTCAACAGTGAAATCGTTAGCGGCGACATCAAGGAAGGCGATATCGTGATCCTTAACCCGCCCAGCGAGTTCTTAAATAACCTCCAATCAGGCGGCGGAGGCGGATTTATGAGGGGACAATGAGCGAGCGCGATGTTGTCATCCGCGCTGTCGAATTGACCAAGACGTACCGCATGGGTGAAATGGACGTGCACGCCTTGAACGGTGCATCTCTTGAGATTTTCCGCGGTGAAGTTGTCGCCATTACGGGGCCATCCGGTTCCGGAAAATCAACCTTGATGAACATCCTGGGGTGTTTGGACCGTCCTACCAGCGGTGAATACTATTTGGACGGCGGACTGGTATCCAGTCTGAACGATGATGAATTAGCGTCGGTACGCAACCGGAAAGTGGGCTTTGTCTTCCAAAGTTTCAATCTGCTTTCCCGTACAACAGCGCTATCCAACGTTGAACTGCCTTTGCGCTATGCCGGTATCACCAAAGGACGCACTGACCGCGCACGCCAGGCATTGGTCGCGGTTGGATTGGCAAACCGCATTCACCACCGCCCGACTGAGCTTTCCGGCGGCCAGCAGCAGCGCGTTGCCATTGCACGCGCACTGGTCAACGACCCCGCCATGCTATTGGCCGATGAACCTACCGGAAACCTGGATTCCCATTCCGGTAAAGAGATTATGGAACTGATTTTGACATTGAATAAGGAACGCGGGACGACCGTTATCATCGTCACACACGATCCTGCCATTGCCGCGCAGACTCAGCGCACCATCCGCATCATGGACGGCAAGGTGTTGGAAGCTGAGGCTGTCCGATGAACTTCATGCAAGCCATCCGCGAAGCTGTTGAAAGTCTCAGCGCCAATAAACTGCGTTCCGGGCTAACCATGCTGGGTATTGTCATCGGCGTTGCTGCTGTTATTGCCATGCTGGCTGTGGGCGCCGGCGCGCAGAATTCCATCACCGGCTCGATCAGCGGCATCGGCTCAAATTTGTTGTTTGTCTTCTCCGGCAGCACTCAGGGTGACGTGCGGAACGGGAAACCGCTCACCTTGGACGATGCCAACGCCATCGCTGACCCATTTCAGGCGCCATCGGTGGCGGCGGTCGCCCCGGTCGTTCAAGGAAATGTCGAAGTGACTTTCTCTGGCGTAACTACCAGCACCAGCATCATGGGGGTCACTCCTGATTACCAACGGGTACGAAATTACGACCTCACCGAAGGCGAGTTTATTAGCGCGGATAATATACTGGCGCGCGCCTCGGTGGCTGTACTGGGGCCTGACCTGGCAGATAAGCTCTTCGACCGGCGGGATGGATTGGTGGGCGAGATTATTCGAGTCGAAGGCCAACCATTCCGCGTTATCGGCGTATTGCAGTCCAAGGGCGGCAGCACCTTCGGCAGCCAGGATAACGTATTGTTGGTTCCAATGACAACCGCAACCGCACGTCTGGTACGGCGCAACAACGATCGGGTAGACACGATTTTTGTCGAGGCATCCACCGCCGATACCGTCCAACAGGCCAGCGATGAAATCGCGGAAATCCTGCGCCAACGCCACCGTACCCAGTTGGGAGAAGATGATTTCACCGTTTTCAGCCAGCAGGACTTTGTTGCCACGGCTAAAACCATCACGAACGTGCTGACCATCTTTTTGGGCGGGATCGCAGCCATCTCGCTGCTGGTGGGCGGCATTGGGATTATGAACATCATGCTGGTATCCGTCACGGAGCGTACCCGTGAAATTGGCTTGCGCAAAGCCATCGGCGCACGCCGGCGCGATATCCTGATCCAATTCCTGACCGAATCCTCCCTGCTCAGCCTGGTGGGCGGATTGATCGGCATCGGTCTGGGCTATTTAATAGCCTTTGCCGTCGGGCGGATTGCCGCCGCCAGCGGAACGCCTTTCACCCCCCAGGTTGGCCTGGATTCCATCCTTTTGGCGACAATTTTTTCCACTGCTGTCGGCCTTTTCTTTGGGCTTTATCCCGCCAACCGCGCAGCCGGTTTGGAACCCGTGGAAGCGCTCCGTTACGAATAAATGATTTATTATTAATCCTTGAAATAAGTTACACTGGGAGGCGCCTTTTAGCGCTTCCCTGTTTTTTCTATCATTCCTTACCCGCAGCATGGAATAAACTCACTTGAAATTGTGACTTGATCTATGGCACAATAGAAAGCAACGGAGGACGGCATGCGGCTTTCTGTTGGCGCAGATGCCCGCAATCCCGTCGTGGATGCGGTGCTGAAAATGCTCAAACACGAAGGTCACCGGGTGGCCTTTTATGGCCCTTCGGGACGGGCCAGCGTACCCTGGTCGGAAGTGGCTGCCTGCGTGGCTCATGACGTGGCGGGCGGGGCAGCCGATGAAGGTATCCTGTTTTGCTGGACCGGTACCGGTGTCAGCATCGCTGCAAACAAAGTGCCGGGAATTCGGGCTGCCTTGTGCGGTGACAGTGAAACTGCGCGCGGTGCGCGCCTGTGGAATGATGCCAACCTGCTATGTCTTTCGCTGCGCACGACAACTGAAGCCTTGGCCCAGGAAATTCTGAAAAGCTGGTTCGCCACGCAATTTCAACCAACCCCGGAAGATGAAGCATGCCTGGCCGTGGTGCATCGGCTGGAGTATGAGGCCAGCCACCCGGGGGAAGAACCTCAACATCGTTGTCAGGGGGAAGGTACCCCACAAGAAACCACTAACAATTCGCATCAATAAGGAGACACTGGAATGAGTGCTTGGAAAGTCCTGCTGACAGATGGTCTGGAAGAAAACGGGCAAGCAATTTTACGCGCCTCGGCGGATGTCGTTGAAAAAACTGGCATTTCTGCCGATGAACTGCTGCAGATCGTCGGTGAATACGATGCGCTCATCGTGCGCGGGCGTACGAAAGTCACGCCGGCTGTCTTTGCTGCTGGTAAGAATCTCAAAGTGGTTGGCCGTGCTGGCGTCGGCGTCGATAATATCGACCTGAATGCCGCCAAGGAAGCCAAAGTGACCGTGGTCAATTCGCCGCTGGCCACCACGGTCTCAGTTGCCGAATTGACTTTGGGCTTGATGCTCTCGGTTGTGCGCGACATCCCGCGCGCCGATGCCAGCATGAAGGCTGGTAAATGGCTAAAGAAGGAATTTGAAGGCGGTGAATTGTACAAAAAGACCCTGGGTGTGATCGGTTTCGGACGCATCGGGGTTGCTGTGGCAAATCGAGCCAAAGCCTTCGAAATGGACGTGATCGGCTATGACCCGCTCATTCCGGCTGAAGAAATCAAGAAACGCGGCGGCGTACCCGTGACGCTGGATGAATTGCTGGCAAAGGCCGATGTCATCACCATGCATATTCCGCTGACGGCTGAAAGCCACGGCATGCTAAACGCCGAAGCCTTTGCCAAGATGAAAGACGGTGTGCGTATCGTTTGCGCGGCCCGCGGCGGCGTAATCGATGAAGAAGCCCTGGTTCAGGCGTTGGAATCCGGCAAGGTTGCCGCCGCCGGTTTGGACGTCTTTACAGCTGAACCGCCCGGTCTCACCTCGCTGGTCAGCCACCCCCATGTCATTTGCACCCCGCATGTCGGCGCTCAAACCGTTGAAGCGCAAGGCCGGGCTGCCAATGATATTGCCACCGAAGTCCTGGCTGCGCTCAAGGGCGAAACCCTGCGCTGGAAAGTTGCTTAATTCGGCGTTTTCCAATCATCCAATCTACGGGCGGTCGAAACCGCCCGTATTTTGTTTTTTCGGTCAGTGTATCGTCAGCTTGCCGGGATAAAATTTGCATTGAACCGTGGAATTGGAATACAATTATGACTACCTTTGCCTGAAAAGACTAATTGGCAGGGAAATCAGCGCGCTGCAGAAAACCATTGCTACAAGGACTGCTTTTGATGGAACAAAAACTGGATGAATTAAAAAAGATCCTCAACGAGGTCGCTGATTTATCGGCTGCGACCAGTGTGTTGAGTTGGGACCAACAGACTTACATGCCTGAAGGCGGTGCGGAAGACCGCGGCGATGCGCTGGCGACGCTTTCCAGCCTGGCACATTCCCGCTTCACCTCGGATGAAGTCGGAAAATTGCTGGATGAAGTATCCAACGGCGCTGGCCAGGTCAATCCTGACTCAGACGAAGCCCGCCTGATTAAAGTAACCCGGCACAATTATGAAAAAAACACCCGGGTACCCTCTGAAAAAGTGGCCGAATTTGCCCGCGTTACCACAGTGGCACAAAGCATTTGGGCACGGGCGCGCGCGGAAAATAATTATTCGCTTTTCCTGCCGCATTTGAAGAAAATCGTGGAACTGCGCCGTGAATATGCCGCCCTTTTTGCACCTTACGACCATATCTACGATCCCCTGCTGGATGATTACGAGCCGGGCTTAAAAACCGCCGATGTACAGGGCATCTTTTCTGCCTTGCGGCCACAACAAGTCGCGCTCATTCAAGCCATTCAATCACGCCCGCAAATCAACGACGGCTTTATGCACAGGCACTACGATGAAGAAAAACAATGGCATTTTGGCGTAGACGTGATCACCCGCTTTGGCTATGACTGGAAACATGGGCGGCAGGACCGCTCTGCTCATCCATTCACCATTTCCTTTGGCGCCAGGGATGTGCGCATCACCACCCGGTTTGATCCTGAAAATGCCGGCTCGGCACTGTTCAGTACCATGCATGAATGCGGCCATGCCCTGTACGAGCAGGGGATCAACCCCGCTTACCGGCGCACACCGCTCACTGGCGGCGCATCCATGGCCATCCATGAGTCGCAATCGCGGCTCTGGGAGAACCTGGTGGGACGGTCGCTGCCCTTCTGGAAATATTTCTTCCCGAAATTCAAACAGACCTTCCCGGCAGTGCTGGGAAATGTGGATTTGATGGACTTCTACAAGGGCATTAACAAGGTAGATCCATCCTTGATTCGCACCCAGGCTGACGAAGCCACCTATAATATGCACATCATGCTGCGCCTTGAGTTGGAAATCGCTTTAATGGAAGGCAGCCTCGATGTAAAGGATTTACCGGAAGCCTGGAATGCCCGCATGCACGATTATCTGGGCATCACCCCGCCCAACAATAAAGTTGGTGTTTTACAGGACGTGCACTGGTCCGGCGGCATGATTGGGTATTTCCCCACATACGCGCTGGGCAACCTGGTTTCGGTACAGTTATGGGAATGCATTCGCCGCGATATACCCGATTTGGATGGTCAGCTCGAACATGGTGAATTCAGCACCCTGTTGGCCTGGCTGCGCCAAAACGTCCATGTTTTCGGATCAAAATTTGAACCGCAGGAACTGGTCCAGAAAATCACAGGCTCGAAAATCGATCCGCAGCCGTACGTCCGTTACCTGCAATCCAAATACGGAGAAATCTACCAGCTCTAACCATAGGTTGGCCATGACCCAGGTGCTTTTCGTTGATGATGATTTAATGTCGCTGCAATTGATGGCAAAAGCCTCGCTGCTGCTGGGCTACCAGGCATTGACCTGTGCTTCGCCCATCCATGCAGTCGATATGACTCGCGAAATGCATCCGGATGTGGTCGTAGTGGATATGAATATGCATGAAATGGACGGGATCGCTGTAATCCGCGCCATCCGCGCTGATGCCGCCACGCAACATATTCCGATCATTGTCTTATCTGCAACTGACATTGAACAGGGTCTTCCGCCAACCAATGCGGCCGGTGCCAACGGGTACCTGTCTAAACCGGTTGATTTTGATGAACTGAGCGCCGCCATTGACCGCGTTCAGATGGTTCGAAATCAATGAAATTTGGCATCATATTGCCTTCCTATGGACCAAACTCCAGCCGCCTGGCAACCGTGGATACTGCCCTGGCGGCTGAAGGATTGGGATTTGATTCAATCTGGACGACCGACCACCTGGCACTGCCCCAGGCTGACGCAGTCCGCTTTACACCGTTATTCGAATCCATCACGACGCTTGCGTTTCTGGCCGGGCTTACCAGCCGCGTCCGGCTGGGCATTTCAGCATTGGTGCTGCCTCAACGCAACCCGGTGGAAGTAGCCCGCCAGATTGCCACACTGGATGTGCTTTCCGGCGGACGGGCGATGCTATCCTGCGGGGTGGGCTGGTCGAAAGGAGAATTCGAAAACCTGGGCAGCAGCTTTTCGGACCGCGGCCGGCGCATGGACGAAGCGCTGAAGGTGCTGCGCATTTTGTGGCGCGGCAGTAAACAGGTCTCGTTCCTGGGCAAGTACTACACCTTCCAGGATGTCGATTTCTCGCCAGCTCCCATCCAACCCGGTGGTCCCCCATTGTGGGTGGCTGGGAACTCTCCTGCGGCAGTGCGGCGCGCCATACAACTGGCGGATGGCTGGCATCCAAACCAGGGAACACCGGAAGACCTTGCCCGTATGCTTGATCCCATCCGGCCCTTTCTGACTGCCGGACGCCCATTTACACTTTGCCGCCGTATGCACCTGGATTTTAGCGACGCTCCAGACCCGGAAAGGTCGCTTTCAGGCACGCCTGAACAGGTTGCTGAGCAATTGCGTGCCTACCGCCAGGCTGGCATGAACTATGCTCTGATTCACTTTCAGGCGCAAACCCAGGCAGAACGCGAACGCGCCATGCGCACCCTGATGACCCAGGTAGCGCCGGAAATTGATTGATATCCAATGGCTGACTCTTTGAAGTGCTTGCACGGCAGGTGGATCTTCCTTGCAATCTGTGTCTTCATGACTGCAGGTTGTAGCGGCAGCCTGCCTGGAGCATCCTTGCTCACGCCGCCTGCCTTTAACACCGAAATCGCTGTCCAAACAGAACAACCCGGCGGTTCGATCCTGCCGACCAATTCCCCAACCAGTCCAGCGGAGTCACCGTTGACTCTGTCAACTGCAACCGGCGCACCGGTTGAGACTGCAACATCTGAACCGACTGCCTTGCCAACCCTGGATATTCCTCCCACCGTAGGGCCTTCGCCGACCAGGACCGTATGGTGGCGGCGCACCCCCACCATTACCCCAACGCCGCAACCTCTGCCGGCGGTTATGTTCATAAAGAAGCCGGGCCAATATTCGAAGGTTAAATCTCCCCTCGTGATCAGCGCCAATGCCTCGCCAGGCGCAGATGGACTGGTTTGGGTGGAATTAATTGGCGAGGACGGACGAAATCTGTTTCAGACCCGCTTGAATTTTACAAAATATGCCGGCCTGAGCATCTCCATTGCGCCGGAAATTACATTTAACCTTCAAGCGCCTGCCGAACTGGCCCGCTTGGTCATCAGCACGCGCGACAGCTACGGCCGGATTTCCGCCCTGACATCAACGGACATCATCCTGATCCAGATGGGCGACGATCAAGTTTATCCAGCCGGTTATTCGCGCGAGCCTTACATTGTCCGTGCACCCCTGCAAGGCCAGGTGATCAGCGGCGGCATGGTACAGGTGAGCGCTCTGGTGCGCCCGGTCAATGATAATCCGCTCATCATGGAATTGGTCGACGAAAAAGGTGCTGTGATCGGCTCGACATCACTGGATTTGGTGTTTCCGACCGGCACGCTCAGCCACACCCCTTTAGATGTCACCCTGAGCTACACAGTCACCCAATCGACACAAGCCCGCCTGGTGCTGCGCCAGGAAAGTACAGGCCGCATTCCAGGCACCGTGGCACTTTTCAGCCTGGAACTGACCTTGCAGCCGTAATTTCTCTGGCAGGGAATGATTAATAAGAAAAGGACAGCCAAATGGCCGTCCTCATTTTTTTCTACGCGCCGCCCGCGCCGTAGGCGGATGGATCGGTGGGCGTTTGTCCGGAGGGATCCCAGACGTAGACCCAATCGCCTTCCCTGGCCCAATCAAACAGGAAACGCGAATCGCCGATCGAGAGGTTCACGCAGCCGTGCGATTGGGGATAGCCAAAAACGGTGCGCCAATAAGCGCCGTGTAATGCGCGTGCTTCGTCATAATACATGGTCCAGGGCACGTCCTGCAAGTAGTAATAATCAGAGCGGTCAGCTTCGAAAGCGCCGCTCATGGTCTCCAGATCCAATTTCTTGTAAATCTGAAACAATCCCGGCCGCGTGAAGAAAGGGTCCGCACCGGTCGCGATGAGTGTCGCGAACTTGAGGTGACCGTCCTCATAGATGGATAAAGTCTGTTCGTACAGATTGACTTCGATCCAGCGCTTGTTGTCAACGCCTTGCGGCGCCTGGGTATTTACAGTCACGATGCGAATATAGCGCCGCTCCAGCCACTGGCTGAGCCCGATGCGGTACCATTTGGTGCCGTCCTGCTCCACGATATCGTAAACCTGCACAACCGTCTCCCGTCGCAAGGTGACGCCTGTTTCAGGTGAAGCATAACCCGGGCCGCTGCGGACGGGTCCCTGATCGACAATCCAGCCGAAATTATTGCGCGGCGTGGATCGAAACTGCAACCCTTGAAAGCCTGAATATCTTGCCCGGGCAGCCCGCATCCACTCACCGCTGGAAAGCTGGACAAAGGACTTTCCGTCCACATCTTCCCAGTTGATGTAGGCAACATAGCGCAGGAAACCCGGATCCAGAAAGTGGGTCGCGTTGGTCTGGGAGACCGCATCGCTTAAGGTGGAATAAATCGGTGCGGGATCGTTGTTATCCAAATTAATTTTGGCAAAACCAATATTTACGGTCACCAGGTTGGCATCCGGGTGTGAAGCGGGCAGAGGACGCAGCGGGATGGACAAACCCTGTTTGTCCAATTGCGTCAAAGTCTGCATTGGCCCTATGGGTAAACAGTTACTGCCGGACTGGGAATATGCTTCCGGTAAACATAATATTTCTCCCATAAACGATTCTGCCTGATCTCCTGATTGAGCAGCCACCGGGCGAGCCCAGAAAGCCAATCCCAACCCAGTCAGAATAGCAGTCAGAATCAAATTCGTAAAACGGTTCACTTTCATTCTTCTACCTTTAGATGATTTTTGCCGTTCGCAAACAGGCCATTAATTTAAAGACCTCGCGCTTAATTCAAATCAATACGTTACTCAACAAATGGAGCGTAGGCATTGTAACCCAGTTCCATAAATCCTGCACACCCTGCAGGCTTGCCAGCCAATCCAGTAGATTTGTAAAGCACACGCAAAGTCAGCACCAATAGTGCCATCTTGAAAAAGGGATATACTGTACAGGTATTTTTATCAGAGTACACTTCATGGAAAAAACGACTATCACCTTATCAAAATTTCAGGTGTGGCTGCTGGCAGTACGTCCGCGCACCCTGCCAGCCGCAGCAACACCGGTCATCGTTGGGTCAGCCATTGCGTATTATGAAAATGCCTTCCGCCTCCTGCCCGCCCTCGGCGCGTTAGGCGGGGCACTGCTGCTGCAGATTGGCGCAAATTTAGCCAATGATGTATTCGATTTTCAAAAGGGAGCAGACAACACCAAACGGTTGGGTCCCACACGGGTGACGCAGGCGGGAATGCTCACAACAACAGAAGTGAAAGCCGGTATCTGGCTGACATTTGGGCTGGCCGCGCTGATCGGCATCTATCTCACCCTGGCATCCGGCTGGCCTGTGATCGCCATTGGATTAGCCGCCATTGCGGCTGCCGTTCTTTATACCGGCGGACCGTTCCCCTACGGCTACCGCGGGCTGGGAGAGGTGTTTGTCTTTCTTTTTTTCGGCCTGGCGGCTGTGGCCGGGACTTTTTATGTCCAAGCAAACCGCATCAGTTTGAGCGCAATCATTGCATCAATACCGATGGGATTGCTGATCGTCGCTATTCTGGTAGTGAATAACCTGCGCGATATTTCCACCGACCGCGCCAGCGGCAAAATGACTCTGGCTGTGCGGCTCGGCGAGCGCGGTGCCCGCCAGGAGTATTTGCTGGTTGTGCTGGCCGCTTATTTGATTCCGCTGCTAACGGCGATTTCAAAAGTCAATTCACTTTGGATGCTGCTGCCATTTTTGACATTATCCATGGCCATCGATTTGATCCAGTTTGTCTACCATAATGAAGGAAAGCCGCTCAACGTTGCCCTGGGCCGCACTGGGCAGTTGACGTTATTTTTTGGACTGGCCTATGCCGCAGGTATTGTACTTTCGCGTCTCCTGCCGCTATAAGAATTGGCAAAGAAACCAACAGGCGGGGGTTCAATTCCCGCCTGTTTTCAAATCTGGATGAGTTTTACGCCGGGGTCTTCCACTGGCACCACCGCCGCTCAAGCAAATCGACCCCAAAATACAACCCCAGGCCAAGCAGGCTCATCAAGAGCACGCCGCCATACATGGCGGGATAATTAAACAACGTGCTGCCATTTAAGTAGATGTAATACCCCAAACCGCGTTGGGTGGCGAAAAGTTCAGCCACATACAAAACTGCCACGGCCGTGCCCACAGACTGGCGCAGCGCGGTCAGTACGGCTGGCAGGCTGGCGGGCAAATAGACAAAACGGAACAATGCCCGCCGGCCGGCACCCAGGCTGCGGACACTCTGAAGCAACTCAGGCCGCAGGCCGGCGGCCGAATCGCGTACCAATACCAGGATTTGGAAGAAGAGAATCAAGAAAATAATAATGATCTTTGGCAGATCGCCAATCCCAAAGAAAAGCAGGATGATGGGAACCAAAACAACTTTCGGAACCGGGTAAAGCAAATATATGAAGGGAGAGAACAAGTCATCAAGCCGTTTCGACTGGCCGAGCACCAACCCTGCCGGGGCAGCAGTAATAACAGCCAGCAATGTACTGGCCACCACCCGCCACAGGCTGGCAAGAAAATGAACAGTGAGGTTTCCGCGCACCAATTCCTGAAATAATGTTACCAGCACCGCCAGCGGCGAAGGAAGGATGGGCCGGTTGACCAGAATCGCCAGCAGATACCAAAGCAACAAAAGAACCAGGGTGGCGAACAGCAGGTCGCGCCGTTTCATGCATCCTCCAATCGTTCGCGCAACATGCGGCAAACGCGTGAATAGCCTTCGCTTTCGCGGAACGATTCATCCGCTGCGCCGGGATTTTCGATAATCTGCGAAACTTGATTCGGCACTCTCCCTAACAACAGGATGCGCTGGCCCAACACGGCAGCTTCCTCGATGGAATGAGTCACAATCACCAGCGTCAAGGCCTGTTCAGACCACAATTCCAACATCAGCCGTTGCAAGCCTTCGCGGGTTGGCGCATCCAATGATGAGAATGGTTCATCCATCAATAACAAATCCGGCCGCAAAGCCAGGGTACGTGCGATGGCCGTGCGTTGGCGCTGCCCGCCGGAGATCTGTCCCGGATATTTTTCCGCAACGGCCAGGAGCCCGAGCCGGTCCAGCCATGGATTGACATTCACCGAAGACTCATATTTCAGGGGGGCATGGGTGCCGTCGGGGCCGTAAAAATTGCGAACGCGCAACCCAAGTTCGACGTTACCCCTGACCGTTGCCCAGGGCAGCAGGCCGTAATCCTGAATGATCAAACCAGTTTGCGGGCGGGGCCGGGTCAGTTCGGTGTCGTCAATAACCACTTGACCGGATTGTACAAAATACAGCCCTGCCAGCAAGCCCAACAATGTGCTTTTACCGCAGCCGGAAGCACCCAACACAGCCCAGGCTTCACCCCGGCCAGACTGCCAGGAAAAATCCTGAAAGATGGGCGATGTGGTTTGATAGCCAAATGTGATGTGTTCCAGATTGATCATGCAGGCTCGCTGGGCGAACTGGGATTGACGGAATAGATCTTACGGTTGCTGCAAAAAGCCATTATTTTGGCAAATACTGCCCGTCAACACAATCGGCATAGCTTATATTTTGATTCAGCAGTCCCTTATCTTTTGCCCAGGAAAGCATATCGTTAAATTGTGCTTCACTGGGCACGCCGGCCGTGGCAAAGGGCGGTACCTGGAAACTCCCTAAAAGTGCGGCAGGCACCAAGTTTTGTTCAGATAGAAGGGCACTCCAGCGCGAACCATCGGCGTTGATCAATTGCACAGCTTCTTCCCAGGCTGCCAGGAAATTCTTCACCGTCGTCGGATTGGCATCCAGAAATGCTTTTCTAAAGGACAGGGTTGAAAAGCTGTATTCGGGGTGGCGAGAATCCTCCAGAATCACAACCGCGCCTTGCTTGACAGCCAGGGTTGAGAGCGGATCTGGCAGCATGGCGGCTTTGAGCTGGCCGCTGCCGAGCAACGCCATGCGGTCGGTGATGCTGGGCACAGACGTGGTTTGGATATCATCTTTTGCAAAACCCTCCGCCTGGAGCAGTCGTTCAGTAAGGTATGCGATGATCGTCCCATCGGAAACGCCCACAGGAACGCCTTTCAACTGCTCAATTGAGCTAATGCCAGCATCTTTCGCAGCCAGGATGCGAAAAACCGGAGCCAAACTGGTCGCTGACCGGGCATAACGCACCGTTTGGATCTGAATGGAATCCTTGTTGGCAAACATGGTGGAGAGCACTTCGTTGATCATGGCATCAGCCTGACCGGCTGCAATCAACTGATCGCGTTCGGGGGCTGATGCCACCGGGATAATTTCAACCTTTACATTGTGCTTCTCGAACAGACCTTCCTGCTGCGCCACAAACAGCGGCAACGTATCCAACACCGGGATCCTTGCAACGCGTATGGTGGCCGTGGCATCCTTTGCAGAAGGCTGGCACGCAGTCAACGAGGCGCTCATCATAAAAAACAATGCAATCAAACCGATGCCGATTCTTCGCCGGTTCATTTCTATCTCTCCTAGATCAAATTCGCCCAAACCATCTAGCCGTGATTATAACCCGTCCGGCACTGATCCTTGCCTTCCCCGCCAGATGCTTTTCAATCTCTTTACAATCGCACCTGACAAGGCTGTGCTTTGCTTGACACGTCTTAACCGCTGTGCTAAATTTGTCTGAGGCTTTCCAGAAGAAATTATTAAATTCGAAACACTTGAACAATCATCCCCGCATTAAGGAGTGCAGCCTTGACAAAGAACCGCAATCAATTAATGGTTGAGCGCATGCGCGAGTTGCAAGTATCCTCCCCGGATATTGAAGCGAGTGCAGTTGTCAGCGTTGATGGCCTGATCATCGCTTCGGCACTCCCGGAAGGCGTGGAGGAAGACCGTGTCTCAGCCATGTCGGCCGCAATGCTTTCGTTAGGCGAACGCATCGCCACCGAATTGGGCCGCGGTTCTCTTGAACAAGTTTATATCAAGGGTATGAACGGTTATGTTGTTTTGATGGCGGTGGGGGAAGATGCAGTGTTGACTGCTTTGGCCAGCGAACAGGCGAAACTTGGATTGATTTTCTTGGATATGCGGCGCGCGGCTGAAGATTTACTAAAACTGATCTAAGGCGATCACCCCATGCAACCGATTCCCCAAAGTGGTTTGTATTATCCAAACAAATTTGGGCGAATTTTGATTCAAATGCTGGAAAGCATCCTGGGGCGGAACGGGGTGAATTCCATTCTCAACCTTGCCAATCTGCCTGACAGGATGGATAACCTCCCACCGGATGATTTCGAAAGGCAATTTGATTTTGCGGAACTGTCATCCATCATTGCTGCGTTGGAGGAGATCTACGGCGTCCGCGGTGGCCGCGGATTGGCCATGCGGGCTGGAAACGCCGCTTTCACCGGTGCTTTGCGCGATTATGGCACGCTCGCCGGGATCAGCAATCCGATGTTCAAAAACCTGCCTTTGCAGGTCAAATTGCGGGTTGGTTTGCCTGCCATCGCCAGGATCATTAGCCAATTGAGCGATCAGATTTCGACGGTTGAAGAGAAAGATGATCAGATGATCTTTAGCATCCAAACCTGCCCGGCATGCCACGGCCGTTCATCCGAAAGTCCCGCATGCTCTTTTATCCAGGGTTTGCTGCAGGAAGGTCTCAAATGGGTATCAGACGGCGGCGAATTTCGGGTCTTTGAATCGCAGTGTATTGCCATGGGGGATCCAGCCTGTGTATTTTTTATTGACAAAGAACCGATTGGTTAGCTTTTCAAAGGAAATTCGAGTAAGAGAATTGTTTGCCGATCCCTATGGTATGATCACCACAGGTTCCGCCAGCTGTCTATGTTACAAGCCAAATGAAAGTGATCCAGACACGGAAAAGATTCCTTGTAAAGGCTGATTTCTTTTATTACCCTCCACGAATACTCTTCCCAATGAGGCTTTCATGAAAACCATCATCATAATCCCCACCTTCAACGAAGCGGAAAATCTCCCGAAATTGGTGTCGGCATTATTCGCCCTCCCCGAACCCTCGCTTGGACTGCTGATCATCGATGACAACAGTCCTGACGGCACTGGTAAAATTGGCGACCAATTGTCCATCGATACCGGCGGCCGCGTACAAGTAATGCATCGCGCCGGCAAACTTGGCCTTGGCAGCGCCTATATCCAGGGTTTCAAACGGGCTGTCGAATTGGGCGCTGAAGCTATCGGCCAAATGGATGCAGATTTTTCGCACCCGGTTGAAAAAGTTCCTGAGCTGATTAAAGCCCTTTCAGGATGCGACGTGGTTATCGGCTCGCGCTATGTTTCTGGCGGCAAATTGGACGAGCGGTGGCCTTTTTGGCGCAAGGGACTATCGGCCTTTGGCAATTTTTATGCGCGTACCATTCTTGGCCTATCCATCCGCGACGTTACGGGCGGCTTTCGGTTGTGGCGACGTGAAACACTATTGTCGATGCCACTCGAACGGGTGCGCTCGAATGGCTACGTTTTCCAGGTTGAATTGGCTTACATCGCCACCCGCCTGGGCTTCAAATTCCAGGAAATCCCGATTTATTTTGCCGACCGCCGCTGGGGCCAATCAAAAATGTCGTTCCGCATACAAGCCGAAGCTGCACTGCGTGTCTGGCAACTTCCCGGCATGTACAACGATTTGAAACAAAAAGTTTCATTGTCCTAATTCCGGCTGACTTATTTTCCCGCTGAGCGATAAGCCTGAACCAATATTTCCCACTCATCCAGTCTTACTGTTTCTGCCCGCCGCATCGGGTCGATGCCAGCGGATGTTAAAATTTTGAGTACTTTTTCGGGCGGCCAATGCAAACCGGCAGAAAGCGTATTGCGCAAAGTTTTTCTTTTTTGCGCATAAGCCACTTTCGCCAGGTGAAAAAAGTCATTCATCAGATCCGCTGAAATCTTTGACTGCGGGTAGAGATCGACGCGCAGCACAGTTGAATCAACTTTGGGCGGCGGATAAAATGCACCTGCCGGAATGTGGGCTACCGCACGCGGTTCGCCGTACACCTGTACACCGAGTGCCAGCATGCTGAGATCGCCAGGTTTGGCGCAAATTCGGGCAGCCACTTCCTTTTGCATGGTCAGCACCAGCCGGGATGGCTTTACCTGTGCTTCCAGCAGGTGCCGGATGACCGCTGAAGTGATGTAATAGGGAATATTTGCCACCACCAGGTAGCCCGGATCGCTGATCAATGCGCCAATGTCTTGCTTTAAAATATCGCCATGAACGATGGTTACATTTTTTTCACCAACCAGCACTTCCTGTAAGGCCGGGATCAGGCTGGCGTCCAGTTCGACTGCCACCACTTGCCGCGCTGCTCGGGCCAGGTAACGGGTCAGGCTGCCCAATCCGGGTCCAATTTCCAGCACGCTGGCCTGGGGTGGAATTTCTGCTGCCGTGACAATCTTCTCAAGGGCAGCTGCATCCAGTAAAAAATTTTGCCCCAGGCCTTTTTTGGCAGTGAGATTGTACTTGCGCAAGAGCGCGGGAATCGCCAGATCCGGTAAACCTTTCAAGGAAGCCTCACCGGAACATAGGCCGGCACCGGAGCAAGAAAATACAGGGTTACGTACTGCGACCAGGGCACATAATCTTCGTCGCTGTAGGCTACGTCAATCCAATAGCCTGTCATGCCGCCGGTATCGGCGATAACCGCAACGCCGTAGCCAGGAACGTAGACCCGCGCACCAACAAGCTGCCCATACCAGGCACGCGGAACAGCAATGACGCCTTTTTGTACCTTCAATCCGCTCGAAGTTCCGGTGTAGCAACGGTCTGCGCCGGACCTGCAGGGCGAATAAGATGTCACATAGACGTTTACTGCCCGATAATATTCCAGGTTGCCCTGTTCAGTCTGAACCGTCTTCAACTCGATCTTCGTGCCCAGCCCGACGATTTGTTCCTTGGCCTCTTGCGCCACCCACTCGCCGTCTGATTGTCGCGAGATCTCCTGTCCATCCTCCAAACGCACCCGCTCACGCGAAACCGTGATCCCTAAGATGCCGGGGACGATCACATCCTGCTGGTCAAGTGCCACCTGATCGGAATTCTCATATTTTATGGTGAAGGGTATGGAGGTTTGGTTCATCACCAGTTCTTCATTCACTCGAACCACTCGCAAGCGCCCATCCGCAGGGATGGGTTGATCAGCGGCTGGCAGACTGTAATCCAGTCCCTGCAAAGAAATCCCGGCTTCCGCCAAGGCCTCGCCTACATTCTCAGCAGCGCTGCGTGCCTGCGTAACCTGTACATCCACCTGAATGGTAAGTTTTACTGTACGGCGCAGGTCAGCATTTATTGGCCCGCTCATTGGTGTCTCCGCATCAGGCGTCAGCCGGTCGGCTGGTGCGAGTAAAATGCCTGCTTCGGCGAGTGCCTCGCCCAATGTCGCCGCACTCGAAAGGATGGTTTGAGTCTTCACTCCAATCTGCAGTTCAATCGTTTGAGCGCGCCGGATAACCAAGGCCAGATCAGCACCAGGCGGCAATCCCTCTTGAACAGTAACCAGTTCTCCGTTAGCCCAAAGGCGGTCATTGGGTTCAAGCCGTACTTCTGCTTCCATCAATAACTCGGCGGCTGTTAGACCAGCGGATACAATCCGGCTGGTTTCACCTTCGGGCAGCACCTGAATACTCACATCGCGTGCGCGCCGGATTGTTATCTGTTGCCCATTTTTCAACCAGGCGTTTTTTGATGGCTGCAACACATCGCGCTCATCCAACGGTATGCCGGCCGCCTTTAATGCGCTGCCGATGGTCAAGGCGCGAACCCGGGCAGATAGCTCATGCCCGTTAATCACAAACATTACGCTACGCGGCAGCCCCAGGAAAAAAAACAGGGCAACTGCCAGCGTCAAGCCGGATACCGCCAAAATCGTTTTCGTTTTAAGACTCATCTACGCGGCATTGTAACAGAATAATCCAGATCGTGCCTGCGCTGGTATACGCAACCGAACAGACCGGGAGAAGATTATCCGAAAACAAAAACGCCCCGTTGGACGGGACGTTTGTGTGCCGAGACACAGAATCGGACTGTGGACACTGCGATTTTCAGTCGCATGCTCTACCAACTGAGCTATCTCGGCCGGTTCTTGTTAGAACGTGCGTGAATTTTACCACGCATGCCCCGCTTGTCAAGAAATCCATGCCAGATCATTTTCCCCCTGCTGACTAAATCCTTTGACATAATCCCATGGCCCGACTAAAATGAAGGGGGCAGGATGTATATCTTCCTTCCATGGAGAATATCAGTGGCTAAATGGGCTGGCAAGTACGTAATTGGCCTGACCGGCAATATTGGTACCGGAAAAAGCGTGGTCCGCAGAATGCTGGAGCACCTGGGTGCCTACGGCATCGATGCTGACGCACTCTCGCACCGTGCCATGGCGCGCGGCGCGCCCGGTTATCAACCCATTATTTCAGCTTTTGGTAGTTGGGTGCTCGGCCCGGATGGCGAAATCGACCGCACAAAATTGGGACGTCTGGTCTTTAATGACCCCGATGCCCTGATCACGCTCGAGCGTATCGTTCATCCGCTGGTAAATCAGGCGGTTAACTTCCTGGCCAAGCGTGCCGGGCAGAAAGTCATCGTGATCGAGGCGATCAAGCTGCTCGAATCTTCGTTGATTGCTTATTGCGACAGTGTCTGGGTTACCTATGCTTCGCCCAAGATACAGGTTGCCCGCCTGGTGCAAAAACGGCACATGAGCGATATCGACGCACGCCAGCGCATTTCTTCACAACCACCGCAGGAAGAAAAAATTGCTGCGGCGACTGTGGTCATTCGCAACGAATTGACTTTTGAGGATACGTGGCGCCAGGTGATGAACGCCTGGCAAAAGTACGTTCCCGAATCGGCTCAAAGCGTCCCTGTAGCGGTCGTCGAAGCTCTCCCGGCTACCGCGCCGCTCAGCCAGATCAGCGTACGCCGCGGCCGTCCGCGCGATTCGGAAGAGATCGCTGCCATCATCAATCGCTTAAGCAAGAACGACAAGCAAATCACACGCAACGACGTCATGGAAGCATTTGGCGAAAAAGCATTTTTGCTTCTGCAAATTGGCAACCAGCCGGCCGGTGTAATGGGCTGGCAGGTGGAAAACCTGGTTGCGCGTGCCACTGACATTTTCCTGGATCCAGCCGTTCCTGCCGAACAGGCGGTTTCAGCGTTCATAACAGAAATGGAACGCTCATCGCGGGATTTGCAATGTGAAGCATCCCTGGTTTTTGCCCCGCCTGAACTGACCCGGCTTGAAAGTGTCTGGCGAAAGCTTGGATACGAGCCCCGCAAAGCAGAAACATTAGGCGTGCAGGCCTGGCAGGAGGCTGCTGAAGAGACCAAAACTGCCACCACCACCCTGCTCTTTAAACAACTTCGCCAGGACCGAATTCTACGGCCTATTTAGTCTGGAAAACCTTTTTTGATAAGAAATATTCTTTATGAACTGAGAAGCAAGTGGCAAACCTGCTGAGTGAAATTGCCTTTCTCTTCCAACGTCTGAACTGGTTAAGTTTTCTTGACCTGGCTCTGGTTACGTTGGTATTCTTTATCATCTTAATGGTTCTCCGGGATACCCAGGCGAATGTCCTGATGCGCGGCGTGGTGCTGGTGGTGATTTTCCTTACCGTGCTCACCAGTTTAGTCAATTTGCCGGCATTCTCCTGGCTTATCAATACAACGCTTCCTGCGCTGCTCCTTGCCATTCCGGTTATTTTTGCCCCTGAAATTCGGCGCGGACTCGAACGGCTTGGGCGTGCCGGATATGCCAACCTGTTCAACCGTCAGGATTCTGCGGCTGTTCAAGCCATTCAGCAAACCATTAAGGCTGTCGTGTCTGCCTGCGCTCGGCTCTCGGCCCGCCAACATGGCGCTCTGATCATTCTTCAACGTTCTGACAGTTTGCAGGAATATGTTTTGACCGGGGTCCAGTTAAATGCGCGCGTTACGCCTGAATTACTCCTGCAAATCTTTTATCCCAATACGCCCTTGCACGATGGCGCGGTCATCATTGCGGAAAACCGAATTATCGCTGCAGCCTGTGTGATGCCGCTTTCCTCGAGCGGGATTCTCAACCGATCTCCTGAACGCCAAATGGGGCTGCGCCACCGGGCAGCGTTGGGTAGTTCCGAAGCATCTGACGCAATTTCAGTAGTGGTATCCGAACAAACCGGTGCCATTTCCATTGCCCACAATGGGCGTATGATCCGGCGGTTGGATAGCGAACGCCTGGAGAATATCCTGCTGGCATTTTACCAACCCTCCGAGATCGATTTGAGAGTGAATGTTCGCGAACGCATCAATCGCTGGCTGAATTCAATTCGGCGGCCGGAGGATTAAGAAGGTGACAGGCTTGCAACGTTTGCTAAAATTCATTCCCACCTTCCTGACCGCCCTTGTTCTGGCTATGGCAGTATGGATTTCAGCCGTCACATCCACTGATCCAACCGAAGAACGGCAATATTCAGAACCGATTCCCATTGAAGTCATTGGTCTCGACCCGGGCTTGATGATTACCAACGAACCGGCAGATCAACTCAACGTTGTCTTAAGTGCACCGCGCTCCATCTGGAATCAACTCACCGCTGACCCATCCACGATTCGGGCGGTCATTGATCTATCGGGGCTTGAGCCTGGCAGCCATTCCGTTCCGGTCCAGGTTCAAGTAAGCTTACGCCCCGTACAAATTGTCTCCCGCGCGCCACGTGCTGTAACGGTGGCTCTGGAGCGTCTTTCAACCCGCACCGTACCCATCAGTCTGGTCACCCGCGGCGACCCCGCCATCGGATACCAAGCCGGTTTGCCGACCCTCAGTCAAACCAGTACCATAGTCAGCGGCCCGGCTTCCGTGGTGGAACGCGTCCAAAAAGTTGAAGCCCTGTTGGATCTGACCCAGGTATTCGAGACTCTCAACCGCACGCTTACTTTGCAAGCGGTTGACGCTAACGAATCGCCGGTCAACGGGTTGACCCTGACCCCGGACCGTGTGACTGTGACCCTGCCCATCAATCAAAAAGGCGGCTATCGCAATGTGGTGGTGAAAGTGGTGACAAGCGGTGAAATCACCAAAGGCTACCGTCTCACCAATATTTCGGTCTTTCCGCCGGCAGTCACCGTTTTTTCAAGCGACCCGACGGCCATCACCAACCTGCCCGGGTTTGTTGAAACCATGCCGCTGGATCTGGCGAACGCCAAGGATGATTTGGATATTGCTCTCACATTAAATCTGCCGGCAGGCGTTTCAGTGGTTGGCGACCAGACCGTGCTTGTGCGGGTTGGAATTGCAGCCATTCAAAGCAGCCTGCCGTTATCAAATCAGAAAATCAATATTATCGGTCTGGCCCCGAACCTGAAAGCAACACTGTCTCCCGAAACCATCGATTTGATTCTTTCCGGCCCGCTCCCTTTGCTGGACGCACTCAAACAAGGTGATGTTACAATCAGTCTGGATGTTTCCGGGTTATTACGTGGAACTTATCAATTGGAACCGAAGATTGAGGTTGCAATTTCTGAAATCATAGTGGAATCGATTCTTCCGGGTACCATCCAGGTTACTATTTCCACCGCGCCAACCCCTACACCGCAGCGGTGATTGAAAGCAGGATATAAATGAGTAAACCCGTAGTGGCATTGGTCGGAAGACCCAATGTCGGAAAAAGTACGTTATTCAACCGGCTGGCCGGCGAACCCTTAGCCATTGTCGATGACACCCCTGGCACTACCCGCGACCGGCTTTTTGCACAGGGCGAATGGCTAAATGTGGTCTTTGACCTCATCGACACCGGCGGCATTGATCCTTCTTCGACCAAACAAGGCCAGCCCCTGTCAGTCGGTTCTTCCGATTTTATTGATCAAATTCGCATTCAAGCTCAGGTGGCCATTCAAGATGCCGATGTGGTGTTGTTCATCGTGGATGCAATCAGCGGCGTCACGCCGGCAGACCAGGAAGTAGCCCAGATCCTGCGCCGGAATCAGAAGGTAATTGACGGGAAACCCGCCCCGCCGGTGATGCTGGTGGTCAATAAAGCAGATAATGAAAGTTTTCGCAACAATGCTTCCCAGTTCTACGAGTTGGGCATGGGTGAGCCTTATCCAATTTCCGCGTTGCATGGCACAGGCACCGGCGATATGTTGGATGCGTTGCTGGCAATCTTTCCGGAACAGGAAAAGGAAGAAGATGACGATTCGATCAAGATAGCCATTGTTGGCAAACCGAATGTAGGCAAATCCAGCCTGCTCAACAGACTGGTCGGGCAGGAACGGGCCATTGTCAGTCCCATTGCCGGCACCACCCGCGACTCGGTTGACACGCATATCGAAATCGACGGCCTGCCAGTCACGTTGATTGACACTGCCGGCATTCGCCGCCGCGGAAAAATTGAACCTGGCGTCGAAAAATATAGCGTTGTCCGGTCGATGCGTGCAATTGAACGTGCCGATGTATCGCTGCTGGTACTGGACGCGGTCGACGGCATCAGTGCACAAGATACCCACATCGCCGGTTTCATCATCGAAGCCATGAAGAGCGCCGTGGTGATTGTGAATAAATGGGATGCGGTAGCCAAAGATTCCTACACCATGCAAACTTACACGGAACATCTACGCAAGGAATTGAACTTCATGGCGTACGTTCCGGTTTTATTCATTTCTGCAAAAACCGGCCAAAGGGTTGATCAGGTGATGCCGACAGCGTTGCACGTGCAGGAAGAACGCCTGGCGCGCCTCAATACTGGCCAAATCAACCGCATCCTTCAGGACGCGCAAGAAGCCCATTCACCGACAACGAGATCCGGCCAGTCCTTAAAGATCTTCTACGGCACACAGGTACGCAGTGATCCCCCTACCTTTTTGATTTACGTGAATGAGCCAAAGCTGGCGCACTTTACTTATGTGCGTTTTCTGGAAAACCGCATCCGCCAGTCCTATCCATTTACAGGCACGCCAATTCGCCTGGTTTTCAAAAGCCGGCATTAAACGAGTTGACCTGGCAAAAGATTTACACCGCGGCAGAGTTTCTCTGCCGCGGTTGTTTTATTGTTGGGGTTTCCCGTCAGCTATGGACACGGCTATTTTAGTCGAGTCGCCATCCGCTGGTTGATCAATCATTTCGAAGAAAGCCTTGACCACGTTCGGATCCAGTTGCTTGTTGGCCAATTCTTGAATATATTTGCGTATTTTCGGTTCTTCCCAGGCTTTCTGATAAGGGCGGTCAGAGATCAACGCATCCCATACGTCCACCACCGAGAATATGCGTGCCGCCAATGGAATTTGTTCACCCTTTAGACCTTGCGGATAACCAGTTCCATCCCAACGTTCATGATGGCTGTACGGAATCTCAAGCGCGGGCTGCAAATAGGCAATCGGCGCCAGCAACTGGTAGGCATGCACCGGGTGTTGGCGCATGAGATCCCATTCTTTTTCATCCAATAAACCCGGCTTGAATAATATGCTATCCGGAATGCCCATCTTGCCGATATCATGCAACAATGCGCCGCGACGGACGTGCACCAGTTGTGCTTCGCTGAACCCCATCCGGCGAGCCAGGCGTACCGTCATCGTGGTAACACGCCGCGAGTGGCCTTCGGTTTCACGGTCGCGTAGTTCCAACGCTCGCGCCCAGCCTTCCAGGGTTGTGTCATAAGCTTGCATTAATTCCTGGTTGCTTTGCTGCAACTGTTCAAATAGTTCGGAATTATTGATTGCAATCGCTGCCTGCACGGATAGAGCTTCCATCAGCTGCAGCCATTCATATTCCGGATTGATGGGAGAACGGTGGAAGATTTCCAGGACGCCCATCAACTGCCCTTTTGCAAACATCGGCAGGCCGAAATAAGAAAGAATCCCTTCCTCAGCCATAAAAGCTGATCGTTTATAAGCAGCGTCATCCGCCAGAAAATTGAGGACACTCAAGGTGTGCCCATCCTGGGCTACCTTACCGCCCAGTTCATCTCCCAGATGGTAAATTTGCTTAGGAACATTACGGGAACGGAAACCAAGCCCGGCGGTATATTTTAAAAGCTGCGTGTCCGGCTGAAATAGCAGGATATCCGCGGCATCAATCCGCAGCTGAACCATCACCTGATCGAGAATGATATGAAGGGTCATCCGCAGGCTCATATCTGCTGTGATCGCCATATCGATCGTCCGCAGGCTTTGTACCTGGTGCAGCCGCCTTTCGGTCTGGTCAAATAGATTTGCGCGTTGAATGGCACTCGCCACGATATCCGCGATGGTTTCAAGGATATGTAGTTCATTCACCGAGAGCGGCGTGTTCCTCCCGATTGCCATCGTTCCTATAACTTGTTCTTGCGAAATTAAAGGCACGCAGACCAATGCCTGCAATCCAGCCGCAAGGCGCTTGGTCCCGTCCAAATTCGCGTTTGGTAAATCGTTGATGATGATCGATCTACCCTCTGAACCGACTTTCGCAATGGGACCTTTCCCTTCCGGGAAACGCCGTCCAGAAAGCACAATCCAGGCACCACGGCCCAATTCAACGACCTGATCACCAGTAAGCATGTCCTTGATGGACATTAATGCACCGTCCGCATGGAAAAGCTTGACCAGACTTTCCAAAACGATCGGGACGACTTCTCCACGGGTTAACGCTGCGCGCAAATCGGTGGTGATTTGCACCAGCATTTCCATTTCGTGCGCCCAACGGCGGGTGTCCTGGAAAAGCTTGATATTGTCGGCTGCCACAGCCATCTGGTCAGCGAGCACGCCAACCGCTTCCACATCGGTATTGTCAAAAGCCGATGCTTCGGTTGATTGCAAATCAACAACTGCCAGCACACGATCGTTGCTTTTTACTGGGAAAACAAGCTCGGAGCGTGTTTCTGGAAATCCTTCCCATTCAAAATAACGCTCATCCACGAGCACGTCAGGCACGAGAATGGGCTCTCCGAGTTGGGCACAACTGCCAATCAATCCCTGGCCCGGTTCAAATGCCAGATCCTTGGGTGAGATCTCCTCAAGGTCGCCGCCTTCGCCTGCAGCCCAACGATATAAACCGCCATCTGAGATAAATACGTTGGCACTATAGCAGGAGGTGGCTTCGACCAGAGAATCCACAACCTGCTCAGCCAGGGCCTGCATATCCAATTGGGCAGTCATATTGCGCGCCGATCGCCCGATTACGCGTAATTTGGTCGCCAGGCTGTTCAGTTCACCAGCGGTTCGTTTGTATTCGGTGATATTTCGAACGACACCCATTAATCGGGAATGCCCTTTGATGGTAATGTGTTTGAAGCCAATCTCGACCCAGAAAAGACGCCCGTAGGCATCCTTCGCCAACCATTCAAAAAATTGCGGCCCATCGCTGAGGGTTTTCATCACCTTGCGGCGCAGGGCCTGCATGGTAAAGTGCGAATCGGTGGAAAGCAGATCGGAGGCTGACATACGCAACAATGCTTCGCGAGCATAACCCGACATCGCACACATTTTCGCGTTCACATCCACGATTCTGCCAAGACCCGGATCGTAAACAAAAATGGCATCCGAGGCTTCCTCAAATATTTCCTGGTACTTTTCAGCTGTATCTTGAATATCCTGGCGGCGAATGACTTCCTCGCTGACGTCATTCATTAACACCGATACACCATTCTCTGATGGGAAAACCGCGACTTGATAAATCCTATTCAAACCCAATTGAGAGATCTCGACTTGTTGGACTTGTGGCTGCTGCAATTGAACGGCATCTACGCAAATAGTTAGTAGCTGCCCAGCAAGTTTTTCAGGGATCAACCCGGGTAATGGCTTGCCAATCACCATCGTTTCCCGGTTTTGCAAGAGGACATCGCTTTGCCGGTTCCAATAAGTCACCAGCAAATCGCGGTCAAGTGCAAAAAATACAGCGTCTATACGGTCGATGACCGAGTGGCAGGCGAGCACTGAACTGTTCAACAAAGAATTTTCTGATTCGACTGCCGCCTGTTGTACATTTTCCGCTTTGAGCTTTTCGCGTTGCGAGCTATGATTGTATCCAGCCCAGGCTGCGAAGGACACAATCAAACCGGCCAATATCCAAATCCAAAAATTTGGTGCAGGGTGCGCTGCAAAGGTCAATAAAACCAACACCAGGATCATCGCAAGACCTGACAGACATGCACTGCCTACTGGCCGGCTGATCCAACCGTCAATGGCGCGAAAGAAACTGTCAGGTTTCTGATCCATCATTATATGTTCCCATGATTTCTTGACCCGGCAAGATAAATTCTCACCTCATCTTCAGGTCATTGGTGCACAAAACATACCTGATCATGAAAATCCCATCCAAAACTGCAGAATCCCCCCAGCATGGATGATTTTCGATTTGATTATAGCCACATATAAGTGGCGAGCGAACCAATGGACATTTCAAACACTTAACAGAATGCTGGTGAAATACTAATCAATCCGGATTCATATCGCTGCTTGTCCCGGGAGAACGGTCAATTTCGATCTCGCCAAGAGATTTTTCGATTTGTTCCTGTAGAGTTTTGCGAGCTGGTCTTCGATTACCTAGACCGCGCAGTCCACTAACCAGTGAATTCGTCACCTGCCCGGCTAACTGTTTAAGCGCGCCAGTGGAAAGCTTCTCTCCCTTTTCAAACCATCGTACCGCGGCGTATCCCATTGCCACGGTTGTTGATGAAGCCACTGCGGCGGACAAAATCCAGCCTGGGATTCCGCCTAGTTTGCTTAATTCATAGAAGAGTGTTCGTCCAAGGAAACCCATGCCAAAGGTTACCAGCAATTCCCGCGCACGCTGAAAAGTTATTTGATAGTTATAAATGCGAGCAATGGTTAACACCATCAAGGATTGAGCAGTCGCCAAAGGAAGGAAATCGATGACGGGCAACGGTGTGAGGGCAATCCCCGCGGATATGGTGGCTGTGCTGACAATGGAACGCCAGGCTAACTGCCAGCGATATTGCGGTAAAGCTGCTCCTAAAGCGGCCACGATGGAAGGCTCAGCCATGGCAACCGCTGCCAGCAGCTGGTTCAAATTCTCGCCTGAACGGGCAGCGATTGGAACCACTTGCTCCACCTTTAAATGTAAGTTGGAAGCAACCTGTTCCGTGACGGCACGTTTTTCCTTCCGCACCAGATCAATTTTATTCAAAGCCACCACATGCGGCTTGCGCAAGGCTTTGAGCTGCTCGTAAAGATCCTGTTCCGTCTGTTTCACGCCTTGAATGGCGTCGAAAACTATGATGAGAATATCCGCTTTGGCGGCTGCCTGCAAGGCCAGTGTTCGCTCGCGTTCGCCCACCTCACCCACTGCGTCTGCCCCCGGCGTATCCACCAGCGCAAACAAACCGGCATCGGTCTCCTGGTTATCGCGGGTTGTGCCCGCCAGCGGGCTGACTTCAGCCCGTTCTGCGGGGACCCGTACAAATTGATTATAGAGAGTCGATTTGCCCACATTAGCCGGCCCAACGATGGCAACGCAGTGTTTGCGTCCGAAAGCCAATTTAAGTTGGTTTTCAGCCATTTGCATCAGCGACCGGCTGATCTTCGGTTGTCCGGGTACGCCTTTTAGCAAACTGGTCAGGTTAGCCTGCTCTTCAGGGGTAAGCGCATCCCAAATCTCGTTCAGACCGCGCGAACCCGCTGTAGAATCTTGCTGGGAAGAAGTAGAATCGTCGACCATCGGTCACCTTCCGTTCTGAACCAAGCATATCACAATCCCGGCGTTGTCATAGGGCAGCCATTATAATTTACTTATGAAATGGGCTGCGGTTTTCTTTCTTGGACTTTTGCTGGCTGGGTGCCTGCCTGCGGCAACGATATCCACCCCGCTACCGGCAACCCGGGTAACAGATCCGACCATTGACGATGGCACACTGCTTCCATCAGTTTCCCCCACCCTGCCCGAAGTTACCGCTCAACCCGAGATCAAGAAGAACACGCATTACCAGATCAGCGCAACTCTGGATGATTCCCTGCGTAACCTGCAGGTTCAGGAACAAATCAGTCTGATCAACCCGACTGGCACAACGTTGGCGGAAATTCCCTTGGTGGTGGAAGCCAACCGCTATGCGGGTGCATTCAAATTGATAAGCATTACCAGCGATGTCGGACAAACAGTAACTGTTCAAGGGCTGGAAGAAAACATTCTCACATTGGCCATTCAACCTCCGCTGGCAACAGACGGAAGAATGACTGTTACACTCGAATATACACTGCGCTTGCCGCCAATCCTCCCAGATAAGCCCCAGATATTAGGCTATACGCATCGGCAAATCAATCTGGCTGACTGGTATCCCTTTTTACCCTATTACAGTCCAACTGGAACCTGGCTGGTTCATCCGCCCGCCGCGGTGGGGGAAAATACGGTCTATCCGCTTTCCGATTTCGACCTGGATCTGCGCTTGCCCGACCTGAACCCGGCGTTAGTGGTCGCCGCCTCAGCCCCTGCTGAACCGATCCCGCAAGGATATCGCTACCACCTGGAGTCTGCACGAAATTTTGTCTGGTCAGCCTCCCAGCAATACCGGATGAGCACGCAGCAGGCTGGAGCGGTCACAGTCACCAGCTATGCTTTTCCTGCCACCGAATTAGCCTCCAGGGCGGCGCTGGATTATACCGTTCAAGCCGTTAATTACTTCTCGAAACAATTCAATATTGAACCGCGCAGCAGTCTGAGCATCGTTCAATCTGATTTTCCAGACGGCATGGAATTTGACGGCCTGTACTTCCTCTCCGAGCGCTTTTATTATGGTTTCGACGGCTCGCCGCGCAGCTATCTGGCACTGATCGCCGTGCATGAAACCGCACACCAATGGTGGTATGCCCGCGTGGGCAGCGATCAGGCTCAGGATCCATGGCTGGATGAAGCCCTGTGCACTTACAGCGAACTGCTTTTCTATGAGAATCTCAACCCGGAACTGGCAAAATGGTGGTGGGGATTCCGCGTCGATTCTTATGCTCCAGCAGACTCGCTGGATGCGACCATTTATGACTTCTCGCAGTTCCTGCCCTACCGCAACCGAATTTATTTGCGCGGTGCACAAATGTTGGATGCCTTGCACACTGCAATGGGCGATATTGATTTTTTCAACGCGCTGCAGGCATACGCAATGCATTTCAATGGAAAAGTGGCCACCCGCCAGGATTTCTTCGATTCTTTTCAATCGGCTACTAAGGTCGATTTACTGCCCGTTTGGCCGCAATATTTCAGCCGATGAGTATCACATCCAGGCTTCAACCTGGTGTTCACTCCCGTCAATGGGCAATGGAATTAACGATCCTGCCATTTCCACCCCATCAACCTGCATCTTACGGATGCCCTTGTTGATATGATCGGGATTGTGCACCCGGATGCGATAGACTCTGCCACGGAAAAGGCGTATCATTTCAAAACCATCCCACACCGCTGGGATACAGGGATCGAGACGCAACCCAGAGTATTCCGGGCGCAAACCCAGGATATACTGCACCCCCGCCTGGTATGCCCAGGAGGCGGTTCCGGAAAGCCAGGAATTGCGGGCCAGCCCGAATTGCGGATGTTCATTGCCGAGAATATTCTGCGGATAAACGTACGGCTCGCACTCGTACACTTCCATCAGGTTATTGCGCGCGGCTGGATTGATTTGGCGGTAGTATTCATATGCGCGGTCGCCGCGCCCCAGCAGAGTTTCAGCGATCACCGCCCAGGGATTGGTGTGCAGAAAGATGCCGCCGTTCTCTTTCGCGCCCGGCGGGTAGGTAGTAATGCCGCCCACTTTTGGATCAAAACCGTCGAAACCCGGAGCACTTAACTTGATACCGTAGCGCGTGTTGAGCCAATTGTAGGCTGCGTCCATTGCCTTTTCGCTGCGTTCCGGCGAGGCAAAGCCGGAGATAACTGGCCAGGATTGACCGTTCAGATATATTTTTCCAGAAACATTGGCGTCTGAACCAACCGCATTGCCGTCGGCATCAAAATAACGCACATACCAATTGCCATCCCAGGCTGCTTGTTCAACCCTTTCCTGCATTTCGTCATAATTCTGCCGATAATTACGGGCTGTATCAACATCGCCCAGTGCGTCGCTAAGTGCGGCCAATTCACGAAGCGCCCGCCCGTAGAGGTTGGCTGTAAAGAGCGATTCGGCGCCTGTTGGCAAATTGATGGTGTCGTTCCAATCGGCAAAACCCAACAGCGGCAGGCCGTGCGCCCCAATATCCCCCCAGGTAAATGCCAGCCCCCGTTTGAGGTGATTCAGAACGGTACCCGTCTCAAGCGGTTGTCCGGATTTATCTTTTTCATAAAAAGGCAGGACTTCATCAAGAAATGCGGTATCACCGGTTTCTTTTACGTATGCGGTAATTGCAAGAATAGCCCAAAGGTGGTCGTCGCTGTAATAATGCGGACGGTCTTCGCGCTCAAGTGAATCGCCCTCTGTCGCGATCATGCTGAGCGGATTGAACTGGTGCATGGCCGAGCCGTTGCGTTTTTGCACGCTGAGAAGTTTGCGCAGCAACGCCCTGGCCGTTTCAGGCGAGCTGGCCATGACCGCCATGACGTCCTGCGAACTATCGCGGAATCCAATCCCGCGGGCACCGTAACCAAGTTGGTAGAGCGAAAGGTAGCGCGACCAGTTGGTTGTGACCCAACACTGACGCGGATTGTGCACATTGATTATGCGGTCGAAGTCAGGATCAGGCGTCCTCACCTGGATTGCTTCCAAATGCCCGTTCCAAAAACGGGTCAAGTTGGCAAAGGCATCATCGACCACGTCCAGATTGCGAAATTTTTGATTGATTTCGCTGGCCGACTCCAGGTTTTCGGTTTGTCCGAGCAGGGTGACCAGGCGCTTCGTTTCCCCTGGTTGCAACGGTCCAAGCCGGAGGAGTAAAGCGGCGATATTATCGCCGCGCAAGGCTTCATGGTTGCCCAACTCGGTACGTTCCAGTCCAAGGGGATGCTGCCAGCTTCCGTAACCGTTGGCACCCAGGAATTCGCGCCGGTCGGTTTCAAACGAGCTTGCCGGCAGGCTGGCCGTGAAGAAATTTACCTGCGTATCGCGCAACATGAAAGGGTATTGCAACAGGATGTGCAAACCGTCGACCTTTTCGGCTCGGGATTGCATTGTTTGCGGTACCCAATCGGCATTGGTCAATTGTTTCAGCGCATCGGGATGGGTGTATTCGACCACAGGAATTGCGTCCACATCCACAACCTCGCTGCGCAGATTGGTTATGCTGATGTCGCGGATTTCCAACGGTGCATCCATTGGGATGAAAACTGTGATTTCGCAAACCACCCCTTCCAATTCAGTAATCCACCGCGAATACCCCAGCCCAACGCTGCATTCGAAATGGTTCATCGGGATAAGGGTGGGTACATAGAACGGCGAATAAATCCGCTGGCTGCTGCCGGAACGGACGCGCAGGTAAAGGGTTTCGCCCTTGAAATCGGAATCGGGCATCTGCGAGATATATTTCGTTATGCGGTTTAGCGCCGGATCTCTTGCACAGATCAATGCGCCGCCGGTATGGTCAACAAAGCCGCCAAAAGCCAGCGTACCTATGTAATTAATCCATTTCACCGGCGTATGCGGATCGGTGATGACGTACTCGCGGTGCTCATCGTCAAAATAGCCGAAGTTCATCCCGGCATCTCCTTATTTGAGAGGCTTATTTCAAGATAACGCAACCTGCACGTTCACTTCGCGTACGCCTGCTGTCGGGATTGGAATCACATTGCCGTCCACCGCCTTGCCGTTCACTTCCAGCCTCACACGGTTTCCGACGCCTTGCCGGATTACCTGTATGTTGTACGTCACACCGCGGTATACCCGCCGCACTTCGAAACCATGCCAGTCCGCCGGAATAGCTGGGGCGATCTGAAGCCCATCCAGCGTCGGCCGGATGCCCAATATCCACTGGGTAATGGCGACGAAATTCCAGGCCGCAGTACCGGTTAACCAGGAATTTTTGGCTTCGCCAAAGGATGGAGCGTCTTTTCCGGCAATCGTCTGGGCATAAACATAAGGTTCGCTGCGGTGAATTTCGCTGATCGACTCGCGTGCGGATGGATTGATGCGCAGGTAGTAATCGTAGGCCTGATCGCCGTGTCCCAGGCTGGCTTCGGCTGCCATAACCCACGGATTGGTATGGCAAAAGACACTGGCGTTTTCCTTATAACCGGGCGGATAAGTCGAGATTTCACCAAGGTTGAGGTAATAGTGGGTAAAGGCCGGCTGGAGTAAAACGATGCCGTGCTGCGTGGCTAAATGCTCGTGTACTGATTTGAGCGCCTTTTCCGCCCGCCCGTCGTTTATGCCCAACCCTGCCAGCACGCAAATGCCCTGCGGCTCAATGAAAATCTGGCCTTCTTCATTTTGTTGCGAGCCCACCCTCTCGCCCAGTGCGTCGTATGCGCGCAGGAACCACTCACCGTCCCAGCCGTGTTCCATGACCGTCGCGCCCATCTTGCGGGCCGATAGGCGGTAAAAATCGGCATCCGAGCGCCGGCCATAATGGCGCGCCAAAAGCATCATTTCATTGGCTGCCAACACGAATAATCCGCCAATGAAAACCGATTCAGCCACCTTGCCCTCCCGGTTGGTGGTGGTTTGAAAGGATTGTCCGGGCGTTTCAGAAAAACAATTCAAGTTCAGGCAATCATTCCAATCAGCCCGCCCGATAAGCGGCAGGCCGTGCGGACCCAATCGATCGATTGTATAGCGCAGGCTGCGCTGGAGATGTTCGTAAAGGGTTTGTTCACTGCCGGGCTGGTTATCGTAAGGAACGCGTTCATCCAGGAAATCCCAATCGCCGGTTTCTTTCAAGTAAGCCGACACCGCAACAACCAACCATAACGGGTCATCATTGAAATCCCCGCCCACATCATTATTGCCCCGTTTTGTCAGCGGTTGATACTGATGGTAAGCCCCGCCGCTGGGGAGCTGCGTGGCTGCCAGGTCAAGAATGCGCTGTCTGGCCTTTGCCGGAATCATGTGTACAAAACCAAGCAGGTCCTGGTTGGAATCGCGGAATCCCATGCCACGCCCAATGCCCGATTCAAAGTAGGATGCCGAACGCGACATATTAAAGGTAGCCATACACTGATAAGCATTCCAGATATTGACCATACGGTTGGTGTGCTCATCCGGGGTGCTAACCTGTAGGTTGCCCAACAATCCATTCCAGTGTTCCTGCAGTTGGGTAAAAGCCGATTCGGCCTCGCCCGGTTGCAGAAAACGCGAAAGAATCAGGCTCACAGTTTGCTTGTTGAGGGTTTGCGACTCAACCGGGTCAAATTTAGACTCGTGCGGGTTTTCATGATACCCCAGCATGAAAATCACCGAGCGGCTCTCGCCAGGCTGAAGAGATAATTGAACCTGGTGCGAACCCATCGGTGCCCAGCCGTGGGCAATCGAATTCTGGGACTTGCCTTCAATTACCGCGCGCGGTCTGTCCCAACCGTTTTGGCCAAGGAAAGCCTCGCGCTGTGTATCAAACCCGCTCAGCGGCTCGGAACAGGCAAAATAAGCAAAGTGGTCGCGCCGCTCGCGGTATTCCGTCTTGTGGTAAATGACACTTCCTTCCACCTCCACTTCGCCGGTGTTGAAGTTGCGTTGGAAATTGGTGGAGTCATCCCAGGCATCCCACAGGCAGAACTCGATCGAAGAAAACAACGAAAGCTGTGCCGGAACGCCGCGACGATTGGTAATTTCAACCTGCCAGATCTCCAGCGTTTGTCCCAACGGGACAAAATAGCGAATGCTCGCCTCGATGCCATCATATTTAGAGGAAATGGTCGTGTACCCCATGCCGTGGCGGCATTCATACGCCTCCAGCGGAGTGCGGGTGGGCTGCCAGGTGGGTGACCAAAACGCGCCGTTTGCATTGTCGCGCAGGTATAAATAGCGGCCGCCTGTATCTGTTGGAACATTGTTGTAGCGGTAACGCGTCAGGCGGCGCAAGCGGGCGTCGCGGTAAAAACAATAGCCGCCGGCGGTGTTGGAGATCAGACCAAAGAAATCCTCGCAACCCAGGTAGTTGATCCAGGGCAGCGGCGTATCGGGACGTTCGATCACATATTCATGCCGGGCATCGTCAAAATGGCCATATTTCATATTATTACCTGATGGGAGGAATTTAGCGCAAAAAGAGCAGCTCTGGCAATAAAAAGGAAGCATCATCCTTTGGAAGCGCTCTCATAATTGATTATAACCAAATCGCGCCAGAAAACCATTTAAATATTCCTAGAGATGGCTGCAAATCCCTTAAAAAACGATTGAAGTATTGAAGTGTTTATGATTATCGGAGATCGCCAATCAATGATTGGAAGGTATAATACCAAAAAGGAAAACCTGATGATGCGACCCTCTCCTGCATGGCTGGAAACGGCCGTTTTCTATCAAATCTACCCGCAAAGCTATTCGGATTCCAACGGCGACGGCATTGGGGACTTGCCGGGCATACTGGCCCGCCTGGATTACATCCAATTGCTGGGTGTCACCGGCCTGTGGATTAATCCTTGCTTCGTTTCGCCCTTCCAGGATGCGGGTTACGACGTCAGCGATTACTACCACATCGCGCCGCGGTACGGTACAAATGCCGACCTGCAAAAATTATGTACAGAAGCAGGCAAGCGCGGAATCCGCATCCTGCTCGACCTGGTTCCCGGGCATACCTCTATTGAGCATCCCTGGTTCCAGGCTTCCAGTAAAAATGAACGCAACGCATATACCGACTGGTTCGTATGGACGGATTCGGTCTGGGCACCTCCGCCAGCTGGCATGCAAAGCGTGCGAGGTTACGCCGAACGGATGGCATCCTACATCCCCAATTTCTTTTATTTCCAGCCCGCTCTGAATTACGGCTTTGCCGTTCCCGAGGAACCATGGCAGCAGCCAATGGACGCTCCTGGTCCGCAAGCAGTGCGCGCCGAGATGCGTAAAGTGATGAAATTCTGGCTCGACCTGGGCGTGAGCGGCTTCCGGGTGGATATGGCCGGTTCGCTGGTGAAGGGTCCCAGCGGCGGGGAGGCAACCGCCCATTTCTGGCGCGAGATTCGCGCCTGGTTGGACCAGGATTACCCTGAGGCAGTATTGATCTCCGAATGGGCGCAGCCGCATCTGGCTATCCAGGCTGGCTTTCACATGGATTTTATGCTGCCTTTTGGCACGCCTGGCTATATTTCACTGTGGCGCAAGGAACACGGCGATGGCGGCAACCACGATCCCTACGGAGCCAGTTACTTCGACCCGTCCGGGCGCGGTAATATCAATGAGTTCCTGGATAATTACCTGTTTCACTACAACCGTACCCGCGAGTTGGGGCATATTGCCATCCCGAGCGGCAATCATGATACCGGTCCGCGCCTGGCGACCGGACGAAGCCTGGAAGAGACCAAATTGATCTTTCTCTTCCTGCTAAGCATGCCGGGCACGCCGTTTATCTATTACGGCGACGAGATCGGCATGCGCTCTGTCGAGGGACTGCCGTCAAAAGAAGGCGGTTTCCAGCGCACCGCCATCCGCACGCCCATGCAGTGGAACAGGACTGCCAATGCCGGTTTCTCCAGTGCCCCTGCCGACCGGCTCTACCTTCCCATCGATCCCGACCCATCACGTCCAACCGTTGCCGCGCAAGAAGCCGATGCCGGATCCCTGCTGCAGCAGGTCCGTAAACTGATTGCACTGCGCAAAGACCACCCGGCATTATGCGCCAGCGGCGGCTTCGAAGTGGTCTACAACGGGCCGGCAGGATATCCATTCATTTTCAAGCGTTCCGCCGAAGGTGAACATATCCTGGTGGCGCTCAATCCATCTGCCCGGCCGTGCGAGGTTATGCTGCCGGCCGATGTGTTGACGTCCCTACCTCTATGCCTGTACGGTCCGCAACAACCCTTTCACCGCGATGCTGCTGGCTGGAAATTCACCCTTCGGGGTGTTTCTGGCGGTTTATACCTCTTAAAGGATTAGTTGTGTTTATTGGAGGATTTGATGCCGCATAACTGGACACGTAAAATTGCCGTCACCGGCGCACTCAGCGCCATCGCAATCATCCTCGGGCTAACCCGTTGGGGTTTCCTGCCATGGTTTACCGGCACATCCGTGACCATCATGCACATCCCGGCCATCATCGGCGCGATCCTGGAAGGTCCGATCGTAGGCGGCGCCATTGGATTGATTTTCGGGCTGTCGTCGCTCCTCCAGGCCGCCATCGCACCTACAGGGCCCGGCGATGTGATCTTCACCAATCCGCTCATCTCCGTTCTGCCGCGCCTGCTGTTCGCCCCACTGGCCTGGCTGGTATGGCGAGCGCTCAAACGCTGGCCGGTGATCGGCATGATCGCCACCGGCGCGGTCGGCAGCCTGCTGCACACAGCCCTTGTCCTTGGCATGATCGGCCTGCTGGGACTTTATCCCTGGCCAATCATCGGCGCAACCTTCGTTGCCAATGGCCTTCCCGAGATGATCGTCGCAACCGTCCTGGTAACTGCAGTGACTGGTGCCTGGTTGGGCATCGCTGTCGGTCGAAAAAAAGGATCGGATTTATAGGTCAGAAAAATTAAGCTCAACAGTCGAATACCGACCAGCAGATGTCGTTTCGCAGCCGCTGATCGTCAAGGACAAGATCGCGAATCGCATCCGGCAACTGGGCGCGCTGCCAGTAACACTCAAGCCGGCCAGCAATTTCGCCCTCGCCTTCGAGCGCAGCCGCGCGCACAGCCTTGATTGCGTAGGCAGCAGCGCCGAGCTCGTGCGCGGCGACGTGCGCGACCGCTGCAGCCTGACCAGCAGCATACGCGGCATGGCGCGCTGCTCCACTCATATCCCTGGCCGCTGCCATCACGTGACCGCCTGCCGCGCGGGCCTGTGACATCGCGATCTCGCCGCAGGCCCATGCCCGAGCTTTCTCAATCGCATAACGCGGCCGTGTGTCCGCTGGTTTCACCGACTCGAAAAGGTGCAGGACGTGCTCCGCACACGCAGCCGCCCACAAGGCGAGCAGGTGATGGTTTGAATCCGTCAGCGTGCCACCGCGGCGCATGGTGATGAAGCGAGGATCGCGGACTTTGGGGAGGATCATACTGCGCCTATCATTAACGCGAATTTACACACTGGGTGGTTTCGATATTCAATTTCGGCGAGATTCTCTTGTCATTTAGCATGGTCACATAACAAAAGCAAAAATTATCCGATAAATAAAGCCGATTTCTAAAGCAGCACGATTGCAGCCGCCAACCCTGCGCACACGATCACCACCACCGTATCCGCCCAAGTCCAGTGGGTCGCCATCATCATGGTACGTTTACGCGTACTGCCATAACCGCGTGCGTCCATCGCCAACGCCATACGTTCAGCCATGCCCAGGCTGGAAACGAATAACGGCACTAGCAACGGCAGGATGCGTGTTACGCGTTGAATGAGGTTGCCCGGCCGGTTGGACCAATCCACCCCGCGCGATGCCTGCGCCTTGACGATGCGCTCGGCGGTCAGCGCCATGAACGGGATAAAACGCAGGGTAATCTGCGCCATCATGGTCAAATCCTGGGTCCGGATGCGCAGCCAGCGTAGCGGTTTAAGCAACGCATCGACGCCGTAAATCATCTCAGAGGTCGATGTCACCAGCGATAGCAGGCTGATGCCCAGGATCAGGACTCCAAAGCGCAACAGCAGCATCCCGGCCACGATGAAATCGGAGGCGTATATTTGCACCACACCCCACCAAAACAACAGGGGCGGCAGGTTTTCATGAGTGTTGAAAATTACCTGCAGCAAGGCCAAAAAAATCAAGAACGGCAGCGGCGGGATCAGTCCGCGCAACAGGAAACTCCACGGTAGCCCCGAAAGCGTGATGGCGGTCATCACCGCCAACAGTGCCACGCCAAGACCGGCAGGATGCGGTGCGAAGGTTGCCGCTCCCAGCATCAGCAGGGCGGCCACCAGCCGGGCGCGTGGATCCATGCGGTGCAGCAGCGAAGTGCCGGGTATGTATTGCCCGATCGTGACGCGGTCGAGGAATTCAAATTCGCTCACGCCGCCTCCTTCGCCGTCAGGCCGGCCATGGCTGCCACCAGCCCTTCGGTTGTGATGGCTTCGCGTGGAACCGGCCAACCGCGCGCCCGCAGGTGATCTGCCACCTGCACGGCGATCGGCGATTCCAGGCCCCAACCATGCAGAGCCTGTCCTTCGCTGAAAATTTCAGCTGCCGTACCAGTGCGCACATCACGCCCTTCGTGCAGCACCGTCACCCGCTCCGTCAGCCGCGCCAGATCGCCCATCTGGTGCGAAGAAAGCACCAGGGTCATTCCACTGCGTTGAAAATCCTGCAGGTGGCGCAACACCTCGCGCCGCGAGAGCGGGTCCAGGCCGGCAGTGGGTTCATCCAGCACCAGAACCTGGGGCTGCAGCGCCAGCACTGAAGCCAGCGCCACTTTGCGCCGCTCGCCCCCGCTGAGCGAATAAGTCAAACGGTCTTTGTACAATTCGAAATCCAGGCCGACCCATTGCATAGCCCACTGGACGCGCTCGCGCAGAGCCGGTTTCTCCAGCAGCGGCCGCGGCCCATAGGCAATCTCGTCGCCAATAAATTGTTCGACAAACTGGGCTTCTGGATTTTGAAACACCAGTCCAACGATCTGCACCATTTGCTTGACGGTTACCTTGGGATCATTGAGCGAGTACCCGGCTACCTGGACGCTGCCTTTTTGCGGCCGCAACAGTCCATTGAAATGCTGCAATAAGGTCGATTTGCCTGAACCGGTCGCGCCGATCAGGCCGTGCACCGCACCATGCCCCGCGGATAGAGTCACATCCTCCAATGCGGTGTGCGCCAGCGGAGTATCGCGCATATAGACATGTTCCAGGTGACGCACATCGATGGCAACCTCGCGCTGCGGATGCGTTTCTGCGGCCGGCAACACGCGGGCCATTTCTGCTTCGCTCGGATCCTGGATGGCATTTGCCAACTCGTCGGGAGTCAATACTCCAGTTGGCAAACCCGGGAAAAAGCTTTGCAACCCTTCAGCCAGCGCCGTCAGCGGCGGCAATTCCAATCCCAGGGCAGCCAGACGCTGAGGATCGGAAAAGACGGTTTGCGGAGCATCATCCATGGCCACCTGGCCGTGGCTTAGCACCACTACCCGGCGCGCCATCAGGGCTTCCTGCATGTAATGGGTGATATACAGGACGGTCATACCTTCACCGTTCAGACGCTGCATCATCTCCATCACGTTGCGCCGGCCGGCTGGATCGAGCTGGGCAGTCGTTTCATCAAACACGATACAGGTTGGCCGCATCGCCAGTACCCCGGCCAACGCTACACGCTGCATTTGACCGGCAGAGAGCAAATGTGGAGGACGTTTGCGCTCTTCCCACATTTCCACCGCATGCAAAGCTTCATCCACCCTGCGGCGGATTTCATCTGAAGGCAGCCCGGCATTTTCTGCACCGAAAGCGGTATCATCCTCAACGGTAGTTGACACTAGTTGATCTTCGGGAGATTGAAATACCATCCCAACCGATGAACGAAGAGCCGGCCAGTTCTTTGGTTCGCGCGTATCCATTCCCAGCACATGGACGCTCCCGCTGGTGGGCAGCAGCAGCGCATTCAGATGGCGCACCAGGGTTGTTTTTCCAGAGCCGTTTGCTCCAACCAGGGCAACCAGTTCGCCGGTATCGATACGCAGCGACAGGTTGCATAAAGCCGGTTCAGCGGCCTTCTCGCGGCCGCTGTGAAAAAAGGTCAAATTATCGATCTCAATCAACGGCAGGTGGCTTGTCATGAAAATGGGAACTTGTCCTCAAAGGGAATGTGCGGTGACATACCGCGCACTTATTTTACTACGCCAGCGGCTGCAGATAAGCCGGTATAGTCTCTTGATTCACCCAGACGCGCACCGTTTCAGCAAATTTATCTGGCGTGTAAAGGCACCAGTTATGTTCCTGCGCCAGCGAACTGCTTTCGCCCAGGTCGATCAGCCGCACGGTCGCCTGCGGCAGCGCCGCGCCCAGGTCGGCAGCGGATTGGCGCATGGCGGCGTATTCCTTGCAGCCAGCCAGCACCAGCACCGGTAACGTTGCTTTTTCAAGTCCTCGCGGCAGGCGAAACTTCTGGTTTTCGACCATCAGGTGGGTAAAACCATCCTCGCTCATCGCCTGAAAGTCGCGTTTAAACTGCGCGAAGTACACCTCCGGCACCCCGGCGGCATATTTCATGTTAAGGCGAATCCACCAGTCAGTATTGCGAAACGGCGGCACGGAGAGGCGGAAGGACCAGCGGATCACGCCGGGCGTCATCATCCAGGCGCCTGGCAAGGGGCGCAGAAGCGCGCTGCTGATAATTGCAGAGGCTATCAAGTCTGGTGAATTCGCCAGCATGGCGACCGCCACCTGCGCGCCTTCTGAAAGCCCCACAACATGGACTTTTGCGCCGGGTGCCTGGCTTCGGATTAACTCCGCCATGCGCGCGGCCGCATCCTGGATGCTGAACGGCCTAACCGCGGTGCTTTGCCCATGTTCGGGCAGATCGGGCGCAAGGCAGCGAAATTCTACTAAGCGTTCGATGACTGGCTGCCAGGACCACGCACCTGCCCCACCGCCGTGAAGGAAAAGAATCACCGGCGCATTTTGCGGTCCGTATGCATCCACGTGCAAGCCGTTCATTGTGATGCTTTCCACCATATCTGCCTCTTTATTTCTTGAAATAATTCTTTTCTCCGTTGAGATTGTAACATAAGCGCCCACCAGCCGGCGCAACCATCCGGGAAAGCGCGGGTTATCATCTTAATATCGGTTTTCAAATCTTACTTTAGAGGATCCGGGCAACCCCATGACTTCTCAAACAATCTCACCCCACGGCCTGGCAACCGGTGTGCAAGGGCTGGGCTGGCAGGGACCGACAACCGCATTGGAATTTGAAGAGAAAGGCATGCAACAGTGCCTGCTGGCGTTGGAAAGCCCGTTGTGGGCGGTGTCGGCGAACAACCGCACCGCGTTGACCACCTCCGGCAGTCTATCCGCCGCCCCTGGCGACCCAGCGCTGCTGGCGTTCGCGCCGGCTGTGCCGCTGGAAGCGCTGGGCGATCCGGCCTTCAGTGCCACCTACGGCACGCGCTACGCCCTCTATGCTGGCGCCATGGCCAACGGCATCGCTTCGGTGGAGTTGGTAGTTGCGCTGGGCAAAGCCGGTTTTTTTGGCAGCTTTGGCGCCGCCGGGCTGGCCCCTGAGCGCATTGAAGCCGCCATTCAACATGTTCAGGCTGCCCTACCGGATAGCCCTTACGCTTTTAACCTGATCAACAATCCCTTCGAGTCAGCCATGGAGCAGTGCGCTGCGGATTTGTACGTACGCTATCACGTGCCAGTAGTCGAGGCATCAGCGTACCTTGACATTACGCCTGGCCTGGTACATTACCGCGCTGCGGGTCTCTCGCAAAACCCGGACGGCAGCATTAAGATTGGCCACCACATCCTGGCAAAGCTCTCACGCAAAGAAGTGGCCAGGCGATTCCTCGCCCCTGCCCCGCAGGAACTTCTCGCCAGGCTGGTGTCCGATGGAAAAATCAGCGCTGAACAGGCCGAACTGGCCCGCCAGGTGCCAATGGCTGATGATATTACCGTCGAGGCCGATTCCGGCGGGCACACCGACAACCGGCCGTTGGTCGGATTGCTGCCCACCATGATCGCCCTGCGCGACGAGTTGCAGGCGAAATTTCAGTATACCGTCCCGGTGCGCATCGGCGCCGCTGGCGGCATCAGTACGCCGCAGGCTGCGCTGGCAGCCTTCATGATGGGCGCGGCTTATGTGGTGACCGGTTCGGTCAACCAGGCCTGTGTCGAAGCCGGCGCATCCGATCACACTAAGGCGCTGCTGGCCCAGGCTGAAATGCCGGACGTCACCATGGCACCTGCCGCTGACATGTTCGAAATGGGCGTCAAGGTTCAGGTTCTAAAACGTGGTACCTTGTTTGCGATGCGTGCTTCGAAGCTGTATGAGTTATATACCCATTACGCCACCTGGGAAGAAATCCCGGCAGAGGAACGCAACAAATTGGAAAACAACGTTTTCAAGCGTACCTTCGCTGAGATCTGGGGTGATACGGTCAAATTTTTCAATGAACGGGATTCGCGCATGATTGAACGTGCCGAAAAGGACGCCCATCAAAAAATGGCGCTGGTTTTCCGCTGGTATTTGGGTTTATCTTCACGCTGGTCAAACCGCGGAGAACCTGGACGCGAGATGGATTACCAGATTTGGTGCGGTCCCTCCATGGGCAGCTTCAATGATTGGACGCGGGGCGGCTATCTGAGCGAGCCTGCCAACCGGCATGTGGCCGACGTTGCGCTGCAAATCCTGACCGGCGCTGCTTACCTGGCACGCCTGCGTTCATTAGGCCTGCAAGGGGTTCATTTACCAGCTGCACTCGACCAGTACCGTCCAGAGCAGCCATTAATTTAGCAACGGCCGCTGTTTGCAAACCCTTTACAGGATTACTTCATGGATCTGTAAAGAATCCAATTGCATCTCCCCTGTGCACACGGCTAGGGTGAGCACGGTTTCGGCTGCTGTCTGCCAACCAGCCCACCACCGGAATTCTTCTTGAACCCGGCTGTGGACCTCAAGAGCGTACCATTTGGCCAGGGTTTCATTATTGCCTATGCGCATAACTTCAACGGAACGCGTATCCAGGCGCAAGCCTGTCCCCATGGCTTTGAGCATGGCTTCTTTGGCACTCCAGATCAACACTGCGTCCCCTTCGCGTTGCCGGCCAGCCGCCAAAATTTGTTCGGCATCCGTCAAATAATCCTGGATGAAGGCATTCGTCCGTGGCTCGATGATTTCGAGGTCGATGCCCAGTCCAATATGGGCGTTTGACGACCAGGCACAGACAGCCTGACCGCCCCGGTGGCTGATGGAAAGACAGCCTGGCAGGCGCCTACCGGATAAACTCGCATACGGCCTGCCGTCCCCTTCATTGGCAACCGTCCATTCCGCAAAGTGCAAACCGGACAGCTGCTCAACTGAAGTGTGAAGCAGCTGTTTCGCCGTCCATCGCCCCAGCAGCCAATCCGCCCTTCTTTGTGGAAATCGCAATTTTGAATATTTTTCCACTTCCCCAGGCGACAGGAATTCCCCGGCTGGCGGCACAGTCGAATTGGAACGCGCCCATTGGATGTCGATAAGATTCTGCATATACCCGCTCAAATGGGCGCAATGGAAGAACGTTCCATTGCGCCCATTTTATGAAGCGTCCGCTACTTCCCCTGCACCAACGTCTTGAAGGGTTGAATCAAACCATCCTCCACGCTGTACGGCAGCGGACTGGTGCGGTAATTATCAACCTCCAGGTAGACGCGTCCTTTGGCATCCACCACGCGCGCATCAAAGATCAGACTGCCGTCCGGTAACCGGGATGGCGAAACCTCGGCAAAGATTGCCGCGCCGTTGGTCTTATTTTTGTGAAGGCGCAGCTGGCCGATCGAACTGGGCAAGCCCAGCGTACCGGTCAACCCAGCTTCCCATACCCCGGCCGTTTGCAGGCATAACTCCAGCAGGATCGGCGTGCTGAACAGGGTTTGCCCGCCGGATGTGATTGCCGGAAGGTCGTGCTGCAACCTGCCCAGAACAACCTCACCCGAACGTTGCACGCCTGCCAGCACCTGAAAAGACGGGCCGTGGAAGTAAAGTTTGTAGATTTCTGCCGCCTGCACGGTATAGGCACCGTTCCACTTTGGCGCTGCTACGATCAAGTCATGATGGTCAACCTGAGGCTGTAAGAGAACCCGGCCGGAGAAATGGCGCATGTGCTCGACAGTTTTGTTGTGCAGCAGCATGTCCGATTCAAGCACCACCTCGGCCACCAGCCCCTCCGCCGTCCGCAGGACGCGTGCCTTCCAGGCCGAACGGCGCGGCTGATTACGATAGAACTTGAATGGTGCCAGGAATTTGATATCATCCAGGCGCGCCACCTCAAACCCGGCTTTGGCGGATCCCAGCACCGAGGCGATGTGTTTGGCCGCGACTGTGAAACCTTCGATGCCCATCACGCCAGGCAGCACCGGGATGCCGTTGAGGGCATGATCCTTTAAGAATGGCTCAGTATTTGGATCAAGGTCGGCCTCCAGCAGGATGCCTTCGTTCAAACTCATGCCGGTAACCCGGCTGAGCATGGTATGAATTGGTTTACCGGCCCGCAGCGCATCGTTGGCACGCTCCAGGTCCAGCCCGCCATCTGCATTGGATGCACTCTCCAATTGACCCAGTGCACCAGCCAGGATGACCTCGCAATCTCTGCCAGTCAGCAGTTCGGCACGCACCAGCGGTGCAGCTTGCAGCGGATTCAGCATTTCGATCCCGGCCATCTGCATCAACCGTAGTATGTATCCGCGCGATGCCATGCCTACCTCGGCCCACGCCCCCCAATCCAATGCAACAACCCGAATTTCAGGGTGCTCTGACTGGATGGCTGCTGCCAGCCGCGCGGCGAGATCATTGGCGGCGCTGTAATCGGTTTGCCCGCTGTTGCCAAAACGACCCGAGATCGAGGTGAAGACCGCCATAAACCGGGGCAGCGCTTTGTGTTTTTCCAGCGTTTTCCACAGGTGGAAGAAACCGCCAGCTTTTACAGCCACCACCTGGCGGAATTCTTCATCCGGTTTGCTCTCCAACTTACGGCTGTGGTCCAACCCGGCGGCATGGATCAACCCGTCAACCCAACCTTCCACCGCCAGTACCTGCTGAACGGCGTACTCAACAGCCTGCGGAGTGGTAACATCGCAGGCGATGTAAACTGCTTTACCACCCAGTTTTTCGACATGAGCCATCGTTTCCAGAGTCGCAGCGGCGCGTTCCAATGCAGCGAGCTTTGCATCCACCCGCGATGGCGTGGCACGCTCACCCGAGTCGGTCAAACGGCGGGTAATCTCGTGCTTGAGCGCTTCGCGGTCGCTGCGCAGCAGTGCCAGATCTGGATCATCTGCGGATGCCAGCGCAGAGCGGCCAAGGAGGTAGAAATGTCCGCGGGTTGCCCTGGCCAGATCCTGCACAACTGGAGCAACAATGCCGCCGCTGCCGCCTGAAATGACAAAGACCGCACCCTCCGGCAATTGTGCTTCCGATTCCATGAGCGGTTTCTCCGCAAGAGAAATGCCGTAGCGCAAACCGCCTTCCAAACCAATTTCGACCGTCCCGGGGTCGAGCAGCGTTTCATCGATCAGGCAACCTGCCACTTTGCTTGCGCTGGCGTCTTGTTCAAAATCCACCACTTTTACAAGCATTTTCTCGCGTTCGCGCGCAATTGCTTTTGCCAGTCCGCGCAGACCGCCGCTGACCGCCGCCGTCGAACCCTGTGGACCATATCCGTGCAAACCGCCCAAGCGCGTGGCACACACCAGGAAGGCGTTATCCGGCAGGCTGCGCAATAGAGCTGCGAGCATGAAAAGGCGCTCCTCCAGCAGCCGGTCCCAATTCTTCGCCGTCATTTCAGCCAAAGAAGGCTCGGAGTCCAATCCCGGCAAGAAATAGACACCGGTAAACGGTCCTTCCTCTTTCAGAAGGCTAAACATGCTGTTCTTTTCCTCGGTTGAAACAACGGATACTTTCGTTACCTTCACTTTCCGCACTCGCAGCTTCCGATCGAGCACATCCGCCACGCCATTTTGATCTGTCACGATCAACACACGGCTGTTTTCATCCAACTCAACGCCAGTCGGCAGGCACAAAGCCAGGGTAGGACGAAGCACTGGCACCGGGATGCGGCGATGGATGGTGGAAATGGGAGTTGATGAGGTCTGTGTTACTGAGGAAAATCCATTTCCGGCCTCAGAACGCATTGACACAGAACTCAGAACTTCTTCATCCTCAGAATTCATCGACTCAGAACCCTGAATTCCCTCCCTTACAAACGCCATTACCTTCGCGAGCGTGTTGTAATCGGACAGGCGTAAATCTTCGCGGCGTTCGATGCCGAAATGCTCGCGCACCGCGGCGAACAGTTCGGCCTGCTTAACCGTATCGATGCCCAGGTCAGCCTCAAGGTCCAGGTCCAATTCCAGCATTTCGGGCGGGTAGCCAGTTTTTTCGGAAACAATCGCGAGCAGGTACTGTTGGATTTCAACGTCGGAAAGCGTGTTCTGAGTTGATGAGGTCTGAGTCGATGGGGAAGATCGAACTTCTTCCTCAGAACTCATTGGCACAAGACTCAGGACTTCCGCTTCCTCATTACTCATCGACACATTACTCTGAACTTGCCTTGCCACTCCATCCTTTACAAATGTCATCACCTTTGACAGCGTGTTGTAATCGGATAATCGTAAATCTTCGCGGCGTTCAATGCCGTAATGCTCGCGTACCGCGGCAAACAGTTCGGCCTGCTTAACGGTATCGATACCCAGGGTCGCCTCAAGGTCCAGGTCCAATTCCAGCATTTCAGGTGGATAACCGGTTTTTTCAGAAACAAGCGAGAGGAGGTGCCGTTGGATTTCAACGTCGGAAGGCATGTTTTGAGTTACTGAGTTCGTAGTGGCTGATGAAGAGACAGCATCTCGATTTTCTTCCTCAGAACTCATTGCCACAGAACTTAGGACTTTTTCATCCTCAGAACTCATTGACCCAGAACTCAGAACTTCCTGCTGCCTTTCCGCCCACAGTGATGGGCCATGCCCATATTGCCACAGCGATTTCTGCGGCGCGCGCTTTGGCGCACCCTGGTCGCGGATGCGCAACGTACGCTGGACGACTTCATTCTTGGCAGACTCGTAACCAGCTACGACTGCCATCCAGCCATCGTGAACCTCCTGGTTAATGCGCTCGCCGGTGCCGGGAACCTTGTGCAGCAGCGACATGGCAATTTGCGAACCAAAACCAGCGCCCAGCCGCAGTGCAAACTCTGGTTGATATGCTCCACCGCGGGAGAGATTCAAGTCTCCAAGATCGGGATCAGGCTCAAAGCCGTTGTCTATGTTAGCCACCGGCGGGACGTTTCCTGTTTCCAGCGCTTTCACAGCCACCACGTCCTCAATGCCCACGCCCATGGTGTGACCGGTGAAACCCTTGGTGTTTGAGACGATCACCTGGTTGGCCTGTGCCCCAAACACCTGGCGCAATGCCCGGATCTCCGCGGCAGCCGAACCGCCGCGGGCCGGAGTATAGGTTTCATGCGACATGAACATCATCCGGTCGGCTATGGCCTCGCGCTTCAGTCCAAAACGCTGTTCGGCAGTTGCCACCAGGCGTTCCATGACTTCGCTGACATGCTGTACGTCCAGGCGCGTGCCATGATAGGCACTGTTGGCAATTTGCGTGGATAGGATTTCACAAATGGCGCGCACGCCGCGTTCGCGGGCGGCATCTTCGCTTTCCACAACCAGTGCAGCCGCGCCCATGCCCATGATCATGCCGTTGCGGCGGCGGTCAAAAGGCAGAGCTGCCAGCCGCAGGTCTTCCTCTGTGGTGGTTGCACCGCTGGCCAATAAACCCGTTCCAATCCAGTTCACGAGATTGCCGTCGGTCACGTCATCGCCAGCGATCACCAGCACCCGTCGGCAGCGTCCGCTGCGAATCCAATCCTCCGCGATGCCAACGGCGTGCGTGGTGGTGGCACAGGCAGCGTTTACATAGGTGTTGGGGCCGCGCGCGCCAATGTATTCGGCAAATTGTGAATGCCCCATTGCCAGAATGCGAAAGATGAAGCGCCGGTCGAAGTGGTAATCCAATTGGCTGAGGGATGCTTCCAGTTCCCGCACGCGCTGCGTTAAAGCTTTTTGCACATCAACCTTGGCGGGGAATTGCGCCATTAAGCTGCGCAGTTCAGCCAGTTGATTGTTGAGTGATTGATACTCAGAGAAGCGTGCAGATTCCTCGGCCAACCTTTCAAGGCCGGGGAAGGCCGAGCCAAAGATGACGCCGGTCTCATCCGCCAGGGCTTCCGGCAGCATCCAGCGGTTGGGTAGGTAGGAACCGGTACTGGTCCGTTTGTAATTCATCACCAGCGGAATGCCTGCGTCGCGCAGAGCTTCCACGCCTGCGGCGATGGCAAGCTGGGTCGAGATGTCCGTTGCGTCCACCCGGTCGACTGGCACGCCAAATTCGGCCGTCAGGTCAAAGTCGCCGCTTTGTCCGGCCAGTTTAACCGTCTGGTCCAACGAATCAATTGTCACCATTTGGGCGCCAGCCTCGCTTTTTTCCAGGCGGGTCACCTGATGTTCCAACATGGCGTTGCGTTTTTCGTCTGATAGCGGTTCGATGAATTGCTCTCCGCGCAGGATGCGCGCTACATTGTCATCCTCAAACACATGTTTGCCGCGGCCGGGCAAACCCAGGCCAGCCCCGGTGATCACCACGGAACCGGTCAGTGGCACAATGCCATCAGGAAGTGAGGCCGCCTGGACTGTTTGCGTTGCGGTTATTTCCACTGGAAGTGCGGGTCTTTGCGTTAGAGCCCGCGGTCCCATTCCGGCGGCGTACAGGCCGCATAATGCCTCGTTGAAACTGGTGCGCGCGCCTTTGCGCGGATGATTGGTCGCCACGAGCGTAATGCCTTCTTTGCCCTTGAGAATATCGGTAGCCAAAGCATTCAACACCCTTTTTGGTCCCACTTCGGCAAACACGCGCGCGCCCTGTGCGTAAAGCGTTTCAATGCCATGGATGAATTGCACCGGCGAAGTGACCTGTTGCGCGAGCAGATCAAGGATTTCTTCCTTCCCGGCGGGATATAAATCGCCGGTCACATTTGCAACCACTGGAATGAGAGGTGGTTGCACATTCATACGGGCTATCACCTTGCGCAGAGGTTCGCTGGCGGGCGCCACAATCCGGGTGTGGAAGGCATGGGATACGGGTATCTTGACTGCCTGGAATCCGGCGGATTGAAATGCTGCCAATGCCTGCTCAACCGCGGCAGTTGCCCCCCCAATGACCGATTGCTGCGGGCTGTTGATATTTGCCAGCACCACATAACCATCAATGGTTTTGAGAATGCTTTCCACCTCACCTAATGGAGCGGAGACAGCTGCCATACAACCGTTATCCTCCATCGAGACTTTTGACATCTCCCGTCCGCGCGCGCTGACCACCTCCAGCGCTTCGGCAAAGGTCAGCACACCTGCGGCCACCAGGGCGGCATATTCGCCCAAACTGTGGCCGATGACCAGATCCGGCTCGAAACCGAATTTCTTCATTAATCGCAGCAACGCCACGTTGGCTGTCAATACAGCCGGTTGGGTGATTTCAGTGTTCTTTAAGTCATTTTCCGCCTGGGCAACCGCGTCGGGGTCGCCATCCACATAGATATAACTGGTCAGCGGCCGTCCCAGGATGGGCGTCATGACTTCATCCGCTTCGCGGAAGGTTTCGGCAGCCAAAGGCTCGACCTCGCACAGGTCTTTGAGCATGTTCACATACTGGCTGCCCTGGCCAGGGAAGAGGAAAGCCAGTTTGCCCGCCTTGCCGCTGCCGCGATAGACGGCATGCGCGCCCAATGCGCTCCAGGCTGCCGGAGAAGTGCTCTCAAACGCCTGCAATGTCTTTTCACAGCGTTTGATCAACTCTTCGACGGAGTCGAAATCAAGCGCCAGGCGCTCATTACGCGCGAGTGCATCGGGTGAAGGAATGGTTTGTTCGGGCAGGCGGCCGGCCCGGGCGTTTTCAAGCGTTTTTTCGAGATTGGTTTTCAACTCTGCTGTGGAATTTGCACTCAAAAAGAGCAGGCCGCGGTAAAAAGCCGGCCAGGCTTGCCCCTCGGCAGCCAGAACGGCGGCAGGTTGTGCAGCGGAAGCTGGTTCCATTTTAATGGCGGGTTGTGTAAGATTGGCCGCCGGAAAGAATTGCCGGTCGCTGGTCAATAGGCCGGGAATGTGTTCTTCCACCACCAGGTGGAAGTTCGTCCCGCCAAAACCAAACGAGCTGATTCCTGCGCGGCGGACTTCGTCGGATTTCTTCTCCCAGGGCCGGGCAGTTGTGTTCACCCGAATGGGCAGGTGTGCAAAATCAATGTTTGGATTCGGCCGCTCGAAATTGACCGACGGCGGCAGCTGCTGTTCATGAAGTGCATAAATGGTCTTCAGCAGTGCAGCCGCACCGGCCGCACTCTTGAGATGCCCAATATTGGATTTCACCGACCCGAGGGCAATTTTACCGGTGGGCAGGTCCAATGCGCCAAAGACTGAATTCAGGCTGCCCACCTCGACCACATCACCCACCCGGGTGGAAGTGCCGTGGCCTTCAATTAGACTGACCGTGCGCGGATCAAGACCGGCATTCTGCCAGGCGCGTTCGATTGCGCGCTGCTGGCCAATCGGGTTGGGAGCCGTGATGCCCTTACCCTTGCCATCGCTGCTGCTGCCCACCCCGCGGATGATGGCATAAATCCGGTCTCCGTCGCGTTCAGCATCCACCAGGCGCTTTAGTAGAAAAATGGCTGCCCCTTCTCCCATAACAAATCCGTTTGCACCGTCCGCATAGGGCCGCGAACCGTCCGGGCTGAGCGCGCCAATTTTGCTGAACTTGACATAAGCCTCGGGACCCATATTCCGGTCCACCCCGCCTGCCAGAACTGCATCGAAATGGCCGGCAGTCAGCCCGTCCATCGCGCCTTGCAGCGCTGCCAGCGAAGAAGCACAGGCCGCATCAGTAACGTAGTTCGCTCCGCCCAGATTAAATACATTGGCCACCCGTCCCGCGATGATGTTGGAAAGTTCCCCCGGCATGGTATCTTCCGTGATCGGGCGCAAACGGGCATCGATTTCGGCCTGCAGACCTACGAGCAATGCTCGTTGCGATTCAGGCGGCAGCCCTTTGAAAGCTGCTGTTTTCGTCAAGGCATCGCTGTATTCCGGCAGTCGCAGTCGAAAACTGGAGTCGTAATGATTTTCACCCGCCAGGGCATTTCCAAGGATCACCGCTGTACGGGCAGGATCCAGGGCGCGTGTGGGATAACCGTAATCGTTCAATGCCTGGTAGCTGGCAGCAATTGCCCATTGTTGAGCCGGATCCATTTGTTCCAATACGCGCGGCGGGATGGCGATGCCCATTTTCTGCGGTTCAAGGCGAAAATCGCGCACCCATGCGCCAATTTTTGAATAGGTTTTATCCGGTTGGCTGGCATCCGGATGGTAGTACAAATCCACTCGCCAACGGTCAGGGGGTACTTCGGTAATGGAATAGCGGCCGGACTGGATATTTTTCCAGAACGAATTTGCATCCGGGGCATCCGGCAGGATGGCCCCCACGCCAACTATCGCAACAGCCTTTGGATCTAGCATGACATTTCCTCCGAGCAGTTAGCGCAACGCAGAAAACGCGCGCCTTGGATGAGGTTTGCCTGTCCTCCGGGATTTCAAATTGCTCTTAAATCAATAAATGCTATACGACCAAACCTCCAGCATGCCCCCAATCACAGGCTGGACCAACAATAAAACGATCTATTCATTTTTAGCATTTGGAACCGGCTGCGCCATTCAACCTGGTAAGGGGCGGCGGTGGAACAGCTGGCGGATTGGCAAGTCTCTAGAGAGTGTAAACACCGTATCCCGCTTTAGGTTGCTGGCCGAATAAGGCTATCAAGTTAAAAGATCTTTGGGTCGATCAAACCAGAATGTTACAATTATTATGAATCAAACGGTAATTGCAAGAATGTTCCGTCTATGAATTAAGGAGGAAAATGATGGGATGGTTATCCTGGATTCTTTTTGGAGCCCTGGCCGGTTGGGCTGCCAGCGTGGTGACCGGACGAAATTCGCGCATGGGTTGTCTGGCGAATGTGATCATTGGCGTATTGGGCGCCTTCATCGGCGGGTTTCTCTATACGCTGCTGACCGGAAAAGGTATTTCGATCGGGTTCAACTGGCTGAGTTTTCTGGTGGCCGTCATCGGTGCGACCTTGCTGTTGATGATCACCGGCTTGTTCAGCCGCCGCAGGTGATCTTTACCCAATTCTCAAGCAAACAGCCGGCCCATAGCCGGCTGTTTATATTCCCATTTGTTGCTTTAGCGGTCAACCGCGACGATAAAGTTGCGGAATTCGTAGCCTTTGATGGTGTCATTCATGGCCATTTCCGGCTCCCGAACGATGCGCAGCCCTGCCAGGCGCAGGAATTGCTGCAAGAATAGATCGGTTTCGGCAATAGCAATAAACTCGCCTGCGCAGCGGTGCGGCCCAAAACCAAAGCCCATCAATGCGCCTGAAACGCCTTTCATTAGCGCCCGCTCTGGGATGATTTCACCGGCATCCGCTCCGGCTGTACGCCCATCCAGGTTGATGGCCACAATATCCAGGTCAATCAACGCGCCAGCTGGAATGGTTACAGTTTGACCGACGCTGGTCAAGGTCACCTCGCTGACTGCACGGCGGTACAGGTGGCCAACCACCGGCTCCAGGCGCAGCAATTCGTACAGGATACGGCTGCGTTCCTCATCACTCCCACCCAGATATTTTTGACGCAATTCAGGTTGCCGCAACAGGTGCCACGACGCGGCACAGATGAATTCCTGCGTGGTCACCATGCCAGCCGCACCGTAGGTGATACACTCGGCAATAATCTCGCTGCTGCCGTAGCCGTTATCCAGCAGGTGCGAGATGACATCTTCCTTGCGCTGTGCCTGGCGCGAACGAATGGCCGGACGAACATCGCGCAGCCAGAACTCAAGCATGCGCGCCTGCACACCCACAAATCGCACCATTCCGCCCGGCGTGCGGTCTACGTTCAGATCGGCGTGCAAAATACCCTCCAGCCGGCTGGTCAGCCCGTCGGTCGGGCTGTCGGTCAGGCCGACAACCTCTGAAGCCACGCCAATCGCCAGGCGCGCCGCCAGCCGGTTGAGGTCTGCCTGCCCATCGCGCCGTAAAATCGCAAGGACATCGGCGACATATTTCTCCATCATCGGACGGTAGCGCCCCTGGATCGTCGCCGGCGAAAAGAATCGCGCAATCTGTTTGCGCTGGTCCTGGTGTACTTTCCCATCCTGAAAGAGTACGGGGCGCGCCATGGCTTTGGGCATCATTTCAACCGATTCAGATTTGAACCCGGCCTGGACCACGTTTGCCTGTAGAATCGCGCGCGCTTCGGCATAACCGCGCACGTGCCACACGCCGCCTAAATCGCATTCCAGAACCGGAAGCATTTCGGCCAGATCACGGGGAGCTGTTTTCGAGGCTGTTTGCATTTGTCCCTTTCTTGAACGTACTAAACACTACAGAATAGTTTAATTATAATGGAAAATCCGACCGGTCGGTCGGATTCATATTCCCATTGTACAATCTTTTATGATCAGGTTTGCGGGATGGTCAGACCCTGGCTGCGGTAGGGTGCCAGCTGGGATTTCAGCAGGCCAGCTCCGGTGATCCGGTTCGTCAGTGCAATAACCGGCATAATCACGAAAAGCACTGCTCTGCCTTATTTCACGGCCGAAACCAGCTACTCTGGTACCACTCTGCCATTTTGGTGCAGTCGCTCCAGAAGACCTGGTCGACGTTCTGGCTTCAACAGGGTTTCATTTTTCTTCAATACTGCTTCCTGAGTTATGATCAATTTCATATTTCGTGCAATAATGTGCAAATGCATGTGACTCCGTAATATTTTTAGTTATATCGATTCCCCCTTGTCACAGGGTGGCAGCTTTGAAGAATCCACAACCGCGCCTCATCCTCGCATTGGCCTGTGCCAGTTTCCTCGGTCTGGGGGTCGTTTCTGCCGGGTTGGGACCAGCGCTTTCCGAGTTGGCTGCGAAATCTTCCAGCAGCCTGGGCGAGATCGGCGGTCTTTTCTCCGCCTTGTTTTTCGGCTCGCTGGTGACACAAATTGTCACCGGCCTGCTGCTCGACCGCCTGGGTCCGCGCTGGCTCATTCTAAGCGGTTTATTAATTGTCGCTGTAGGATTCTTCGGTGTTGCTCTGGCAGCTGAATTGCCTCTGATGGTGGCGAGCGCGGCCTTTGCCGGGTTGGGTCATGGCACCATCAATGTGGTGATGAACGTATCAATTTCCAACTTGTTTTCTCAAAAGCGTGCTTCTACTCTTAATCTTTTGAATGTGTTCTTTGGTCTTGGCGCCATCATTGCCCCGGCAATCGCCGGGCTTTCGCTACGCCTGGTCAATAGTTCGCTGCCAGCCATTTGGTTTGGCGCTGGGCTGGAACTGGTACTGCTTCCGCTATTCTTCTGGCTCTTCCATTCGCCGGTGCCTTCTGGAGATCATCCTGCGTCTCAGTCCAGCAGCCGCAACCTGCTGCGGTCACCAGCCCTCTGGCTGTTGGGCATTCTATTACTGCTTTATGTCGGCAGTGAAAACGGTGCTGGCGGCTGGGTGAGTACCTATATGCAGCAAACTACGACATTGACGGCTGCCTCGGCGGCATTGGCGGCTTCCGGATTCTGGCTGGCCTACACCGCCGGGCGCATGGCAGCCGCCTGGTTGGGAACCCGTTGGTCAGTGCGTTTGTTGCTGACCACCAGCTTGGGAATCGCGTTTATGGGCGGATTGGTGATTTTTGCCAGCACCGGCAGCGCCCCAATTTCAATTCTAGGTTTTCTTTTGCTCGGTTTTGGTTTTGGACCCATATATCCAACCATGCTGGCGGTCATCACTGACACGTTCAGTCATTCTTCCGGTGCAGCAGCAAGCCTGGCAATCGCCATGGGCAGCACGGGCGGGATGCTCATTCCCTGGCTGCAGGGCATCATCCTGGAAGGCAGCGGCCCGCGTGCGGCAGCGCTGCTGTTGCCAATTGCCACGTTGTTAATGCTGGTTTGCTTGATGGCTACACGCCGTGCCAGACGACGTGAAGCCGCCGGCGTTACGCTTGCCGCAGGTGCAGACGGCCAAGGAAATGCGTAAACCGGGAAGGGCGAAACCCTGAACAAGCCTCCAGTACGCACTGGTTAAAATACACTCACCTTACTGTTCTTCTGTTTTCCTCTCCAACCTGAATGACCTCTTCACCCTATGGTTTTCCGTGTTTGGGCTGGAAATTGGTTGCGATTTTCCCTTCCGCATGCCTTTTGCCAGATAATAACTTCCAATGACAAAACCTGCAGCGGCAACTTGAAAACCAATCCCCTGCCAGGTTGCATAGGTACCAAACCAGGTGCCCAGCCAATGGGGCAGGCTGATCAGGCTTAACAGGGTAGTTGGCAGCCAGCCAATCTCCTGCAACACATGGACTGTTTTTCCAACCATCACCAGCAGGACTCCGCCGATCAAAACGCCGGTAAAGACGAGCATTTGTTTATAGGGTACGCGCGCATTCAGTTTGAAAGTTATAAAGCCGACCAAAAAAGTGGCCGTTAATCCTGCCAATATGCCGCCCAGCACGCTCAGCGCCCCACTCTCCAACATCAGCGCCTGCAGGAATAACACGGTCTCAAATCCCTCCCGGTAAACGGTGGCAAAACCCAAGGACACCAGGCCGAGCATCAAACCGGCTTCACCGCTGAACAAGCGTTTCTTGCGGGTTTGCATGGAGGTAATCCAATCTGTCCAATAGGATTTATGGAAGAACCAGTTGGTGACCATCAGGAGTGCGCCAATTGCGATCATCGATACCACCGCTTCCAATTTCTCTCCATATGGTTCCAATGCGGCCATCACGCTTTGAGCGAGGAAAAAGGTGACAACCGTCGCAAGCAACCCCAAGCCTCCTCCAAACCACATTGGGCGGCGGTATTTACGGGCTGGCCCTGCTTTCATGCTAGCCATCAACGATGCAAGGATAATCACAGCCTCCAATCCCTCTCGAAAAACCAGAATCCCGGCGCTGCCAATGGCTGCGATCTGGGTGTTTTGAGCAGATAGGACCTTAGCGTTGCTTCCCTTTTGACTTTCCACTGGCAGACTTGTATGCACCGTAGACACATCCTGTGTGGTGGAAACCTGCTCATCTCCACCTGCCGCCACCGAGTTAAAAGAGATTGGGGAGACCAGTTTGGTCCTTGTCTGATTGAGAATCACAGCCAGATCCGGAAAAATATTTAAGCTCAAACTAAAACCATGCGTCAGCAATTTCCGGTCGTTCAGCATACAGAACGGCAATGGTGAAAAGGCACTCAATGCCATAGCCAGTATGACAAGAAAAAATAAACGGGCAATGTTCCGTTGAAAAATCACTTTGAGGCTCCTCATTTTTGATTCATTTATTATTTAGGTATATTATGTCTAATTAATTCCTGGAGGTAGTATAATTTGGGCGGGCAAGATAATCTAGCGAATTCTATTAACTTGGGTTTAATTTGGGATGCGAATCAATTTCAACCCGGTTGAAAATTCCCCCACTCTGTAAAGAGGTGAGATGTCCGTCAGTCCCGCCATGCAGCGTTATGCCGCCGAAATATATCGGCTGCAACAGGATTATGACCAGGTATCATTGACCCTGCTGGGCACAACCGTTGACGCTTCTGCCCAGGCGATTTCCATTATGGTCAGACGCCTCGGCGCGAACGGTTACCTGGTCCACGAACCCTATCGCGGCGTGAGATTGACGCCGGCCGGCGAGAAAATTGCCATGCCTGCCTTGCGCCGACATCGCATCACGGAAGTTTTTCTTGTAAAAGTGATGGGTTACGATTGGGCCGCTGCCCATGAACTGGCGGATGTTTTCGAAAAAGGACTTAATGATGAACTGGAAGACCGTTCCTTCGTTCTGGCTGGCAAGCCGGCCCGCTGCCCGCACGGCGAACCCATTCCATCAAAAGACGGGCAAATGCCGTTAATCCACGATGAACCGTTGAGCGGGGTTTCATCAGGATCGGACTGTGTGATCAGCCGCGTGCGCACACACGAGGCAGAAAAATTGCGCTACATCGGCGAACTGGGCTTGGTGCCAGGCACGCCATTTCACCTGTTAAGCTGTGCTCCGTTTAACGGCCCGCTCCGGCTGCAAATGGTGCCGCATGACCACATTATTGGTTACGAACTGGCACGGGTGATTTATGTCGAGGTGGAAAAGACGGGACCCGGCAACAAGCGTCCGCCATTGCGTGTCCCACGGGCCTGATCAACCGGGAGGCTCGATCGGATATCAGCAGCAGGCAAAGTGGAGGTTGGAATGTTTGCCAGAATTATTGGCTATAATGAATCTGGAAAACAATCTAATATAAAGCTGACCGAATGTTCAGCTTCTCCATGAGGTGCCTGCATGAACGTATCAAAAGCTATTCGCCTTAAACGCGCTGTACGCGAGTTCCAAACCCAACCGCTTGACCAGGACCATCGCGATGCCATCCTCAACGCAGGCCGGCGGGCGCAATCTTCCAAGAACACCCAGCCCTGGCATTTCATTGCCATTCAGGATCGTGAAACGCTGGTCTCTCTTTCAAAGCTTGGCCCCTGGGCTGATCATCTGGCTGGGGCTGCCCTGGGGGTGGCCATTGTCCATCCTGACCCGGCAGAACGGTTTCAAATCATGTTTGATGTCGGACAGGCGGCTGCCTATATGCAGTTGGCCGCCTGGGAATTAGGGATCGGATCCTGCCTGGCCAGCATATACGAACCTGATAAGGCACGCGATCTGCTCGGCTTCCCGCCTGAATATCACCTGCGCATTTGCATATCATTTGGCTACCCGTTGATGAACGAAAAACTAACCCAGCCTCCCAAAGCAGGCGGCCGGCAGTCCTTTGAACAGGTGGTCCACTGGGACCGCTGGTAACAAACGCAAAATCGCCGGGAAAACCGGCGATTTGATTTATTGTTTCTTGAATAATTATCCCACCTGTTGGGCCAGGTAATTTTCACTGCCCATCAGCCGGATCTGATCGAGTTGAGCTTCCAACCAGTCGATGTGTTCTTCCTCGTCCTTCAGAATCGATTCAAACAAAGTCCGGGTGCCGTTATCGCCCAAACTGGCGGCCTGCTGCACTGCCGCATTATATGATTTAACCGCGCCCTGTTCCGACAGGTAATCGTTTTGCAGTTGTTCTGCTACCTCGCCGCCGATGTGCATTGGGTTCAACTTGCTCACCACGGGACGGCCTTCCAGAAAGAGGATTCGGGCAATCAATATTTCAGCGTGCTTCATTTCCTCAATGGCACGCTTTTCAACAGCGTCATGCAGCTTCTCAAGCCCCCAGTTGGCACACATTTCCGAATGAACGATGTATTGGTTAACGGCCGTCAGCTCGTCGGCCAGTTGATCATTGAGCGTATTAAGGATTTTCTCAATCCCTTTCATCTCGGCACTCCTTATCAGGGTATTTCCATTAAGGATAGCAACACCGCGGTTAAATGTCAAATATAAATGTACAGTTTACCAATACATGCCCAAAAGTCCTGAATACCTGCCGGAAACCAGGACGGATAACCTGACTTCTGGCATTAAGCAACCAACTGGGTATACACCTTGAAAGTCGGCGGGGTTTCAATCGTCTTTTTGACCTTGCATTGGTCGGCTGAGCGGATTAGCGCATCGTAATACTTCACCGGGAAGCTGGGCGGCACCTGGATCTCAAGGTCGATGTGTTCCACCATGCCTGTCATTCGATTGGATTGAACGCGCTGAACAATGCGGATCCCATCCGTGGGCAGGCCGCGCTGTCTGCAAAAATTTAGAACATAGATTCCTGCGCAGGTGCCAAGGGACGATAGAAATAACGCGAAGGGCGTCGGCGCTGAAGGGGTGTGCTCCGCTGAAGGCTGGTCCGTCTCCACGGTCAAATTGCCAAAATGCGCGTCAACGCGGTCGCCACCGGGAAAATCAATAATAATTTCCATAAATCATTTCTCCTGTGAAGTAGGTTTCAAAAAATTAGATGCACTACACATTATAAAGTGACACTTTGTGATTTGGGGATTACCGGTGTGCGCTGCCAAAAAAAGCGCCAATAGAGGTATACCGAGAGGACGTACATGAAAATCGTGCCAATGTAGGTGGGTCCGAAGCCATAATTTACCTGGATCCAACCCGATATGGTCGGGCTGAAAGCCCAACCAAAGCTGCTTGCCATGCTGACCAGGCTGGCAACGGTAGCCCGTGCCGAAGGTTCGACCTTTTCCATCACAAAAGTTTGGTAGACCGGGCCGCTCATGTTCATCAATGCCAGACGGATATAATACGCAAATGCCGCAATACCAAACCAGGGAGCAAATCCCAGCATGATCAGAAAGGGAATCGATAACCCCTGTGTAATCACTACCAATTGGATTTTCCCAAGCCGGTCGGCCAGGGGTGGAGCCAATAGAATGCCAATCCCCATGGCCAGCGAGCCCCAGGCAAACAGCGAGCCGATAACCGTATCCGGTTGATGGTGCACCTGGCGGAAAAATACATTCATAAAGGGCATGATCAGACCGGCTCCGATGGATGTGACCAACATGGGCAGGATGAGTTTGCCAAGCAGGGCGGGCTGCTCCCGAAAGTAAGTGATGGGGGCGAAAAATGACCGCTGTTCCTTTCTTAACCGTGGGGTACGCATCAGAAAAAGAGGGATTGCAGCCGACAATGCAATGCCTGCAATTACCACCAGTGATGCGCCGTAGGCCTGAGTACTGGTGGCCGAAGCGCCCTGTGCGCTACCCAACCAGGTAGGCAGGTAGCCGCCAATCCAGTTGCCCACAAAGGCTGAAGCGGTCTGAAAGCCGGAACTAAAGCTGAACAGGTAGGTGCGCTCCTTCTCGCTGGAGTTCTCCATCAGGAACGGTCCCATGGTAACGCCAGCAAGACTCTGGGCAAATCCCAACAGGACGTTGGCACCTACAAACACGGGCACGGATGGAAAAAACACCATCAGCAGGATGGCCACGCCGGAGAAAGTCATGCTGCTGATTAAGGAAGTTTTCCGGCCAAGAAAATCCGCCAGGTAGCCCATCGGCAGCGCCACTAACAAAGCAGTCAGGCTGCTGGCGGTTACAAGGTTGCCAAGAATGGCTTCATCGAAACCCAGGCTAAGAATATAGAAATTAAAGAGCAACCGGAAGACACCCATGGAGGCGCCGGATATTACCGCGCTCAGCAGGTACAATCGGGCATTCGGGTGAAACGCGCGGATCCGTTCCTCATAGGTCGCCATCACCCGGCGAAAACGGGCAAGAGGCTTGGAATTACTCAATTAAGCCTCCAGAATGTTCAGGCCCTTGGTTTACCGGCATTTTGCCTGAAAGGAATTCATCCAGCAGGCTTTGCATGGCTCTCAATGCATCTCGCCGTAATGCGTATCGTTTTTCGCCTTCCACCAGAAACGATACCTGCACCAACCCTGCCAGCCGCAGTTCTTTCAGGTGATGTACTACTGTCGGCGCTCGCAAGCGCAGCCTGCGCGCAAGTTCACTGGGTGTAAACGGTTGTTCCGAGAGGTAGCGTAAAATACGCAATCGAGTCGGATCCGCCAGGGCTTTCAATGTTTCCACCAACCCTTCAGGGACATTCTCACCAGGCACCAATCCAGCCGGCCCGGTTCGAATTCCAAACAACATGCATCCTCGTTTTGGTCCCGTTACGCCAAAAAAGATGAGTGGACTGGCCCAGAACGAAGGGGACAGGGCCAGTTCATCCAATTCTTCAATCTGTTCAAGATGAACCCCGCGCGATAATTGTTCAACCAGCAGGCCGGGCGCCATGCCGGCAGCCATCTCTTGCGCTTTTTCCTGGCCGCTTTGCAATAGCGGGCGGATGCGTTCTTCCTCTTCGGAAAAGAAAACCTGGTAGTAGGTATTCAACACTTCCAGGTAACGTTCGCCGAAAACCTCGGGCTGCTTGCCTGCATTGGCTAAGGCCATCAGGCTGTCACTGCGAAGTGCGATATTGCGGCGAGCGTAGGAAGATCTTAGCAAATCAAGGTCAGCAGCTGACCAATCAGCACGTGCGGAAATGTCTGCCAGTGTTTCCCGCATTTCAGGTGGGGCATCATGGGGCAACAGCAACATCTCAAGCCGCTTCTCTGGCGCGAGAACCTCCAAAGCGGACAGCACATCTTTTGCATCCCGTTTATCCTGAGGCAGAGAAGCAAGCCATGTCAGCGGCACACGCAAGAACCGCTGGGATTGTTCCAGAAAATCACGTTGTTCCGTTGGCAGGCGCGAACGCACACCGGCTGCCCACGAAGGACGCAAACCAAATTCGTCCGCATGGTTTAACACATACAGGCTGACAAAAAAATCATTTCCAGTACCGGAATGCCAGGCGATTTTGACCATTTGTGTTTTATAAACTTTCTAATTAGATAATAATCTAATATTGAAATCGGATCAATCGTAATTCTGTCATAATTGCCAATTCAAAGGTGTGAAATTGTCCATGAGCTTTGTCCCGGCGATGAGGATGTTTGCCACTACCTAGCGGAACGCCGTTTCATTAACATAACCTGAAATGTTCTTGCAACAATTTGCCGACTTATCATTTTTTCAGGGTTTCACTCCTGAACAGATCGTGGAAATTTTCCCGATCCTGGATTTGATTCCCTGCGATAAAAATGCCACTATTTTCCAACAGGGGCAGTGTACCGATTACCTGTACATACTCGAAGCGGGCGAGGTCGTGGTCCAATATAAACCTTATGACGGACCGCCGCTGGTAGTCGCTCACATCCACCCCGGCGGCGTTTTCGGCTGGTCGGCTGCTTTGGGGCGCGAGTCCTACACATCGGGTGCCCTGGCGACCGAATCCGGCAAAGCCATCCGAATTCGCAAAGATTCTCTACAACGATTTTGCGGTCAACACCCGGAAACGGGTAAAATACTATTGGAACGATTGGCGTGTGTCATCGCTGAGCGTTTGAAGAACACACACAATGAAGTGCTCAGCATACTCACCAATGGTATTGATAATAATGTAGCTCGTTGAAGGAGGATCGATCAATTATGAGTGAACAACCCGTTATTCCCGCCTTCCCGATCGAGGACCAGATTCGCGGCCTCGTTGAACAATTGGATGCTTATATCGCCCATTATCACGGCGGTGGCGTAGAGTTCGTTTCTTTTGACGGAAAGGTCGTAAAGGTGCGTTTGGGCGGCGCTTGTCTGGGCTGCCCGCTTTCACCGGTCACTTTGAAAGGTTGGGTGGAAGGCACAGTAAAGCAATTCTTCCCGGAAATCGAAGCCGTTGTTGCGGCTTAAGGAATAAAAAAGAAGCTGGTGCATCCTGCACCAGCTTCTTTTCTTAACAATCGATTATTATTCCAGGAAGACTTCGACGTGCTCGCAATCCTGCTCGTCGACCACATCCAAAACCTGACCGGTTGCGCCGGATTGAATCAGTGTCAACAGCTCATTCATATCCAAACCCTGTACCTCGGGCGAGAAACGCGCACCCATTTTCATACCGGCGCTTAACACATTCACTGGCAGGCGAACATTCACACGGGTCTTCCCCGAGTTCGTATCTGTCACCCGCACGCGAAACCAGCGAGCTCCGTGACCGCCTGCAACAGCTGCTCCGCCAGGTTTTTCCGAAACATCCTGCGCAGCCGAATCCAAACTCTCCAACAGCCGGATACCTTCTTCGGCCGAAATTTTTCCGTCCTGGATCAGTTGGAGCACGCGCAGACGTTCTTCAGAGGTTGGCATGCAGCCTTTCCTTTTAATCTCCTATGGACCTATTGGCATTTTACCGCGAACGGGTGAATATTTCCACTGCCCCTACCGTGCATGCTCCGCCCGCCGCTCCCATTCTGCCACAGCCGCGCGAATGAGTTTCTGGATCTCAGGATCCGGGACGTTTTCAACACCCAGGTGGCGCACACCGTCCACCCACACCACAATTCCTTCCCGAAAATCATGGCTGATCTTAACCGAATGCTGTTGATCCGACCGATCTACCAGGTCTTGAAGAATCTCATCAATCTCTTCAACCATCGTTTTTTCTCTAGCCACAGGTTGGATAACAACTGGAACGGACGGTATACCGATGGTCTTCACTGGAGCAGCTATGTGAACCGGCAGGGGGGTATTCAATGTTGAAGCCGGGGCGGGTATCACCGGAGGAGCTGGCATAACCACCGCAGTCCCTTGCCAGGAAGACCATTCTTCGTTGATTTTTTTGAGCTCCAGCCGTTCTTCCAGGCTGGCCTGTTCGATATCCTTTAAGACCCGGCCGTGGAGTTCAGGCAGCAGTGTGCCGTCTCCGGCACTCCATAAACGGATCAGAGCTGTATGCTGAGCCGGGTCGATTTCCTCCGGAATTTGGTCGCCGCTGCTGCGCAGTTGCTTCTTTTCACGCTCTGCAACCACCATTGCGACCAATGCGCCGGCAATAAAGCCAATGGTCACGAAAACAAAAGCAAGGATGAGATAAATCGTAATGGGCTGCATCATTTCCTCCCCATGGTTTCATCCGCGAGCAACAAAATCTGGCATTGCGGGCAATAATGCGTGCCGCGCTGGCCTACCAACAGGCGTGCAATTGGTGTGCCACAAACCGGGCAGGGCAACCCAGTGCGCCCATATGCCCGAAACGTATTCTGAAAATCTCCACCGCGATAAACCCAATCGATACTGGCGCCATGGCTGCGAATTCCTTCCGAAAGCACGGCGCGCACAGCCATAAGCAGACAATCTGCCTGTTCAGGACTAATATCATTAGAATTCTGCATCGGGTGAATTTTCGCCAGATGCAGAGCCTCATCGCTGTAAATGTTGCCAACGCCGGCGAGGAATTTTTGGTCGAGCAAAAGCGGTTTTATTTGCCGGCGGTGAAAGTTGAGCCGCCGATAAAAAACCTCTGATGTCAAATTTGGATCAAATGGCTCAGGACCTAATTCTCCGGTAATGAGATTTGGATCTTCAACCAACCAGACACGCCCGAATTTCCGCGCATCATTGAATGCCAATCGTGAGCCATCGGTGAAATTCAATGCCATGCGGTCATGCGGCAGCAATTCGCCCCCTGATTCAACCCGTAAATCACCGCTCATTCGTAAATGAATGAGCATGGCGTCCTGGCTGAGTTGAAGAATGATGAATTTTCCGCGCCGGCTAACGTTGAGGACTACCTGACCCGGTAAACGCGCTTCGAAAAGCGGGCGCTGAGGTTCAGCCAGAGTTCGTTCCCACAACAAATCGGCAGACCGCACATGTTTTCCCAGGATGGACGGCCCCCCGCGTCCCCCGTCTCGCAGCGCCCTGACAATGGTTTCGACTTCTGGCAGTTCCGGCATGTTTTGTTTTGTGGATATCGTTACGCTGATGAAAAGAGTTATTCGTTGAAAAGTTCGCCCACGCTGCGGCCTTCATTGGCACGGCGGATCACTTCACCAAGCAATGGCGCAACGGATAGAATTCGCAGGCGGTCGCCAAACAACGCGCGCTTTTCGACGGAGATTGGTATCGTATCTGTTGCGATATACTCGGTCACTGGCAAAGCAGCCAACTTTTCAGCTGCATTGGCTGACAGGACCGGGTGAACAAAAATGACGTAAACGTTTCGCGCCCCATTATCCTTCACAAGATTCACAGCCTGTACGATGGAACCTCCAGTATCCACTTCGTCATCCACGATGATAGCATCGCGTTCATAGACATCGCCGATCAAAGTCAGCGCCTGGGCTTTGGCATCGTTGCCCATGCGGCGCTTTTCAATGAAGGAAAGGGGGACGTTTAGTGCGGCAGCATAATTGCGTGCTTTCTTGGCAAAACCCAGGTCGGCCGTTACCACGACAGGTAGATGCATGTGCTCCTTGATCGACCGCAGATAATCGATGTGAATGTAAAATGCGGTCAATACATCCCCTGGAATGGAAAAGAACCCTTGAATCTGGCCAGCATGCAAATCCATCATGATATAACGGTCCGCGCCAGCCACTTCGATCATATCCGCCACAAGCCGTGCAGTAATGGGAATGCGCGGCTGGTCCTTCTTATCCGACCGGGCATAGCAAAGGTATGGAATGACGGCCGTGATGCGCGCGGCGGAGTCGAGCCGCAGGGTCTGGATCATGATCAATAATTCCATCAAGTTGCGGTGAACCGGTGCGGAGGTAGTTTGAATGACATAACAATCCTGGCCGCGCACGCTGGAATGCAGTTTTACAAATAAATTATCGTTGGGAAAGGTCACCACTTCCCGGTCGCATAACTGGACATTTAGATAATTCGCAACGCTGTTGGCCAGGTCGGGGCATGCAGTGCCAGCATACACCTTGACATCCCCAAAATTCATACGCTCGTGTCGAAAACGAATTGTAGAGGGCATTTTCATTCAACCTTTTTCGATTCAGATTCTCGATCAGACCATTCCGAACGGAGCACGCTCATCACCAACAGGTCAATATATTTTCCATCTTGAAATTCCGCCTGCCGCAAGCGGCCTTCATGAATGAAACCGGCTTTTTCATAGCAGTGGATGCCGCGCGGGTTGGTTTCGAAAACACGAAGATAGATGCGATATAGGTTCAGGGATCCAAATCCATAGCCAGCCATCAAACGCATGGCTTCTGTGCCATACCCTTTATTCCAGAAGCGTTTGTCGCCAATAAAAATACCGATTTCAGCACTGCGATTTCGCCAATCCAGGTCAAACAGGCCGCAATTGCCCACCATTTGCCAGCCTTCCGGGGTGTTCACTTCAATCGCGAGTGGCTGTTCTTCCAGCGGGCGGCTTAGTACCCGCTCAAACCAGCCATCTTCCTGCGCTTGAGATAGCGGCACATTCACCAGCAAATTTCTACGCACTTCTGGATCGTTCAACCATTCCACAAAATGCGGTAAATCCTGCCGTTCAATCGCCCTCAATCGAATATTTTGGCCGATGATCATCGTTGGCGCATCCTTTGCAGAAAAAGGCACTTCCCTGAGAGAGGCAACCTCAGGGAAGTATTCGGGTTTTACGGTGTCAAGCGGGTGGGACCTCGAAAGAGGAAAACGGTCTCACGGATATTGTTGAGCCCGAGCATCACCATCAACAAACGGGAGAGCCCCAGGCCAAATCCACCGTGCGGCGGGCAGCCGAAGCGGAAGAAATCCAGGTAGAACTGAATGGGCTCGAGGTGCAAACCCTTTTCAAGCGCTTGTTTGGCCAATATATCGGGGCGGTGCTCGCGCTGGGCGCCGGTAGTGATTTCAAGACCACAGGCTATCAGGTCATAGCTGCGGGTCAGACCGGGGTTATCTGGAAAGCGCATGTGGTAAAACGGGCGCACTGCAATCGGCCAGTCAGTCAAATAGACAAATTCGTGGTCGTATTTTTCCTTTACGTAAGCACCAATTTCGCGTTCGCCAGCGGGATCAATATCGCCCTTCTTATCGGGAGGTAGTTGATAGCCGCGTTGCTTGAGAATTTCAACCGCTCCAGCCATGGGGATGCGCGGGAACGGCAGCTTTGGAACAATAATCTCATGGTTGAACACTTCCTTGATCTGCTCACCAAGCGTGTCTTTGACGCGCTGATAAACATGGTTCAACCAGCGTTCCTGCATGCTCATCACGTCTTCATGCGAATCGATCCAGGAAATTTCGGCATCCACACCGGTGAACTCGGTCATATGGCGCGAGGTAAAGGACGGATCAGCGCGGAAAACCGGGCCAATTTCAAAGGCACGCTCAAAACCGGCAGCCATGGCCATTTGTTTGTAAAACTGCGGCGACTGTGCCAGGTAAGCTTTTCGCTCAAAATAATCAACGGTGAAAAGTTCCGCGCCGCTCTCGCTGGGCGTACTGATGATTTTGGGGGTATGAATTTCAATAAACTGATTGTTCAGCCAGTATTCCCGCATGGCCGCTTCAGCTGTCGTTTGCACCTGGAAGAGCAGCAGACTTTCCTTCCGGCGCAGATCAAGATACCGCCAATCCTGGCGGAAATCCAGCTGCGGGAGCGTGTCGCCATATGGTTCGAATGGCATGGGCGACTCGGCCAGGTTGTTGACGTCAACCGAAGCCAATTGAATTTCCAGACCACCAAGTTTTACCACCGGGTTATCGATGACCGTGCCAACAATCGTCAAAGCGCTTTCAGTAGTTAATGTGGAAATTCGTTCAGCCAGTGCAGCGTCATTTCCTTTCCAAAACGCCACCTGGGCAGAGCCGGTGGTATCGCGCATAATTAGGAATTGCATCTTCTTCTGGTCGCGCAACACCTGCAACCAGCCTTGAATCTTGACTTCTTCTCCGATATGCTGACGAAGATCAGCGATAAATGTCCGTTCCATAAGGCTTTCCTACCCTCTCCTCCAAAATGCCACCCTTTGGCGGGGTGTTATTAACTAAATAAGCGGAATTTTCTCCAAATCCAATAACTGCTCGGCAGCCTGTAACGGGGACAGTGCCCGGTCTTGCAAGCGTGAGACCATGCCCTGCAATTCAGAATCGCTGACGCCTTCGCGCCAGTGTGCCACCAGTATGGCTTGCAGCAAGTGATTCAATTCATCCTGGAGGCGCTCCCGTTCGCGTTCCCGCCATTCTCCAGTTTCACGCAGGTAAGCCACATGGCGGTCAATGGCGGTCATTAATTCGTTAATGCCTCCACCCTGAGTTGCGACCGTACGAAGGACAGGCGGAATCCAGATGTCACTATTTAGCGGTTCCAGGGTGCTCTCTTTGGGTTTATTGCCGCGTCCGCCCCTGCCGCAACTAATCGACTTCATCCGTTCGGGATGGGCCAGTTCAAGCATCGAGCGCAATGCGCGTTCAGTATTCTCGACGCCTGGCCGGTCGGCCTTGTTCACCACCAGAATATCGGCAATTTCCAAAATTCCAGCCTTGATGGCTTGTATGTCATCGCCCAAACCGGGGGCTTCGACCACCAGCGTGGTGTGAGCAAGGCGGGCAATATCGACTTCCGATTGTCCCGCGCCAACGGTTTCAATAAGTATTTTTTCAAACCCGGCCGCATCCAAAACCTGTACCACCGCCGCAGTGCTGCGTGCCAGCCCGCCCAGTGCACCGCGCGATGCCATCGACCTGACGAAAACACCCGTATCGCCGGCTAAATCCCGCATACGCACCCGGTCGCCCAACAATGCCCCGCCGGTAAACGGGCTGGAAGGATCGATTGCCACGACGGCCACCTTGCAGGGCTGTGTTCCATTGGCCGGATTGCGGTAAGCGTGGGCAATCTGATTTACCAGTGACGATTTCCCGGTCCCGGGTGAACCAGTTATGCCAATCAAGTGTGCCCGGCCGGTATGTGAAAAGAGCCTGTTAAGCGCATCGCGCCCTTCAGGCGTGTCATTTTCAACTTGAGTGATCAGCCTGGCAATTGCCAGTCGGTCACCTGCCAGCACACCTTCAACCAAATTCATCAAGACCGCCTGATCAGGCCACAGGTTCGCCCAGCACAGCAGCGCGAATATCGGAAATATATTTACTGCTCGGTGTGCCGGGACCGTATATGGCCATCACCCCCATATTCATCAGCGGTTTTACATCGGTCTCAGGAACGATACCGCCCACAAAAAAGCAGACATCGCCCTGGCCGTTGGCGCGCATCAGTTCCAAAACCCGCGGGACCAAAGCCATGTGCGCTCCTGAAAGGATTGAAAGTCCAACTGCATCGACATCTTCATGTAGCGCTGCCTCAGCAATCATCTCAGGCGTTTGGCGCAGGCCGGTGTAAATCACTTCCATGCCCGCATCGCGTAATGCACGCGCAACCACTTTAGCGCCGCGGTCATGTCCATCCAGCCCAGGTTTGGCAACTAAAACGCGGATTTTTCGTTCAGCCATCATCATCTCCATTCAGGTTTGAGATCATTTTTCATTATACCGCGCATTGGGGTTCCCTCCGATTAAGCAATTCGTCACTATGTCAGCAGGCAAATGACGCGAATGTTTAAAATTTTTCACCTTACAATTCTGTAAGGCAATTGGTTAACCCGCGGCAATTGGAACACTTTTTGCGTGAATTCTGCATAATTCAGCGGTTTTTCGCATTTAAAACCTTTGGAAGGCTCGGAATCAGACACAATGCTCCAATGAACCGAACCGATTCGTGAAAAGTGGATCAAACTACATGTTGTCTTTCGTGAAAACATGCGTATAATAATTCCTATGAAGGGGAGAAATCTATTAATATCTTTGGTATTAGCGTTGTTTCTGTTGCCAGGGTTTACCGGCATCAGCCACGCACAACCTGAAGAGGAATTATTCTTTCAGGAAACGGGTCATACGGTCCGTGGAGAATTCTTGAAGTTCTTCCTCAGCGCCGATGATCCGCTGCTTCTTTTTGGTTATCCAATAACCGACGAATTTGAGCATCCCATCACGCACATACGCGTGCAATATTTCCAAAAAGTCCGTTTGGATCTTGTTCGGGGTGGTTCCGGAGAACAGGTACAACTTGCCTTATTAGGCGAGGATTTGAAGGACGACCAGGCGCCGCGTGCAGATTTTCCCAACGACGGTCCGGCTTGCCGGACGATTAACGGCTATCCTGTCTGCTATGCCTTTCTTCAATTCTATGACGGCAACAATGGCGCTCGCTACCTGGGCGAACCCATTTCAGAAGCACTGCTTTACCAGGGACGCATCATTCAGAATTTCGAGTATTCGCGGTTGGAATGGCGGCCTGAAAAACCATCCGGCCAGCGCGTCGGCGTCGCTGACCTGGGGCGGATCCATTACGACCGTACGCTTGGAGATAGCAGCCGCCTGCTGCCCAACCAGAATGCCAACATCGCCAGCCAGCTGACGCAACCCTCTGCCTATGCTTTTGTTGCGCGCCCGTTGCTGCCAGCGAACAGCCAACAGACCATTTCGATAATCGTGTTGGACAAATCGCTCAAACCCGTCTCGGGAGCCATGGTAAAGGTTGAAATCTTCTGGCCGGATGGCACGACTGGCATTTACCGGCCATCCGACACAAATGCCGACGGCATCAGCCAGATGGAAATCAACAGCGGCAGTTTTGATGCCAATCAAATCGTACGGATTTTAATCACCACCAGTTATCATGGAGAAGTCGCGGAAGCCTCAACCTGGTTCCGTTTATGGTGGTAGAAACACACCAATCAATTATTATCAAGACCTCAAACACGGCGCCGGTTCTTAAAACATCATTGGCGCCGTGATCTTTTAAGGGTTCTCATCGAGCCAGACCGGCCACACGTGCTATAATTTGGCAGCATCGGCCATCGATTATGTCATTTGTCCATCTCCATGTCCACACTGAATATTCCCTCCTCGACGGTTTTAGCAACGTTAAGAAGCTGGTCAAACGCGCCAAGGAAATGGAGATGCCCGCCGTCGCGATCACCGATCACGGCACCATGTTCGGGGTGGTCGATTTTTTCAATGCAGCCACAGCCGCAGGAATCAAGCCCATCATTGGATTGGAATCGTATTTGGCGCCGCGCCAGATGGGCGAACGCGACCCCAAACTGGATAAGCACGCCTACCATATGCTGTTGCTGGCTGAAAACGAAATTGGCTATCAGAACTTGCTTCAAATTGCCAGCGCTGCCCAGCTGGAAGGTTTTTATTACAATCCCCGCATCGACAAAGATTATCTGGCCGCCCATTCAGATGGTCTGATTGCCACCTCCGGGTGCATGGCTGCTGAAATTCCCCGGCTGATCATCGAACGTGGCGAAACCGCCGCCGCTGAAAAGCTGGACTGGTATTATTCAGTTTTTGGGCCCGACCGTTTCTTTTTAGAATTACAGCAGCACAATATCAAGGAATTGGCCACAATCAACCAGGCGTTATTGCGCCTGGGAAAACGCTACAATGCCCACTTCGTGGCCACCAATGATGCGCACTATATCAATCCGGAAGATGCGCGCTTGCAGGATATCTTGCTGGCCATTCAAACTGGTTCACTGCTCAGCGATCCGAACCGCTTCCGTATGAGCGATAACACTTATTATTTACGCTCTCCAGAAGAAATGCACACGCTTTTCAGTGAAGTGCCTGAATCACTTTCCAACACGCTCCTCATTGCTGACCGCTGTAATGTCGATCTTACGCCCAGGGGATACCACCTGCCGATCATGGATGTGCCGGGAGGCTTTACAACAGAAACCTACCTGCGCAAGCTGTGCGAAGAAGGTTTGCACCGTCATTACGGCGACCACGCCGAAGACCCAAAAGTGCGTGAGAGGCTGGAATATGAACTTTCAGTCATTCACAGTATGGGTTTCGATGCTTATTTCCTGATTGTTTGGGATCTTTGCCGCCATTCTCGCGAATCCGGCATCTGGTACAACGTGCGGGGGTCCGGGGCCGGATCAATTGTCGCATACACGCTCGATATAACCGCCCTCGAACCCCTCCAACATGGTCTGATCTTCGAACGCTTCCTCAATCCAGGCCGGATTTCCATGCCAGATATCGACCTTGATTTTCAAGATGACCGCCGTTCCGAGGTGATGTCGTATTGCGCTCAAAAATACGGGGTCGATAAAGTTGCCCAGATCATCACCTTTGGCACAATGGGTGCAAAAGGCGCCATCCGCGATGTCGGCCGTGTCATGGACATACCGCTAAGCGAAGTGGATCGTGTTACCAAGCTTATTTCCACCGCCCCAAATAAGACGATTTCCATTCAGGAAGCCCTTGAGACTCTACCCGAATTTAAACAGGCTTATGACAGTGCCGAATACCTGAAGGATTTGATCGATACCGCCAGCGGCATGGAAGGCTGCATTCGAAATGCCGGTACGCATGCCGCCGGCGTGGTTATCACCGACAGACCAATCGTCGATTATGCCCCCCTGCACCGCCCCACCAGCGGCTCCGAAGACAGTCCCATCAAAACGGTGGTGCAGTTTGAGATGTCAATTGTTGAAAACCAGGGCTTACTCAAGGTCGATTTCCTTGGGTTGGTGACCCTGACAGTCATGCAGCGGGCCTGCGCCTTGATCCGCCAACGGCATCAAATTGACTTTAATTTGAACAACATTCCCATCGATGATCCCGCCACATTTGAATTGATCGGACATGGACACACCGCCGGCGTCTTCCAGCTGGAAGGCACGGGGATGACCCGCTATATCACTCAAATGAAACCGCGCAATCTGGATAACGTGATTGCCATGGTTGCGCTTTACCGCCCGGGTCCATTGGAATTTATCCCATCCTACATCAAACGCATGCACGGCGAGGAACCCGTTTCTTTCAGCCATCCTCTGCTCGAACCGATTTTCCAGGAAACCTTTGGCATACCGATTTATCAGGAACAGATCATGCGGGCGGCTGTCGATCTGGCTGGATACACGCTCTCCGAAGCAGATGAACTCCGGAAAGCGATTTCAAAAAAGCAGAAAGAGAAACTGGAATTGCACCGCGACAAATTCATCAAAGGCGCGGTTGCAAATGGCATCTCGAAAGAAACGGGAGAAATCATCTTTACTGATTGGGAAGAGTTTGCCCGGTACGGCTTTAATAAATCGCATGCGGCCGACTATGGCGTTATAGCCGTGCAAACCGCATACCTGAAAGCGCATTACCCCGAGGAATTTATGACTGCCTTGCTGTCAGCCTCTAAGAATGAGACTGCAAAGGTTGCGTTCTATATTGGCGATTGCCGCTCGATGGGCATTGAAGTGCTGGCTCCTGACGTCAATTTCAGCCGGTGGGACTTCGAGATTGAAGACCGTCCAGAAAAAAGGCCGGCCATCCGTTTTGGCCTGGGCGCAATCAAGAATGTTGGCCAGGGTGCAGTAGATTTGATCCTGCAGACATGCAAACAAAGTGGTCCGTTCAAGGATATAAACGATTTTGCCCGCCGGGTGGACATGCGCGCAGTTGGAAAACGTGCATTGGAATGCCTGGTCAGGGTGGGCGCCATGGATAGCTTTGGCCAACGGCGTCCATTGCTTGAAGCACTTGACAGGATTATTTCGGTCAGTTCCAGCCATTTCCGGGCCATTGAATGCGGGCAACTCAGTTTCTTTGGGTCGATTGGCGGTATCGAAGAAGAAATCATCCTGCCAGCGGCAGACGCGCCCGACCGCCGCGAACAATTGGAATGGGAACGGGAGTTGATCGGCCTTTACGTATCCGATCACCCCATGACCCCTTACATGTCTGCGTTGCGCAACAAAATTACTCACTTTTCGACACAACTGAACGATGTGGGCAAAAAAGACAAAATCATCGTGGCGGGCATGGTTACCCGTTTTCGCCAGCACCAGACAAAAGATGGCAAGTTGATGGGCTTTGCCACGCTTGAAGATACCCAGGGTGCCATCGAACTGGTGCTTTTCCCGCGGACCTGGGAAAGATTTAACCATTTGTTGGCTGTGGATGCCATATTGATTGCCGAAGGCAAGGTGGATGCTGAAAACGGCGATCCCAAAATCCTGGTCGACAAACTTACCCGTGAGAAATTAGAACCAGCCGCAGCGGAAAGCAACAGTTACGATTATGGCAGTTATGCCTCCACCAGCTATGATTACGGCTCAACCGAGCCAGCCATTGAGGAAACCGCCAAACATCCAATAATTGCTGATTCTTCGGGAAAATTATCCATTTCGACCCAGCCGGATGAATGGGTGACTGACGAAGAATTCAGCATTCCAATGCCGCCCGAACCGGATGACTGGCATCTGTATCCGGTGCCTCCGCCTTCCGAGGAAAAATGGCAGGCTACCCCCCAGCAAAAATCCTCCGGGGTAACAACCCAACCGAAAGATTCCGTCAAGTCCATTGACCCAAGTAAACCGGCCGAGACCCGCGTCCCGCTGGATATGCCGGCGCCGGCGGTGGTTGCTGCTGAAAAATCCACCATTTTACCGGTACCTGCTGCGAGCGTGCCTACCACACCGATTCAGTACATCATGCCGCCCGCCGAACGTACGAGCAGCATTTCTGGCGACAGCGGCGAATTGCGCATGATCACCGTCGTACTGCGCTCGGGCGGCGACCGGCAACGGGATGTGCGCCGCATGCGGCGCGTTCTTGGTGTGTTAACTTCCTGCCCAGGGCGGGATAAATTTGCCCTGCGAATTTTTGAAAATGGCAAGCATTTCTTGCTCGAATTTCCGAATGATACCACCGGCCTGAGCTCTGACCTTCTTCGCGAATTAAATGCGATCGTCGGCGAAGACAACGTCCGGGTGGAGAATATTAAACTTCAATAGAAATATAGGTTTCTGGTATGGTAACTGAAAAATTAATCAAGACGATCGGGGTGGTCACCTCGGGTGGTGATGCCCCCGGGATGAATCCATGTATTCGCGCAGTCGTTCGCACTGCGCTGGCCAATAACCTTCGCGTGATGGGGGTTGAAGACGGTTTTGAAGGGTTGATTCATGGGCGTTTTCACCCGATGGGTGCCCGTGACGTGGGCGGCATACTACTTCGCGGCGGAACCATTTTACATACGGCACGCAGCGAAGAATTTCGCGAACCGCATGGCCAGCGTGAAGCCATTCGACAGATGAGCAACGCAGAAATTGATGCCCTGGTCATCATCGGCGGCGACGGTTCATTGACCGGCGGTTAAAAGCTCGCCGAACTGGGAATTCCCGTCATTGGCATCCCTGGCAGCATTGATAATGATATTTACGGCACCGATATGTGCATCGGCGTAGATACAGCCCTGAATACGATTGTGGATGCCATCGACAAGCTGCGCGACACTGCATCCTCTCACAACCGTGCCTTTCTAATCGAGACAATGGGCCGCGAATCCGGTTACCTGGCCGTGCAGGCGGGTATCATCGCCGGAGCCGAAATGGTGCTGATTCCAGAAGAAAGCGTGCCGGTAGAACTTGTGGCAAAAACCATTGAACATGCCTACCTGCGCGGCAAAACTCACGCGATTGTGGTGGTCGCCGAAGGCCATGTACCGCATACCAATGAACTGGCGGAATTAATCAACGCCATGGATATCGGCTTCACCATGCGCGTCACCATCCTTGGGCACATTCAGCGCGGCGGCAAACCATCCGCTTTCGACCGCTTGCTGGCTTCCCGTTTTGGCTACCATGCTGTGCAATTCCTGCTCAACGGGCAGGCGAATGTGATGGTTGGGCTGGATGGACATGATATGGTACCTGTACCATTGCAAATGGTCGTCAGCAACCGCAAGACTCTGTCAACCGAATACGTCGAAATGGCCAAAACGCTGGCACAATAACGGTGTTGTTTAGGAATTCCCTCATCCCGAGCCTAAATTTCTTAGCTCGGGATGAATATTTTAAGATTGTCCACTGGATAAAAAGTGTTTACTTGTTATAATGTAACTATACATTTTTGTGAATCCGCCGCTTTCCTGCGGGGATGGGCCTGAAGGGACTGACCGGGCGAAACCGGTTAGTCTCTTCTATATTAGTAATAGTCATAATGATGGATGAGCGCTTTAGATATTTTCTGGCTGCTTAAGCCGCAGCAGCGCGGCTGTATAACTGCTCGCGGATTTGCAGTACCTGACGGCGCAATCGATCGTCGCGTTCCATCATATCAGCCACTTTCTCGCAAGCGTACATCACGGTCGTGTGATCCCGCCCGCCCATGGCTTCCCCGATCTGAGGCAACGAAATATTCTCTTCTTCCCGCAGAATATACATGGCTACTTGCCGCGGCAGCGCCACCTCACGCGAGCGGTCGCGTCCCAGCAGCCGTTCAGTGGATAAACCAAAGGCCGATGCCACCACCTTGAGCACCTGGCGCGGCTCCAGCGAACTGCGCTGCGGCAGCAAATCGACTAACGCAATTTGCACTAGGTCCAACGTTAATGCTTTGCCGCTCAATTCAGCATAAGCCAGTACGCGCGTAAGTGCACCTTCCAGTTCGCGGATATTGGATTGAATTTGCCGTGCAATTGAATCGAGTATTTCGGATGGCACCTGACGGTTGGAGCGTTCAGCCTTGCTACGCAGGATCGCCGTCCGCATCTCAAGATCGGCAGGTTGAATATCTACAGTCAATCCCCACTCAAAGCGTGATCGCAGCCGGTCTTCAAGTGTCGACATCGCCTTGGGCGGACGGTCCGATGAAATGACAATTTGTTTATCCTGACTGTGCAGGGTATTAAATGTATGAAAAAACTCTTCCTGAGTCGATTCCTTGCCAGCGATGAATTGAATGTCGTCAATTAATAGCACGTCAATGCTGCGGTAGCGGTCCCGGAAATCCTGGGTGGTATGTGTGCGGATTGAATTGATTAATTCGTTTGCAAACTCTTCAGAGGATACATACAGCACCTGCAACCCTTTTTGAAGGGCGCTGTTGCCGATGGCATGCAATAGATGGGTCTTACCCTGGCCGACGCCTCCATAGAGAAACAATGGGTTGTAAGCGTGGGCCGGGCTCTCGGCAACAGCCAGGCTGGCAGCATGGGCCATGCGGTTGCTGCTGCCGACTACGAAATTATCAAAGGTATAGCGTGAATTAATATTCGTGCTTTGCCGGGCCGGTTCGGACGGCCGGACCTCGATTGGTTCAGACGAACGAGTATTATCAATTTCCTTATGCCAGACATTAAACTGTACTTCCTGCGGAGCGCCCATCATACCCGAGAGCAAACGGGTCATCGATGCGCCCAGGCGGTCATCCAACCAGTCACGGGCATAGGCATTGTGCACGCCCACTACAAAAAGGTTTTCCTGATAGCGTACTAGTTCGGCGCTGCGAACCCAGGTATCAAAGGAGGCCTTTGGCATTTCAGTTTGAAGTTGACTTAATGTTGCCTGCCAGGCTTGTTCAGCATTCATTACCAAAACAACCTCCCTCGATGTAGCATCATTGGTCCGGCTGACCCTAAAGAGCAGCAGGGACAGAAGCCCACTGCAATCAGCAGTGGGAAAATTCGTGCACCTCAGTTGTTGTCGGTGTTTGTTGGCACCGGGAATTCAAATCAGTTCAAAACCTTGAGGTTTCTTCCTCCCTCAAGTAAAGACATTCTAACAGATAGAAATGAAAAAAAACAAGTTGTCTAGCCTACGCTCGCCTAAAAATGTTTGATTCTTTAAGCCTTCTCATCTTAAGGAATAAGGGGAATATCTAAAATTTAAGACTGTGTTCCATTGACTCGTTCTGCCGCATTTGTGCGGTTTCGATGGACTAGATACCCCCATATATACGGGTCATAAATTCCAATCAGCGTATAGTTCCACCCTTGGGGGTATTGGTCTAAAAATTTCCTCGGGTTTTGAAAATGGCAGAACCAATTCTAAACGGTCGATTCTGGCACTTCGCTGACTGGTTTCGTGGAAGCCTAAGATTAATAGATTTAAGGTTCTTAAGGTTGGTAAAAATTCTTGCTGAAACCGGTTAGTTTTCGGTCAAAATTTGCTTTGCCGCCTCGCGCGCCACTTTCACGGCATAGTTCGTTCCCCGGTCCCATGGATAAACCTGGCTCATGCTGGCGTAATATAATCCAGCAATTGGAGTTTTCAAACCGGGGATATTTTTAGAATGGTTCAAGAGCGGCACCGGTTGGGCGTAGTTCGTTTTCCAGACCCAACTTTTTCGCACCCAATCCGGCGAAAAATTCGGGTTGACCCGCGCCAGGCCTGGCAGAAAGCGCTGAAGCAGTTCCTCGGGACTTAGTTTGAAATACTCATGATCGTTTTCCAGATAGTCGCCACAATAGACAATATGATCGCCGCCGTAATTCTCAGCGGGAAGAAAATTTGTATGCTCGACCAATGCCAGGAAAGGAAAACCTGCGTTCTTGGGCAAATTGTACCAGTAGTAACCTTTATCAGAGAGTTTGTGGCGCAACGCCAGCACCATCACGACGGCCCCCAGGCTTTTCAGGTTAAGCAGCCCTTGCAGGTAATCTGGCGCCAGCGAGGGTGCCATGCGTGCCATCAATGCCGGAGATACCGTCGAGAGCACCCGGTCATAATGCTCCACTCCTGAGCCGCTAACGCTCACGGCAAGCCCACCTCCCGGCAGCACCTCGATGTGTTCCACAGCGGTTGATAAACGGATATTGGCACCGTTTTGGCGGAGCACCTCTGCCAGGTCATCGGAAAATTGTTGAAAACCGCCCTGGTAGGTACCCAGGCGAGTGGTACGTGATTTCAACCGGGCCCACAACCAGGCCATATTCACTTCCTTGGCGTAACGCTCGCCAAATTTCCCCACCAGCATGGGTTCCCACATTTCTTCATAGACCTTATCGCCGGCCCATTTACGCATCCATTCATCCACAGTAAAGCGCTCAAGCGGTTTCCAATCATTGGTTAATCGCAAGTACAGGCCGACCAGCCCAAAGCGCACCTTGTTGATGCCCCACCCCAGGCCCGGATACAGGATTGCCGCGGGTATCGAATCAAAAGGATAAAACTTGCCTTGGTGATACATGACCGTATAAGGTCGTGGAAAGATCACCCGGTTTTCCCAGCCCAATTCGCGAATCAGCCCCAACATGGCGGAATCGCTCTGGAACCAGTGGTGGTAAAAACGCTCCACTGACCAATTCCAGGTCGGTTCCTTGAAGCCGGCGGCCAGTCCGCCGACATGGTCGGCAGCTTCTAGTATTGTGACCTCATGCCCGGCGTCAAGGAAATCGCGGGCAGCAGCCATGCCGCCAATGCCGGCGCCAATTATGGCGATTTTCATATCCGCTCCTTAGTCAAGATGCGCAGGGGTTAAGCCTCGCCGCGCAACGTCTGAATTTGTTTTCCCCAACGCAATGGCTGGCGCAGATAATAATAGGCCCCCAGTACGGTAATCGGAAACCACAACGCGGCATGCAGCACCAGCGTGTAACCGGCGGCGATTGCCTGGGGCACGTTATAAGCAACCAGCAATGCAATTCCCGGGGCATCGAACGTCCCCACGTATCCGGGTGCTGAGGGCAAAGTGGTCGTCAGGTTGACAATGCCGTTCATCAACATCAAGGCGAAAAAACTGACTGTAAAAGGGAAGGCATGCATGACAAACCAGTATTTGGCTGTTTCGAGCAGCCAGATAATCACCGTTGTAACGAAGATCATCAGTGCATCCAGGGGCGAGCGCAAGCTCTCCAATCCGGTAAGGAAACGCAGTGTCAGGTCGCGGGTTTTTTCGCGCAAACGCAGCGGAACCAGCCGGTCAATGAACCAGTTGGCAATGCGTTCAGTAATCCTGGGAAACATGGCGGCCAGCAAAAAAGCCAACAAGGCGCCAATGAAAACAACTGCGCCAATAATGGCGACGTCTCGAATGTTCAGGGTACCCACCACACCTGAATTTTGCGTCAAGCGCGCTAGCTCAGGTAAATTGAGAAAAACGAACGCCAGCATCACCACGCCGTCAAATATCCGTTCTACGATCACGGTTGCCAGCGAAGCCGAAATGGGAACCCCCTCTCGTTGCTTGAGCATCGCGGCGCGCAGCAATTCACCTGCCCGGGCAGGATAAATATTATTGCCCATATAACCAATGGCCACGATCGGGAACATCTTGCGGGTTGAAATTTTTTTCAACGGCCGTAGCATGTAATGCCAGCGCCAGGAGCGCACCCATACCCCGATGAAATAAACCGCCACTCCTGGCAGCAGCCACCAGTATTTGGCGGTTTTCAGCGTCTGCCAGAATTCATTCAGGTGCATCCCTTTCAGCGTCAAATAGAGAAAGACAGCGCTGATAAGAATGCCCAGCCAGAATTGCCACCGTTTCATAAGCCGAATTGTATCATGCGTAAATGAAGAACGGACGCTTTTGACAGCGTCCGCGCGTCCTATTTTGATTAGTAATAGATTACAGCGTAATAATTAACGCGGCGATCCACGAAATGATAAGCAGTACGGAAAGGATGATGAATACTTTCTGCTGCCAGCTCTTGCGGGGCTCATTATTGGTTATGGCGTTTCCACGCCGGCTTGAGTCTTGCTTTGACATCTTGCTCATTCCTCCGAACAGGACTGATTCTACCCGGTTTACCCCGCCAAGGCAACCTTTGCCGTTTTCGAACAATCAAAAAACCGGCCGGGAAACCACTCCGGACGGCGTTCTGTGCAACCAGGTTGGCAGGCTGTAATTACGATTTGTCGCTGTCCTTTGACTCTACCGGTTTTGACGGCGATTCAGATTTGGTTTCAGCCGGTTTGGCATCCGTGCCGTTCTCTTTAGCTTCGTTGTGGCTGGACGCCCGGCTGGAACCGGAAGGTGAACGGTGATCTGTGGCGTAAAAACCCGAACCTTTAAAGACGATGCCAACTGGCTGGTACACTTTGTTCAGGGTTTTCTTCCCGCACTCAGGGCACCGCTGTAGAGGTTGGTCGCTAAATTTTTGGGTTTTTTCGAATTGCACGCCGCAATTCGCACACCGGTAAGTATAAATCGGCATTCTTCATTACCTTTCACGTACCTGAACGATCTAACTCAACCCTGAATTATACACCCATCCAATCAGAATTCAAGCTGGGATCCCCTGGTCTCACCGTGAACTAGATTTCCAACACGCTGTCCAGTTATCGAGTAGAATTAATCTTGGCCAGACAGGAGGAAAAGGCATGTTTCGCAAAAATACTCAGCCGCTTCCCACCAGCATCACACCTTCCGAGCGGGTGACATCCGTGTTGGGACCCGGCATTAACTGGCAAGGGAACTTGCGCGGCAGCGGCGGCGTGCGCATTGAAGGTGCCTATGAAGGCGAAATTGCCATTCGCGGCATGGTTGTGATCGGCGAAACCGGCCGCATCACCTGCGAGAACTTGCGCGCCAACACGGTTATCGTTGCAGGAGCTGTGCGCGGTAATGTCACTGCTGAAAAATTGGAGATCCGCTCCACCGGCCGCGTTTGGGGGGATGTCACCGTGACCGCTTTTTCAACTGAAGAAGGCGCATTTCTGCGCGGGCAGGTGCGCATGGAAGAAAAGGTCGAACTGGACCTGGAACAAGATCAGCCCGCTGGCGAAAATGATGAGCCAACTCCTGCTGATCAGGAAAGCCAGGAAACGTCTTGAACCGCAGCGAATTGATCCTGTTGGCGGCTGAATATATTGGCGTGGTGGCTGTCACCATGCTGCTTGGTCTCAGTCCGCGGGCACGCGCAAAGCACGAGGTTAAATTCGTATTCCCGCAACGCGAAGGGCTCTATTCGCTGGCTGGTTTCGCCGTCATCCTTGCCCTGGCAGCCATATATTATGCAAAACCTGGCAGCACGGGTCTGCGAGCCAGTTTGATATTGGCCGGGCTCAGCATTCTGCCCTTTGCGGCTTTCCTGTTGATTCGCCGCCAGCCCATCCGAAGCGCAGGCTGGGGCCGTGCCAACCTGGCTCTGGGTCTTCAATTTGGACTGGCTCTGGCTATCCTGGCCATCTTTCTGCGCAACAAGTTCAGCGCCATCATCGGCGGCTTGCCGGCCGAACAGATCACGATTTTGCTTTACTGGCTGGGGATTTGCCTGCTGGAAGAAAGCATCTTCCGGGGTTATATGCAGCCCCGCCTTTCAGCCTGGGCTGGCGATCTGCCCGGTTGGGTGCTCACCGCGGCCCTGTTCGCCCTCTGGCGGCTGCCGATGTGGCTTTCCGGCGGCCAGACCCTTCTTTCAATCCTGCCCGACTTGGGCTTGAGCTTTTTACAGGGTATGCTGTTAGGCTACATTCAACGCAAGAGCGGCAGCGTCCTGGCTCCCGCGCTCTACCGTTCCGTTTCAACCTGGGTGAGCCTGTTAGGCTGACCTTTCGTTCAAATTATTATATTAACCTATTCAATAGACCTAACCGCGCCGCTTGAGCCGTGGAGCTGGTCTGCGTCCGTCCAGCAAGTGCCGCACAGTGAGCAGCGGATGATGGATCAGCATCCGCGGTCCAGAGTAGCGCATCACTGTTCGTACTTTTTCGCGCATTGCGGATTGATAACAATGGACAGGGCAATTGGCACAGGTCGGTTTTTCACTGCCGAAGGCGCACTTTTCAAGCCGTTGGTGCGTGTAAACCTGCAAACGTGCGCACTCAACACATAACGCTCCGTTGGTGTCATGGTTCTCGCGGCAGTACAGGCCGATCATTTTATCGATGGTGATGCGTTCGCGCCGCATGCGGGGCGTAAGTTCTTCCATTTTCGCTCCAATATAATCTGTTTTTTATACTTCCATTCTATCCAAAGGCCAGTTCACGTCCTTGCTCTGGCGCAAAGTATAATAACATCGATCGATCTGTTTTCTGGAGGATCCCTATGCGATTATCGCGTCTTTTCGGCCAGACCCTGCGGGCCGCTCCCGCCGATGTGGAAGTTGCCAGCCATCAATTGCTGGTGCGAGCCGGTTTCATTCGCCAACAGGCAGCCGGCATCTTCAGTGCATTGCCGCTGGCGCGGCGTAGCCTGACTCGCATCGAAGCCATCCTGCGCGAAGAGATCAACGCCATCGGCGGCCAGGAAATGACCATGCCGGTCGTACAATCGGCGGATATCTGGAAAGAAAGCGGCCGCTGGTTTCAAATCGGCGCAGAGATGGGACGTTTCAAGGACCGCAACAATCACGATATGGCGCTGGCAATGACTCATGAAGAGGTGGTCGGCCAGTTGGTGCGCGGCGAGATCAAGTCCTACCGTCAACTTCCCGCCCTGCTTTACCACATTCAGACCAAATTCCGCGATGACCCCCGCCCGCGCGCCGGATTGATTCGGGTACGCGAATTTACCATGCTGGACAGCTATTCGCTCGATTCCAGCTGGAAGGGTCTCGAGCAGCAGTACCAGGCGCATTACGATGCCTATTTCAATATCTTCCGCCGCTGCGGCCTGCCTGTGGTGGCGGTCAAATCAGACACCGGCATGATGGGCGGCAAGGTGGCACATGAATACATGTACCTCACCCCCATCGGCGAGGATACGCTGCTCTTTTGCGATGCTTGCGGTTATTCGGCCAACCGGCAGGTGGCACGCTTCGCCCGCCCGGCCGTGACGGTCGAGAGTCCGCTGCCGCTGGAAAAAGTTGCCACGCCGGGCGCCAGCAGCATCGATGAACTGGCCGCTTTCTTGAAAATCCCGGCCAGCCGTACCGCCAAGGCTGTTTTTTACACGGCTGAAATGGCCGATCCGCAGGGCGAGATTGCCAGCCAGTTCGTCTTTGCGTTGGTACGCGGCGATATGGAAGTGAACGAGACAAAACTTGCCAATCTGATTGGCGCGCGCGACCTTCGCCCGGCCACCCCTGAAGAGATCAAAGTAACCGGCGCTGAGGCTGGCTATGCATCTCCGGTCGGCTTGCGCGGCGTGCTGATCATTGCGGATGATCTTATTCCGCAGTCGCCCAACCTGGTTGCCGGCGCCAATGAACCCGGCTACCATCTGCGCAACGTCAATTACGGCCGCGATTTTACCGCCAGCCGTATTGGGGATATCGCGGCTGCCGGAGAAGGTGCCTCCTGCCCGGAATGTGGATCCGCGATGCGCTCCTCGCGCGGTGTGGAGGTTGGCAACATTTTTCAGCTCGGTACGCGCTATTCGGACGCGCTGGACTGTAAATTTATCGCCGAGGACGGCAGCGAGCAATCCGTCATCATGGGCTCCTACGGTATCGGGGTCGGGCGTTTGTTGGCCTGCGTCGCCGAGGAACATCATGATGAAAAAGGCCTCCTCTGGCCCGCCAGCGTGGCCCCCTTTGCCCTGCACCTGGTGGCGTTGACCGGAAAGAATGAACCCGTGCTGGATACGGCGGAGCGTCTGGTCAACGAACTGACTGCTGTCGGACTCGAGCCGCTCTATGATGACCGCAGTGAAAGCGCCGGCATCAAGTTCAACGATGCCGACCTGATCGGTCTGCCGCTGCGTTTGACGGTCAGTGAACGCTCCCTCCAACAGGGCGGTGTGGAATTCAAACTGCGATCAGGGGATGAAAAATGGATCGTCCCGCTGGCTGAGACAATCGAGGCTGTTCGAAAAATCAATGCGGATCTGCTCAAACCCTTCCGTTTCAAACTTGCTTAACGGTAAAATCAACCCATGAGCAAACGCATTCCCCCAATCGTTCCCATGTCCTCACCCGATCTGTCGGATGCCGACCGTCAGGCAGTCATGTCCGTTCTCGAAACGCCCAACCTGAGTATGGGCCCAAAGATCGACGCATTTGAAGCGGCATTCTGCCGTTTGACAGGCGCGAGATACGCAGTAGGAGTCAACTCCGGCACGGCTGGCCTGCACTTATGCGTCCGCGCCGCCGATATCGGCCTGGGCGACCTGGTCATTACCACTCCGTTCTCCTTCGTCGCATCCAGCAACGTCCTGCTGTTTGAGGGCGCGACCCCAGTATTTGTCGATATCGATCCGGTCACTGGCAACATGGATGTTGAACAAACATCCAACGCAGCCCATGATCTGGCGGAGGGCAGCGCCGCGGCCAAACGCTGGCTGCCCCGATTGAATGCGCCGGTTCACGGCCGGTTGAACGGCATTTTAGCCGTGGACGTTTTCGGCCAACCTGCCGATTGGGATCATTTGCGCCAGACAGCTGCAAAACACAACCTGCCACTGATCGAAGATTCATGCGAGGCACTGGGAGCGGAATACAAGGGCCGCACTGCCGGTCTTGAAGGCAATTACGGCGTCTTTGGATTTTATCCCAACAAGCAAATCACCACCGGCGAGGGCGGCATGATCGTCACAAACGATGAGGCAGCCGCGACCCGAATGCGCGCCCTGCGCAACCAGGGCCGTGCGCCTGGCGACACCTGGCTGCAGCATACTCACCTGGGCTACAACTACCGTCTGGATGAACTCAGCGCCGCGCTCGGGCTTTCCCAGCTTCTTCGCCTGGATGAGCTGATGCACAAACGCCAGTGCACCGCGGATTGGTACGCCCGCCACTTGGGGGGCATTGATGGCATTGAAATACCGCAGCTGGTGCCCAGCACCACGCGCGTAAGCTGGTTTGTTTATGTCATCCGCGTCGCTCCCGGCGTCGACCGTGAAGCGCTGGCTGAGCGGCTGGCAGAGCGCGGCATTCCGGTGCGGCCGTACTTCCTGCCGATTCATTTGCAGCCCTACATGGTCGAACGTTTCGGCTACCAGCCGGGCGATTTTCCGGTTACCGAGGATCTCGGCGCGCGCGGACTGGCGCTGCCGTTCTCGGGGGTGATGAGCGAAGAACAGGTCGGCCTGGTCTGCCAGGCGCTGCGCGAGGTGCTCTGATCCGGTGATGAACAGCAGCCGGCCATTTACCACTGCTTCGGTTTTTAACCCGCCGCGGAAACGCGGTTTGATTTTCCTGTCCAGCGTGCTGGCGGTCTTTGGTCTGGCTGGCACAGTCTGCCTGGTGTTGGCCCTCCAGCAGCAAGTGGGGGCTATGTTTGTCGTTTTTCTGCTGCTGGCGGTCATTTTCTATCTCCCCATTCCGCTGTTGGCCTACCGCGCCTATGCGTTGCTCAATGCCAGCTATTCGCTCGAACGCGACGGCTTGCGCCTTCGTTGGGGCCTGCGCGCCGAGGATATTCCACTGCCGAAGATCGAATGGGTGCGCCCGGCCGCTGAAATGGGCTTTCACCTGCCGCTGCCGCTGCTGGCGCTGCCGGGAGGGCTGCTTGGAGCGCGCCATCTGCCGGAACTGGGCAGCGTGGAATTCATCGCCTCGGAACAAAAATCCCTGCTGCTGGTGGCCACCCAGCACAAAATCTACGCCATCTCCCCTGCCGACCCGGGGGCATTCGTGCAGGCCTTTCAACGCGCCATCGAATTGGGCAGCCTGGCGCCGCTGCCTTCCTATTCTTCTCAACCCGTCGCTTTTCTGGTACGGGTCTGGCGCGATCTGCCAGCCCGACTGCTATTAATGGTAGGGCTGGGGTTGACCCTGGCTCTATTCGTTCAAACCAGCCTGCTGATTCCCGGACGGACGCAGGTTTCATTGGGGTTTTCACCCGCCGGTCAGCCGCTGGAAGCCGGACCGGCCGAACGCCTGCTGCTGCTGCCGGTACTAGCGGCGTTTACCTACGCCATCAATCTGATCGCCGGGCTGTATTTTTTCCGTTCTGATACACGCCGCCCGGTGTCCTATTTGCTGTGGCTCAGCAGCGTGCTTACTCCCTTATTGCTCGTCATAGCGGTCATTCGAATGGTTTAGAATTTCCTTCGCGAGCCTTCCTCTTTGTTCCCTTCATTAAATGTACAATATTGGTATGCCATTTTCCGAAACATCTCCATTGCAGCTTATCGTCGGCCTCCTGCTGGCCGCGCTGATCGCTTACCTAGCTTACCGCTTCCGCTCGCTCAACCGCGGCGGCGCGCTGGCGGCGCTGTTGCTTGGCACGCTTGTCTTCGGCCTGGGCGGCTTGCGGTGGGCGCTGCTGCTGCTGGCTTTCTTCATATCCTCCAGCGCGTTGACGCGCCTCTTCGGCCGCCGCAAGCGCGAGTTGGATGAAAAGTTTAGCAAGGGCGGGCAGCGCGACGCGGCCCAGGTGCTGGCCAACGGCGGCATCGCCGGGATTCTTGTGCTGCTGCATGCGGTCTTTCCGGCGGCGGTCTGGCCGTGGGCAGGCTTTGCCGGCGCACTGGCAGCCGTCAACGCCGACACCTGGGCCACCGAGCTGGGCGTGCTCAGCCGCGCGCAGCCGGTGCTGATCACCACCCGCCGCCTGGTCGAACGCGGCACCTCGGGCGGCATCACGTGTGCCGGCACATTCGCCTCCTTCGGGGGCGCGTTCCTGATCGGCTTGCTGGCGGCCTGGGTCTGGCCGGGCGGCGGGTTGGATATCTTCACCTTTCTCACCCGTGCCGGTTGGATCGGCCTGTTCGGCCTGCTCGGCAGCCTGCTCGACTCGGCACTCGGCGCTACCCTCCAGGCCATCTATTACTGCCCGTCCTGTAAAAACGAGACCGAACGCCATCCGCTACACACCTGCGGTACCGCCACCACACTTAAGCGCGGGCTGCCCTGGTTGAATAATGACTGGGTCAATGCCGGCTGTTCGCTGGGCGGCGCGCTTCTGGCAGTGGCTGCCGTCCTGATGCCTGCCAGCCCGCTGCTTTCCGCCCAACTTTCACCCACAGGAGGTGAAGCCATGCAAACGATCACGCTTTCCTCGCCGGCTTTCGCCAACGGACAACCCATCCTGGAAATATATACCTGCGACGGTAAAAACATTTCCCCCGCACTGCAGTGGAGCGGTGTGCCGGCAGAAGCCAAAAGCCTCGCTCTGATCGTCGAGGATCCCGACGCGCCGATGGGCACCTTCACCCACTGGGTGTTTTATAATTTGCCCTCCAACCTCGCGGGTCTCAATGAAGGCGTACCCCGCCTGGCAACCCTGACCAACCTGGGGGTGCAAGGCTTGAATGATTTTCGCAAAACAGCCTATGATGGTCCCTGTCCGCCCGCTGGAAAAGCGCATCGATATTACTTTAGGCTATACGCGTTAGATTTGGATCCTTTGTTGCCAGATGGATTAACGCGGCCTAAATTGCTCGGTCAGATGCAGGGGCACATTCTGGCTCAGGGCGAATGGATGGGAACCTACCAGCGTTGACATCATTCCTCCGCCGCCAATCCTGGCCCGCTGAACGCGTTTACCTGCTCTACAGTGCCGCCACCGCGCTACTGTTCGGCCTCATCTTTACGGCCAGCGCGGTCTACCAGGTCACCATCGCCAGGTTGGATGCGCTGCAATTGGTGCTGGTCGGCACGGTGCTGGAATTTTCCATTTTCCTGTTTGAAATCCCCACCGGCGTCGTAGCGGATGTCAAATCCCGCCGGCTTTCGGTTATTATCGGCACCCTGTTGATCGGTTGCGGTTTCATTTTGGAAGGGTCCTGGCCGAGCTTCCTGCCCATCCTGTTTGGCCAGGTGTTGTGGGGCGTTGGCTACACCTTTACCAGCGGCGCGTTGCAAGCCTGGATCAGCGACGAGATCGGCGAAGAGAATGCCGGAAAAACCTTTCTGCGCGGCGCCAGGTTCGAACAAATCGGCGAATTGATCGGCATTCTGCCAGCTATCGCACTATCGTTTTGGCGAGTGAACGTGCCGATCGTGGTTGGCGGAGGCTTGTTCATCGTGCTGGCGGCAATACTGGTGTTGCGCATGCCTGAAAACGGCTTCCATCCCACCCCGCAAGGCGAACATTCCACCTGGCAGCACATGCTTGCCACCTTTACAGACGGACTGGGCATGCTGCGCAAACGGCCGGTGCTCTACACCATTCTGGGGATTGGCCTGTTTTACGGCCTGTATTCCGAAGGCTTTGACCGGCTTTGGACGCCATCGCTCATCGAACGCTTCACATTTCCAGCCCAGGGAACCATTCCACTGGTCGTCTGGTTTGGCTTGCTGCGTGCCGGGGCGCTGTTGATTTCGATGGCGGCCAATACCTGGGCGCAACGCCGCGTCGATCTGGCCCGCCCGGTTCAATTGGTGCGCACCTTTGCCGCCAGTAGCGCTGCGCTCGTTGCTAGCCTGTTCCTGTTCGCCATCAGCCGCAATATGCTGCTGGCTTTCGCTATGTTTTGGTCCATCTCCATGCTGCGCCAGTTAAATGGCCCGCTTTACACAGCCTGGGTCAACCAGCGTCTCGAACCGCAGGTGCGAGCCACGGTCATTTCGCTCAGCAGCCAGGTGGATGCACTGGGCCAGATCATCGCCGGGCCTCTGGTCGGTCTGTTGGCGCGTGAAACCAGCTTGCGTAACGGTTTGCTGGCCTCAGGAGTTCTTTTGGCGCCGGTGCTGTTGTTTTTTATCCATGCACTGCGAAATCGCGAAGACAGCACTCGCTGATCCTGCCAGCATAACGGTTTACGGTGAAAAATTCTTCCTCAGGCCTGGGCGTGAATTTTTTTGTAGATTATTGTGAATCAAAAAAAACCCGTTGCCTGTCCAGCGGATGAATGGTATGATCCAATACTAGAAGTGCATACCTTACAGATTCGTTTGTAAATACCCACTTTTACTTAACCGCCGAAACTGTTATAGTTTTCATGTAGGTTTACGGATTGCTTACATTTGAGCCCCAGGATATTGACCTTTTGGTAATATGGGGTATATTATTATTACCAGAAGTGTAGCGGGGCGATAGAACTGGGAGTATTATATTTTGTTTCAATCGCTGAAGCGTTTTAAGTTAAGTAACCGAAGCCGCGGCCAATCCTTTTTGGAATTGGCTCTTGTGCTGCCTGTCTTAATGATAATGTTATTGGGCGTAACCGAAGTGGCTTTCTATATTGGAGCTTACATGGATGTGGTGGATTTGACCCGAGAAGCTGCCCGCTTTGCCTCGGTGCGCGATCCATCGGCAGTGAACTCAGATTTTGACTGCAGCTCCGGAACAGATCTCAATTTCTTTTATGACACCGCCTGCGTGATCTCGCCGCCGGCTGGCACGCCGGGCTGTAATAGCACCTTCTGTAATGGATTCAACCCGTACATTACGCTGAACCCTGCCACGGACGATGTGGTGATCTCGGTATTTACGATTGCCGGGGGAGCTGTTTCTGACAGTACAGTTTTCTCGCTCTCCCACATTTTTGGTTCCGCCGATAATTATAAGAAGAATTGCCAGGGCGATATCGTGCGGGCTGCTCCGTACTATTCCACCGCTCATGTCAATTCGCTGCTGCTCAGCAGTGCTCCAGCCAACAAGGGCTACGTGGCGGTCGAAGTGTATTATTGTTACGATCAGGTCTTTGGCATTCCCTTAATCACAGATTTCATCCCCAATCCCCTGCAAATCCATGCGTATACGCTCATGCCTTTGCCAGCCGCTCAACCTACACCCACGCCGATTCCGTAAAAATGATGAAACCAAAATCTGCTAACCAAGGTCAAATCATTGTCATTTTTGCAATATCCTTATTGGCATTGCTGTTCTTTATTGGCCTGGCCATTGATGCCGGTTCGGTTTACATTACCTACGGCAGCCTGAAAAGAACAGTTGATTCGGCCTCCATCGCTGCCGCCAATGAATTTAAGCGCGACGCCAATATGACGGATATGACCCATGCGGCCGAAGAAGTCTTCCAATTGATGAATGTCGATTTCTCAACCATTACGTTGGATTTGTGCGATAAAGATAAAAATGGCATACGGGATAGCGGGTTGCCGCCTCAATTTGAAGCGCGCTGTCCGGACACGGCTGACGGCGAAGCTCCCAGGAAACTGGTTTGGCTGCAGGCTACCCAAAACGCGCCTTTGTATTTCCTGACTTTATTGGGTTTCCATACCATCCCGTTGACAACCAGCACCATCTCTGAAGCAGCGCCGTTGGATGTGGTGATTGTTCTGGATACTTCAGAGTCAATGGCCTCCGCGACCAGCGATTACTATAACTGGTTACCTTATGATCCCTCCGGTTGCAATGGCACCAACACCTGCCATCCAATGCTTGAAGCAAAGGAAGCGGCCAAAGCATTAATCAACACCCTGGCGGAGGGTTATGACCAGGTATCTGTTGTCAGCTTCGATAGTGCTGATACACGCATTTATGATTTGGGGCTCGATTTGACTGCTGCCAAAGACGCCATCGATGATCTCGTGGTGGTGAACGATGATCCGCCTGTTTTGTTCAAAGTTTGGGCACCCTGGAGGTCTGGTCCTAATTCGTTAGGGGTCGATGTACCGCATGCTGGATCGTATAATCCGATGAATTCTGAAGACCTCGACGGGGATGGCTTGGATTACGATGATCCAGCCGTGCTGGGGTATACCTGCCCGTGGGCCGATCATCCGGATGTGCTGGAAGACCGCTGGTGGACCGTGGATGAAGGCGCGCCGGATCCATTTGGCTGGGGCGGCGTACCCTGCGACCGCGATAACGGTCCGGGCGAAACGACACCCGCTTTCTTTGATTCGCTGGATTGGAATGACTCTGGGATTTGGGAAGTGAGCGACCAGACCGACAGTTGGAATTGGGCGAGGGCGCATACTTCTTCGGACGCAGCCGCGGATGTATTTAAATTTTCCGCCTTATCTACCTGCAGCGGCTGCGGGCTGCGCCAGGGCGCCAACCAATTACGAAATGGCGGCCGTTTTGGCTCGGTGTGGGTGATGGTTTTTCTTTCGGATGGTGCGGTCAACTTAAGCGATGTCCACGCGACATACGATGAAATTCCCGATGCTTTGAAAAATGGCTTTTGCGGCGGCGAGATGAGCCAGGAGTTCTGGTCATCCGGCTGCCGGGATTATACCTTCACCCCGCGTTATTGTTTTGATACCAGTTCGTCCACCTGTCCGCCTGGTTCAATCCATACCGATACCAGCCCGCAATATTCCGTGCTTAATTACGCCATGGATATGGTGGACAGCGCTTCATTGACAAAATCGACAAATTCGAATGAACCGCGCGGAAATGAAATTGCGATTTATTCGATTGGGCTTAACGTGGATGGGGGTATAGCGGAAGATTTTCTGCGCTATATGGCAGCTGTTGGGGATGACGGCGACCGTCAAACCGACCCGTGCAGTTCCACCGCCCCGCAAACATCCTGCGGACAATATTATTACGCGCCATCCGGTGCACGGCTGCTGCAGATTTTTGAAGATATCGCCGCGCGTATTTATACGAGAATCAATCAATAGGGTAACGCTATGATACCTGTCCGAGCTCCTCACGAAAAAAGGCCGCGCAGCAAAAATGCCGGCCAGGGCATTGTTGAATTTGCCCTGGCGATACCCATTTTATTGTTATTAATATTCGGCATTATTGAATTTGGGCGGTTATTGCAGGCCTGGCTGGCCCTGGAAAATGGAGCGCGTTTCGGCGTGCGGTATGCCGTTACCGGGAGCTTTGATCCCGCGTATTGTGATGGCGCAGCAGCGGCATTGGATGGCATTTATTCGCCGCGTGCTTTGTTGGGACCGGATTATCCAAATTCAGGAACGGTTGATTTTACGGACCCCGATATCGCAAATTGTCGGGTTACTGATGCCTATGTCACTGGAGAATCCTGGCACCGGGACGGGCATACCCAGGAGGAAGCTGAAACGCTCAGCAATGTGCTGATTGATTGGGCGCGCATGCCCTCCATCCGTGATGTCGCCTTGCAAGGCGCGATGGGATTGGCGTATGATCCGAATGAACCGGTGACGGGCGATTATGCTTCCTACCTGACTGCAGCTTTTTCTGGCTCAGCTTTTACCCAGAACCACCGCGGCAACCCGAGTGAAGCCGGCTATTTTAACATTACCATTTGTTCCAACCGGGTGATAGAGAATAACGGCGGGCATTTCGTGTTGGATTCGAATGCCTATTACTATACTCCTTTTGATGTTTCGCATAAAGAAGATTTCCGCTACCCGATTCTGTGCCGGCAGGATAATGCGGCTGGAACCGGCACCATCCGTTTCGTGGATGATGCCGGCGGTCCTGGCAATCGCGTAAAAGTCATCCTGACTTACCGCCACCCCTTGATCACGCCGATCTTAAACACCTGGTCGACTCTCAAGCTCACTGCGCAGCGTGAAGGAATCGTCGAGAAATTCCGCACCTACCGCCTGACCGGCCTGGTCGGCTCCATCGGTGAAGCATCCATCTTTACCAATACCCCCATTCCGCCCACCGAAACGCCCACCCCCACCATTACATTGACACCATCCGAAACTCCGACGCCGACCGAAACTGGGACTTCAACCTTAACGGCCACCCCAACCGAAACACTGACTCCGACTGAAACGTTGACACCGACAACCACTTTCACTCCTGTTCCAACTGCCACCATCACTCTGACGCCAACGATTACTTTGACTCCGGTGCCGACTAACACCCTGGTGCCGACTCGTACGCGAACCCCGACCCGTACCTTGGTACCGACGCGTACGCGCACGCCCACACGCACGCCGACCATTACCATGACACCACCCAATACGCCCACCATTACCCGAACGCCAACCAGGACACGGACGCCCACCATCACACCTACGCCGACCATTACCCTGACACCGCTTCCAACATCAACGCCTACGATAACCAATACGCCCACCATCACCCTCACGCCAACCCGCACACCGACGAGAACGATCACGCCGACGCCAACAGATACGCCGACCATTACCTCAACGCCGACCCAAACTGCCACGCGGACAAGGACGCCCACCCGGACCATTACCCCTACCCGGACAGTGACCCCCACTAGGACCAGTACCCATACGCCCACCATTACCCAAACGCCGACTCATACGCCGACCATCACCCGCACACCCACCTTGACATTGGTCCCGACCGCAACGCCGACCCCGACAAACACACGCACGAATACACCGACCCACACCAACACGGTTGCACCGACCCGCACCATCACGCCCACCCGCACCATCACGCCAACCCGCACCATCACGCCCATCATCACCAACCCCGGCGGCTAATATCCGGCATTCGATTGAATTTACTCCCTGTGAAAGAAACCCTTCACAGGGAGTATTCTTTACATAGTTTTTCTTGTAATCATTTGATTAATCGTTTCAATTCAGGAGGAAAATCAGTCAAAAACATGCTTTTTGAGGCAGCATGTTATTTGTGAAGTTGGTTACAATAGATCATGCGGGTACTTTTGCGTATTCATATCCGATGAATTAGGAGGTCCCGCACTTTGCTGAAATTACCTTCTCGAGGAGAGGACTGGTATGCCTGAAGAAGACCCCCGAATCGTTGAACTGCGCACCATGCGCGAAAAAGCCCGTCAGGGCGGCGGAGCCGATCGGATCGCCAAGCAGCACGCCAAAAACAAGCTCACCGCCCGTGAACGGATTGACCTGCTGCTGGATTCTGGCACCTTTCACGAGACAGAACCCTTTGTCACCATGCGCGACGACGAAACCAACCCGTGCGAGAAGAACCTTGGCGATGGAGTGGTGACCGGTTTTGGCAAGGTGGAAGGGCGTCCGGTTTACGTTTATGCGCAAGATTTCACCGTGCAGGGCGGCGCGCTGAGCGAAATGCAAAGCCACAAGATCTGTCGCGTGATGGATCTGGCAGTCCAATCCGGCGCTCCAATCATCGGCATGATCGATTCCGGCGGCGCACGCATCCAGGAAGGCGTACTCAGCCTGGGCGGCTATGCCGAGATTTTCAAACGCAATGCACAGTATTCCGGCATTATTCCGCAAATCAGCCTGATCCTCGGCCCGTGCGCAGGCGGCGCGGCTTACTCGCCGGCCCTCACCGACCTGATTATCATGGTTGAAAAGCAATCCTATATGTTCCTCACCGGTCCGGAAGTGATTAAATCCGTCACCGGCGAAATCGTGGACTTCGAAACACTTGGTGGCGCTGAAACGCACCTTTCCATCAGTGGCCTGGCGCATCTGACTGCAGATAGCGAGAAAAACGCCATTGCGCTCACGCGCCGGGTGCTCGCCTACCTGCCGGCCAACAACGTCGATAATCCGCCAACCCTCTCGTGCGACGACGCACCTGACCGCATGGATGAAGCGCTCAATCACCTGGTACCGCTTGATCCCTACCTGCCCTACAGCATGCACGAAGCTATTGCTCATATTATCGATCGCGATTCCTTCCTGGAACTCCAGTCCGGTTTTGCCCGCAATGCCATTGTCGGTCTGGCACGCCTGGGCGGCATGCCAGTGGGCATCGTCGCACAGGAACCCAGCGTGATGGCTGGTTCAGTGGACATCGATGCCGCCGATAAAATCACCCGCTTCGTGCGCTTCTGCGACTCCTTCAACATTCCGCTGGTCACTTTCGTTGATTCGCCCGGCTTCCTGCCCGGCGTCGACCAGGAACACCGCGGAATCATACGCCACGGTGCGAAAGTGTTGTATGCCTACTCCGAAGCCAGCGTCCCCAAGGTCAGCATCGTTACGCGTAAAGCCTATGGTGGCGCGTATGTGGTGATGAGCAGTAAATATCTCGGCACTGACATCAACTTTGCCTGGCCAAGCGCAGAAATTGCCGTCATGGGTCCCGAAGGCGCGGCCAATATCCTTTATCGCAAACAGATCGATGCGGCTGTTGACCCAGCATCCGAACGGGCACGCCTCACCGCGGAATACCGGGAAAAATTTCTCAACCCCTATGCTGCGGCCTCCAAGGGTTACATCGATGATGTCATCGAACCGCGCGAGACCCGCATGCGCGTGATTGCTGCCCTGTTTGCCCTGCGCGACAAGAGCATTTCCGCGCTGGCGCGCAAGCACGGCAATATGCCGGTGTGATGCGCCGGAGGAAAAACGAAAAATGACTGACATTTCTGCGGGTTTAATCATCACCCTGATCGGTATGGGACTGGTTTTCCTGGCCCTCATCCTGTTGTGGGGTTTGATGTACCTGATGGTACTCTTCGCCAACCGCATCTTTCCAGATCGTGAAGAAGGCGGCGCAGGGGAAGATAACGATCCGGGCGACGAGGTTTTACCGTTGGAAGGCGCCGGGTTGACAGAAAACGAAATGCACTTGAAATCTGCGGCGGCGGCTGTGGCGGTAGGACTTGCATTAAAAACAGGTGCAAATGCCGTTGCTGCTTTGGCCTTGGGTTCGCCTGCTCAATCTGCCAGTTCCTGGCAGGCTGTTCACCGTGCCAATCGGTTAACCCAGCGGCTGAACCTCTTTAGCCGTAAAACAGGGAGGAATTAACGAATGATTATTCGCGTCAAAATTCAGGATAAAGACTACGCTGTTGAGATTTCTGATTTGAAAGCCCGCCCCGTTCTGGCGACCATCGAGGGTCAGACCTTTGAAGTCTGGCCGGAAGAACAGACCGGCCAGCCAGTTCCTTCCGCGGTTGCGGTTCCTGTGCCCGTCCGCACCGCCGGGGAAAAACCTGGCCCGGCCGCAGCATCGCTTGCAACCACGGCCCAGAATGCCAATGGCAATTCCGGCAAGGCAGTCACCGCCCCCATTCCGGGCGTCATTGTGGCGATCGCGGTGAAGGAAGGTCAAAGCGTGACCGTGGGGCAGGAATTGTGTACCCTGGAAGCGATGAAAATGAAGAACGCCATCCGCTCATTGCGCGCTGGCACAATTGGTACCGTAAAAGTAGCAATTGGCGATCACGTCCGCCACGGCCAGGTACTGCTGGAATTTAGCGAGTAACAGGGAGCCTGAATGGATTTCACCCAGGTCATTCAATTCCTCACCAAAGGGTTCACCGATTTCACCTGGGCCGACGGCGTGATGATTGCCCTCGGTTGCGTGCTGATTTATCTGGCCATCGCCAAGGAAATTGAACCCGTACTGCTTCTGCCCATCGGCATCGGCTGTGTTTTTGCCAATCTGGGCATGTCTGCCTACCAGGAAGGCGGCTGGCTCAAGGTTATTTATGATGCCGGCATCAAGACCGAATTATTCCCGCTGCTCATCTTCGTCGGTGTGGGCGCCATGATCGATTTTCGGCCGCTGCTGGCCATGCCCAGAATGGCGTTGCTTGGTGCAGCCGGACAATTTGGCATTTATGCCACGCTGCTTTTGGCCATCCTGCTCGGTTTTACCATCCCGGAAGCGGCCTCCATCGGCGTGATTGGCGCCATCGACGGACCAACTGCCATTTTTGTCACCACTAAACTTGCGCCGGACATGCTCGGACCGGTGGCCGTGGCCGCCTACTCCTACATGAGTTTGATTCCCATCATCCAGCCGCCGATAATGCGACTGCTCACCACCCGGAAGGAACGCTTGATCCGGATGGAGTATTCGCCCATCCCGGTTTCCAAAATCGCCGTGGTTGTCTTCCCTGTCGTGGTCACTGTGGTCATCAGTCTAATCGCCCCGGATGCCGCGCCTTTGATCGCCTCCTTGATGCTGGGCAACCTGATCAAAGAAAGCGGCGTGGTCGACCGACTTAGCAAATCTGTCCAGAGCGAAATCATCAATGTTTCCACGCTATTCCTAGGGTTGGCGATTGGCGCCACCATGACCTCGGAAAAATTTCTCTTTGATGCAGCCGCCCCGGTTGGACAGCAGTTCCAGTACCAGACCCTGATCATTTTGGGACTTGGTTTATTAGCCTTCGTCATCGATACTATTGCCGGCCTGCTTTTTGGAAAACTGATGTGCGTATTGAGCGGCCACAAGATTAACCCGCTCATCGGCGCGTGCGGCATCAGCGCTTTCCCGATGGCCGGGCGCCTCTCAGCCAAAATGGCTCAGGAGGAGGATTTCTCCAACTTCATCCTGATGCATGCCATGGGCGCAAACACGGCCGGCCAGCTTGGTAGTGTTATCGCGGGCGGCCTGCTGCTGGCATTGGTGAAGGGGCTCGGCTTCTAGCACCCTTTTTTGCTTTTTAGTAATAGCGGCGTAATTACCCAAGCCGCCGCTATTTTGATTTTTCGGCATGCATCAAGAATCATATCCGGATTTATTTTTATGTTTATTTCATCAATCTGAATAATTTATTG
>DATMYV010000009.1:0-10512 GCA_035560795.1 Longilinea sp.
TGATAATTGATGCGTCTATCAAGTCAAAATTTCCCGGTCAAAAATATTTTTCTATGCTTGCATATCATTTGTCCAACCAGGCGGGATTAGGCCTAAGTGAACAGCAGATAAAAAATGAGGTTAATATTTCTTTTCAAACAGATTTCGACAAAACCCTACAAGATATATTGGATTGTAGATATCAATTCGCGGATGGGAGCATCCCTTGTGGTTTGCCTGCCGATTTGTTAATTGCTTATGGTTTACGAAATTTTGGGGCCCACCAAATCTCATCAGTACAAACAATCTGGAAAAGATTCAGTGAAATTCGTCAGGCACTGTTCAATATCTTCTTCTTAACCGTTGAGGCACTTTACTAAATATATTGATTTGGCCGGTAGAAGACAATCGTAATTTACCTGCTGCACAAAAAAGCAGTAGTAGAACTTGATTTGATCGAATGTATGGAAATAATGCTAAAATCATATATGAAATCGTCAATAAAGAAAACCCACCTAATGTGCCGTTGACTGACCTTTACCAACCGCATCCAAGAGACTATTCTTGTTCTATGTCCAATGGACAAAGCAGGAATGGCAGGCTTTTGGATAGAAAAGTGATTTTCGGGTTTTGTCCTTTTAAGCCATTGGTTAAGGGTTCGAGCCCCTTCACGCTCACTTTTTATTTAAGTCTATGAGTTGATGAGTAAATGGGTTCTGAGTGATTAGTTTGGTTGAAACCATCCGGGGCTTCACCAAAATACGGCGAATGAATTTCAATAAATGTTTGATTCCATTGGCTGGATCTGGCGTTCAGAATTCTTAACCTTAATAATCATTGACTTTCAATTGTGGTCGTGCAATAATAACGGTAACGATACCGGTATCGTTACCGTTATTTCGTTCCAACCATGCCTCGGTATTTCCCATGATTAAGAAAAAACGATCGGTGACCATTCAGGATGTCGCGAGGAGCGCGGGAGTATCTGTCTCCACGGTTTCACGCGTTTTGAACGGAAAGGTGGACGTCGCGGAGGAAACCCAGGGGCGCATCCTTTCGGTCATTGACGATCTGGGGTATACCACCAACCTGGCAGCCCGCAGCATGCGCAGCCAGAAGAAAAACCTGATCGGGTTGATCATGCCGGATATTGCCTATCCGTTCGCAATCGAGGTGATGAAGGGCGTCAACCAGGCGATCGCCGAATCGGATTTTGACCTGTTGGTCTATACGACCGGCGATGTGCGCAAAAGCGGTAGGGCTTATGCGGAAAAGAAATACGTTTCGTTGCTGACGAATTCCATTTCCGATGGGGTCATTATTGTTGCTCCGGTGGTGGCCGAATATAATACCGATGCGCCTATTGTCTCTATTGATCCGGTGATGAGCAACCCAAGCTACCATTCGGTGCATGCCACCAACTACCAGGGCTCAATTGACGCCATGGAGTACCTGCTTGGATTGGGACATAAACGCATCGGCTATATCAGCGGTCGTGCGGAACTAGAAAGTTCAAACCGCCGTTTGCAGGGCTATTACGATGCCTTGAAAAATGCAGGCATCGCGATAGATGAAACCTTGATCGCATCCGGCGATTACACCACGGAGACGGGCATCCGCGGCTCGCGCGAGTTGCTGGCGCTTGAAAACCGTCCAACTGCCATTTTTGCATCCAATGACCAGATGGCGATGGGCGTTTTTCAGGTTGCACAAGAGATGGGGTTGCGGATTCCGGAGGATTTATCACTGGTCGGCTTCGATAATATCCCCGAATCCAAGTATTTGGGATTAACAACGGTGGATCAATTCATTTTTGAAATGGGATATGTCGCCACCCAGGTGCTGATCAAGATCATCAATGGTTTCCCCCTGGATGATCAGGCTTACCGGATGCAAACCCGATTGGTTATTCGTAATTCCTGTGGCGCGATTGTTGACCCAAAGTAAATCTCAATGGAAAAGAAATGCATGGATTTGGAAGGGAGGTGAACGGGTTCTGAAAATGGAAAGAAATAGCAGGTCTTCTCCTCAACCTTAGGCAGCTAAAGGAAGACCTGCGTACTCGTGTGGAGTTTACCTCCGCACATGACGATTATATCCTGATCGTAACTCAAAAGGAGAAGAATCATGGCTCGTAAGCTTTCCTTAATCCTCAGCGTAATGCTTATTGCAACTTTCCTGTTGACGGCCTGTGGTACCCCGGCCGCGACTGCGGTTGCAACCAAAGCACCAGCCGAAAAAGTCACCGTCACCTGGTGGCACATTTCAACAAAAGATCCAGCCTTATCAGATTGGCAAAAGATGGCCGATGACTATATGGCTGCGCACCCGAATGTCAAAATTGAGATCACTGTTCTTGAGAATGAAGCCTTCAAAACCAAGCTCACCACCGTACTTCAATCCAATGACCCCCCGGATATCTTCCAAAGCTGGGGCGGCGGCGGTTTGAGTGAACAAATCCAGGCCGGCCAGCTCAAGGATATCACTGCCGATCTGGATGCCGACGGCGGCGCCTGGCGCAATACCTTCGCCCCCGGCGCACTGGCTGTATTTGCAAAAGACGGCAAAAACTACGGCGTTCCCTGGGATATGGGCATGGTGGGTTGGTGGTACAACAAGGACCTCTTCACCCAGGCTGGAATCGCGAATCCTCCTGCAACCTGGGATGAATTCCTGGCCGATGTCTCGAAATTGAAGGCCGCTGGCATCACCCCCATTTCCGTGGGCGAAGGCGATACCTGGACCGGTATGCACATTTGGTCCTATCTCGCCACCCGCATCGGAGGCGAGGCAGCCTTCACGGCCGCCGCAAACCGCACGGGTTCATTTGCCGACCCGGCATTTGTGAAGGCAGGCGAAGAACTCAAGAAACTCATCGACCTGGAACCTTTCCAGGCTGGCTTCCTGGGCGCTACGCATGATGAAATGCAGGCGACATTTGGCAACGGCAAAGCAGCCATGGAACTCTCTGGCCAGTGGGCTCCCTCGGTTCAGAAAGCCAACAGCGCCGATGGCGTTGGCGTGAAGAACCTGGGCATGTTCAACTTCCCGACTGTTGCGGGCGGCGTTGGATCTGGAACGGACGTGGTTGGCGGCGGTAACGGGTTCGCGATCGGAAAGAATGCCGAACCGGAAGCTGTTGACTTTGTCAAATACCTGACCAGCCAGGCAAATCAGATTGTGATCGCCAAATCAGGCACAGGCATCCCGGTTGTAAAGGGCGCCGAGGTCGGTTTGACAGACCCCAATTTGCTGCTTGTCCAACAGAGCTTTGCCAATGCGAAATACTTCCAACTGTACTATGATCAACTGCTGCCTTCCGCCATGGGCGGCATCATCAATGACTCGGTACAGAAACTATTCGCTGGTACCGCAACTCCTGAAGAAGTTGCACAGGAAATTGAAAAAGGGGCCGCGGCCCAGTAGGTTTTTTTGAAAATGACAGGTGCGTGGGTTGTTCAACAGATCAATCCCGCACCTGTCTTTTGAAATGGACAGGAGCAAACTGCCGGCGGCAGAACCACCAAGGTTAACCAATATCGGTAATACGAAGAGTCTCAATCCAGGTGTGATTGACCATTTGGACAATCCATAAGGCAGGACGTGCCATTCATGCAGTCATTCTTATCCTCGCAAGGAACCAATCGCTCTACTTCTTCATCCCGTTCGCCCCGCCGGTTTCAAGACCGCCTGGTGATAGTACTTTTCCTGCTGCCTGGCCTGGTTTTATTCGTTCTTTTTGTGATTTATCCCATTTTTCGCTCGGTTTATTTCAGCACCTTCGATTGGAAGGGGTTTGGCCCGGCTGTAGATAATATCGGATTGGAGAATTACAAAAGAATCCTGACCGATGTCGTGTTCGTTAAAGCAATCAAGAATGTTCTGATTCTGATTGTGCTCTCTTTGGGGCTTCAACTGCCTTTAGCAATGATGCTGGCAGTCATGGTTGGGCGCGACCTGCCAGGCCGCGCTTTGTTTCGGACGATTTTCTTCCTGCCTTACGTTCTGTCCGAAGTAAATACCGGCATTATGTGGATGCTGCTCTATAACCCGGATCCCGAGCGGGGGTTCCTGAACGCGATTATGGTACTGCTCGGGTTTCAGCCGGTAACCTGGCTTGCCGACACGAAAATTGTTCTTGGGGCGGTCTTCATCACCTTGACCTGGAAATATTTCGGTTTTCACATGTTGTTGTACCTGACGGGGCTACAGAACATCCCCTCTGAAATTGAAGAGGCCGCCCGCATGGATGGCGCCAGTTCTTTCCAAAACTTTTTCTATATCACTTTGCCCCTGCTGGCCGGCACGATCAAGACCTCTGTCTATTTATCGGTTCTGGGGTCGATTCAACAGTTTATTCTGGTCTGGGTTATGACCCGCGGAGGACCGGTCAACGCCAGTGAAACCATGGCTACCTATATGTACCGTTTTGGTTTTGTCAGATTCCAACTCGGCTATGGCTCCGCAGTGGCAATCATCATGTTCATCCTCTGCATGATCTTCTCATTACTCTACCAGGCGCTTAGCCGTAAACCGGATTACCTGACCGGGCTTTAGAAGGGATTAATTAATGGATTCAAGCTTGCCCCGCCCAGATTGGATGCGAAAAGCCGTTCCAAGGTTTTTCCAGTACATGGTTTTGGTAATTGCCACAATACTCATTTTTGTTCCCATTGTCATCCTGCTCTTTGGCAGCGTCAAGACCACCGGTCAGATGTATTCGCACCCATATACCATTCCCAATCCGCCCAATTGGGATAACATCATCCATATATTAAGTACCCCCAATTTTTGGCTCATGATGAAAAACAGTCTGATTGTCATGTTGGCGACCACAGCGGGTACAGTTTTCATTTGCGCGTTGGTTTCTTTTGTTTTCGCCCGGCTGGAATTCCGCGGCAAGGATTTCTTTTTCAATTTGTTCACCGTCGGCCTCATGTTCCCCATTAATGTTGCCATATTGCCGGTTTATTTTGTCTTGCGGCAAATGGATCAGTACGGCATCAATATGATCGATAGTCTGGCCGGCGTGGTCCTTGTTCAAATTGCGTTTCAGCTCTCCGGCAATATCATGATCTTGCGCGGTTTTTTCACCGCAGTCCCAATGGAACTGCAGGATGCTGCCTATATGGATGGTTGCAGTAATTTTGATTTCTTTTGGCGGATCATGCTGCCTTTAGTGAAACCAGCCCTATCCGCGGTGGCAGCGTTGGTCATGATTGTTAGTTGGAACGATTTGTTGGTTCCTCTGGTGGTTTTGAACAGCAATAACCTATGGACCCTGCCATTGGGAACGATGCAATTCCAGGGTCAATACGGCCAGGATCTGGCATTGGTGGCAGCCTTTGTGGCGTTATCGGCCATTCCCACGATTATTTTCTATTTCATCGCTGAGCGGCAAATCGTCTCGGGTTTAACCGCTGGCGCAGTCAAGGGGTGATCCCAACCGCCAGTTTTTGAAATAGGTTCATATCCGGTGGAATCGAAGAATTTCCTTTTTATTACGGCATGGGGTTGGATTTATTCCTGAGGAGCGTTTCATGACATTGAAGATTGAACTTGAAAAACCCACCTACCTCGATACAACCCAATCCTTTACTGAAAGGGCTAAGGATCTTGTGGCACGTCTCACCCTGGAGGAAAAAGTTAGCCTAATGAGTCATACTGCCAGGGGCGTTCCGCGATTAAACATACCCGCATATAACTATTGGAGCGAGGCATTGCACGGCGTCGCCCGCAACGGGCGTGCCACCGTCTTTCCCCAGGCAATTGGCATGGCAGCAACCTGGAATAAGGAGTTGATTAAGAAAGTCGCATCCGCCATCAGTGATGAAGCCAGGGCAAAATACCATGCCGCGCTGCGGCGTAACGGTTATACCGATCAATACCAGGGATTAAACCTGTGGTCGCCAAACGTGAATATATTCCGCGACCCGCGCTGGGGGCGCGGACAGGAGACCTGGGGTGAGGATCCGTTCCTGACCGGCGAAATGGCATCTGCTTTCGTGAAGGGGTTGCAGGGCGATGATCCCAAATATCTCAAAACAGCTGCCTGTGCCAAGCACTTTGCCGTTCATTCAGGGCCCGAGAAAGACCGCCATCTTTTTAATGCGATTGTGACCAAACGCGAATTGTATGATACCTACCTGCCGGCTTTCCATAAACTGGTCTCAGAGGCCAATGTAGAAGCGGTCATGGGCGCCTACAATCGCACATTGGGGGAACCCTGTTGTGCCAGTAAACTTCTCATCGAAGATATTCTGCGCGGCGAGTGGAATTTTCAGGGACATTTTGTCTCGGATTGCTTTGCTCTTTCCGATTTTCATCTCAACCACAAAATTACAAATGACGCGGCAGAATCTGCGGCTTTGGCCATCCAACATGGTTGCGACCTGGGATGCGACCATGTTTTCGATGAGATTCCAGAGGCAATTTCGCGCGGTTTGATTAACGAAGCAGACGTGGATCGTGCCTTGGAACGCTCGTTATTGATTCGTTTTAAACTTGGCATGTTTGACCCAAGTGAAGCGGTTCCGTATGCATCCATCTCCATGGATGTGGTTGCCTGCGAAAAACATCGAAAACTGGCTTATCAAACCGCAACCGAATCAGTTGTATTGCTGAAAAATAAAAACAATCTTCTCCCGATAAAACCTTCGACAAAGAAAATCTTTGTTACCGGTCCCATTGCGACCAGCATAGAAGTGTTGCTTGGGAATTATTACGGCTTCAATAATCAGATGATTACCTTGCTGGAGGGAATCACTGGCCGGATCCCGGAGGGCATGGGAATGGAATACCACCCCGGGGCTCCGTTGAAACATCCCAGGGAGATCCAGCAAACCTGGGCACCAGGAATGGCCCAATCGGCAGATTTCGCAATTGTCTGTGCAGGCCTGTCCTCCTTCCTGGAAGGGGAAGAAGGCGAATCGCTCCTCTCGCCGCAAAACGGCGATCGCAGCAGCCTTTCGCTGCCGCCCAGTCAGATTGATTATATTAAAGAACTCTCAACCTATGGAATAAAGATTGTGTTGGTGCTGACCGGCGGCAGTCCAATTGCCCTGGGCGAAATAGAAGAAATGGTGGATGCAATTCTGTTCATCTGGTATCCAGGCATGGAAGGCGGAAAGGCGGTTGCTGATGTGCTCTTTGGCGATATCTCGCCCTCCGGCAAACTGCCTTTGACCTTCCAAAAATCATTCGATCAACTGCCCGCTTTTGATGATTACAGCATGAAGGGCCGGACCTATCGTTATATGACCGATGAGCCGGCTTATCCATTTGGTTTCGGATTAAGTTATACCCATTTCGAATTTACAGATTTGCAGCTTGAAAAAATGGTGATCAACCCCGGCGATTCTCTCAATATCCGACTGATCGTAAGCAACATGGGCATTGTTAAAGCAGCCGAGGTCGTCCAGTTTTATTTGAGCGATATCCAGGCGTCCACGATCGTCCCGCTCCACCATCTGGTTGGTTTTGAGAAAATTGTCCTCGAAGCAGGGCAGAGTCAGATCGTTAAATTTACATTGACGCCGGAAATGATGTCGTTCTATAACGATAACGGGAAATTAACCCTCGAGCCCGGTGAATTTCAGTTGGAAGTGGGTGGCTGTTCGCCGGGCAGACGCGGACAGGAATTAGGAGCTCCAAAACCTGTTTGCGCTAAATTCATGCTAAACCAATCCTAAAAAGGAGTCTCTAATGTCTGATTATTCACCAAAACCTGAGCACAAATTCACCTTTGGCCTTTGGACTGTTGGCAGTATTGGCCGTGATCCATTTGGTGGACCCGTGCGCGACGCGAAAACCCCGGCTGATTTGGTTTACCTTCTCGGCGAGGTCGGCGCTTATGGTGTTAATTTCCACGATAACGACCTGATTCCCATTGACGCTTCGCCAGTCGAAGCCGAATCCATCAAAAGGGATTTTCGCAAAGCGTTGAAGGATACCGGCCTGGTCGTCCCCATGGCCACCACGAATCTCTTTTCGGATCCAATCTTTAAAGATGGCGCTTTTACCAGTAATGACCCAAAAGTGCGTGCTTACGCCATTCAAAAGACCATGAAAGCCATCGACCTTGGGGTGGAATTTGGCGCCAAAATCTATGTTTTCTGGGGCGGTCGGGAAGGCGTTGAAACCGATTCCAGCAAAAGCGCGGTGGAATCGATCAAACGCAATCGGGATGCGATGAATTTCCTGTGCGAATATGCCCTGGATAACCATTACGATCTCAAGTTTGCCCTGGAAGCCAAGCCAAATGAACCACGCGGCGATCTTTATAACCCGACCATTGGACATATGCTGGCCTTCCTTGACACGCTGGACCATCCTGAAATGGTGGGGGTTAACCCCGAAGTGGCTCATGAGCATATGTCCGGGTTAAATTTCATGCACGGTGTTGCCCAGGCCTGGGAAGCTGGAAAGCTCTTCCACATTGACTTGAATGACCAATACGCTGGCCGTTACGATCAGGATTTGCGATTTGGCTCGCGCGATTTTAAGGCAGCTTTTTACCTGGTCAAATTCCTTGAAGACGTCGGCTACCAGGGATCGCGCCACTTCGATGCACACGCCTACCGGACGGAAGATTATGATGGTGTGAAGGATTTTGCCCGTGGCTGCATGCGGACCTATTTAATCCTGAAGGAAAAAGCCGCCCGCTTCAACGCTGATGAGGAAATTCAAGCCATCCTGGCGGAGATTAATGCGGAAGATCCTGCCTTGACAGGCTTGTTTGGAAGGTATACCGCTGAAAAAGCCAAAACGCTAAAAGGCCAGGTCTTTGACCGCGCAAAAATTTCCAGCCGCGGATTGAAATATGAGCGTCTCGATCAATTGACCGTGGAAATTTTGCTCGGCGTGCGATAACCAGGTAGTTGCCGGACAGGCACGTCCCCTAGAGTTGAGAGGTCGGAGGGCAATTGGCTTATTTCCTTGGTCTGGACATTTCCACAACATCGAGTAAGGCCCTGATCATGGATGATCAGGGCAAAGTAATTGCGGTTGCATCATCACCGCATACTTTGCAGTCGCCTAAACCGTTATGGTCTGAACAGGATCCGGCAGAGTGGTGGCATGCTGCCTCGGCCAGTATCAAGGCTGCATTGGAAAAAGCCGGAATTGGTGCTGAGAATATTGCAGCAATTGGCCTTACGGGCCAAATGCATGGATTGGTACTGCTGGATGAGGATGGTGCCGTGTTGCGCCCGGCCATTCTGTGGAATGATCAGCGCACTCAAAGCCAATGCGATGAGATCCATGCCAGGATTGGGAAACAAAAATTTATCCAGATCAGCGGAAATGTTGCCCTGACCGGCTTTACCGCCCCCAAGATCCTGTGGGTGAAGGAGAACGAACCCGAAGTCTATTCACGCACCGGGCATGTTCTGCTCCCCAAGGATTACATTCGCTACCGCCTGACCGAGGAATACGCCATGGACAAGGCCGACGGCTCGGGGACCGTGCTGTTTGACTTGAAGAAGCGTAATTGGTCCGATGAACTGCTGTCAGAATTGGAGATTCCGCGTTCATGGATGCCGCCCACCTACGAAGGCAGCGAATTCACCGGGAGGGTGACAGCCGAAGCAGCCTCAGCGACCGGGCTGAAAGCAGGCACTCCTGTGGCGGCAGGAGGAGGCGATCAGGCTGCGGGTGCTGTTGGGGTTGGCGCAGTGGAAGCCGGCGTGGTTGCACTTACAGTTGGCACGAGCGGCGTTGTTTTTGCCACAACGCCTGCGCCATTAATTGAACCTGACGGACGGCTGCATGCCTTTTGTCACGCCGTACCTGGCATGTGGCACTTCATGGGTGTGATGCTATCCGCTGCTGGCAGTTTGCAATGGTACCGTGACGCCATCGCGCCAGAGGTGAGCTTCGACGATCTCATTCGAGAAGCTGAGGCGATCCCGGCTGGAAGTGAGGGGTTGCAGTTCTTACCCTACCTGTCCGGAGAACGAACGCCGTATCCGGATCCTTTCGCGAGAGGCGCTTTCATTGGTTTGACCCTTCGCCATAACCGCGCTCATTTAACCCGGGCCGTGTTGGAAGGCGTGGCATTTGGATTAAAGGACAGCTTTACCTTGATTCAAAATGCCGGTCTGGGAGCGATAAGCCAAATTCGCGCCTCCGGCGGAGGGGTGAAGAGTGGGTTGTGGCGACAAATTCTTGCGTCCGTATTGAATGCTGAGCTCATCACCGTGAATACCACCGAGGGCGGGGCGTATGGGGCAGCCTTATTGGCTGGCGTTGGAGCTGGCGCATGGAGAGATGTTGTTTCTGCCTGTAAAACTTGCATCAAGGTTACGGGCAGCACACAACCGGATGCTGCCCAGGTGAAAGTCTATCAAAAAGCCTATCCAATCTATAAAGATCTTTACCCAAGATTAAAGGAAAGTTTTCGAGCGGACGCCGGATTGGAATAATTTAAACTATCGTTCTTCCTGGCAATTGTTTTGGAAAGCCGGAAGAAACCGTAATTATCACCACTAAAACGTCTGGAGACAGGCGTTTGGAATGGTTTCCAAGGTTTTC
>DATMYV010000010.1:0-9884 GCA_035560795.1 Longilinea sp.
GATATTTCTTTATGGTGTGCTTCTTTCCGCGAACATGAACCAGTTTCCTTTACGGCGGGATGAATCATCCGGAGCCCGGTCATAATAGATTTCAAAAATGCGGCCTGACTCGACGCGGACGCGGAAAAAGAAACGCCCCACGCCCCACGAACCTGCCCGGGCGGCATGTTGCAGATGGACAGGCATCATATTGCGCGCCATGCGTCCGCGGCGGCGAAAATCCTGCCACTCGGATAACATTTCGGCGATGCGATATTCTTCACCGCGCCATTGAAAGCCTTGCGGACAATCCGGTTTTTTCTCAAACAACTGAGGCTGGTCGTAGCGGACTTCGATCGGTTCATCAATGAAACGCAGGGGAAGATCATTCATGCGTTTATTCTATAAGGTTTGATAGAAAATTAGAAGTTCCGAATTGTTAAGATTTAAAAATCTCGAAGGAGTTAGCCGCTTCATTGCCTACTTGCCTGTGATATACTTTTAGGCAATAAAAAAGAAATGTTGTTTGAAAAACAGTTGATTCTTACGGATGGTCGTATGAAAACACTCATCTTAATGCGTCATGCTAAGTCCAGTTGGAAACATCCTGAAATTAAGGATCATGAACGCGGTTTGAACAAACGCGGGAAGAAGGATGCCCCGCGCATGGGCAAGCTGCTGGTGGATAATGAATTGATTCCACAGCGGATCCTTACCTCCACAGCCGTTCGATCACGCATGACTGTTGAAGCAGTCGTTGAAGTCATGAATTATTCCGGCGAGGTTTCTTACCTGGACTCGCTCTACATGGCTGAACCGGATATTTATCTTGAATTACTGTCTTTGATGCCGGATGACCTGGAACGAATCCTTGTGATTGGGCACAATCCTGGTTTGGAAGGATTGTTGCAAATCCTCAGTGGGCGGGTGGAATCGCTATCCACTGCATCCGTGGCTTTCCTTTCGTTGCCAATTAAGAGCTGGAAGGACATCCGGCTCCACGAGAATCCAGCCGAATTGGTTGCCTTGTGGACTCCGCACGACATGAAGGATGAGAAGGCCGAAAAGGACGCCAAGGAAGAAAAAGAAACGAAAGAAATCAAAGAGAAAGAAGCAAAAGCGAAGGAAGAAAAAGAGAAAGAAGAAAAAGCAAAGGAAGCCAAAGCCGCCAAGGACGCGAAGGTTCATAAATCCGCCAAACGGAAGAGCACTGCAAAGAAATAGCGGTTTTCGAATGCAATCTCCTTTTGCAATTTCATTGAGATCGAAAAAAATGGGAACCGGATGATGAGTATGGTGAACATTCTTGGAGAACAATTTGATCAGGAAGTTTTGAATTCCAAGCTTCCTGTGATGGTTGAATTTGGCGCAGCCTGGTGCGGCCCATGCAAACGGTTGGAACCTGAATTGGAAAAGCTGGCACTGCAATGGAAAGATCGAATGCGCCTGCTGCACATGGACGTGGACGAAGCCAGCGATCTGGCAGTGCGGATGAATGTGATGAGCGTCCCGACAGTAATCCTGTTTGTCAATGGCGAGGCGAAACAGCGCGTAATGGGTTTTCAACCTTTGAGCCGATTGATCGAGAAATTCGAAGCATATCTTTGATCTGAAAAAAATCGAGGTGCCGTTTGAACCTCGATTTTTTATTTAACCGTAAGGAGTCCTGGCATGAAATCCGTGGAAAATCAGCCATTTGGCCTTTGGAAGAGCCCCTTCACAGCCGACGCCCGTGCCGGGCGTACCAATTTCCGCGACGTACGCTGGGACGCAGCCAACGGCGATCTGGTCTGGCTGGAGCGCGGGTCAGAGAACACGCGATTGCTGGTCAAACCGGCGGATGGACAGACGCGCAGTATTAGCGACGCATTTGACATTGGCGGCGGAGTGGGCTACGGCGGCGGCGATTTTGATGTGCGCGCTGGAACAGTGGTCTTCGTTGACCGCGGGCGACAGCTTTACCGGCTCGAGGTGGAGAGTGGAACGGTCCAGCCGATTACACCGGAAATGGGCATGCTGGCGTCGCCGGCGCTTTCACCAGACGGCCGCTGGGTTGTTTTTGTGGCCAGTGACGGACAGGAGGATGCGCTTTATTTGGTCGATGCGCATGGCGCTCAGGCGCCCAGTAAATTGGCCTGGGGGGCCGATTTTTATATGGATCCGGTCTGGCATCCGGATGGTACGCGCCTGGCATGGGTCGAATGGAAACACCCCGACATGCCATGGGATGGCGCCTGCATTGTGCTGGCGAATCTTACTGGCGAAAGACCGCGCATCGGACATTCCAGGTTGGTGGCTGGCGAAAAAGATGCTCCGGCTGTACAACCACAATTTTCACCGGACGGCCGCTGGCTAAGTTACCTGACCTGCCTGGGTGAATGGGACCAACTGGTGGTGCAGGAACTCGAAAGTCGCGACCGGCGGAAACTGGTGCAGGGTCAGGGGGTGACGCTGGCGCCGCCAGCCTGGGTGCAGGGCATTCGCAGTTACGGCTGGTCAGGCAATAGCCAGAATCTGGCCTACCTGCGCAATAACGCCGGTTTCATTTCTCTCAATAGCGTTGATCTGAGCGGCAACAGCCAGCGAACCGGGCTGGGTGAAATTACCTGGGCTACACAATTATGTGTCTCGCCGCTAGAAGACCGGTTAGCTTTCTTCGCGTCCGGTTCGGCGCTTCCAGTCCGGCTGGCAGTCCTCGATGAATATGGACTGCACGTTGAGGCTGGCGGTGAAATGGATGCGGTGGCGGCGAAGTATTATTCACCGGCGCAGCCTTTAAGATGGCAATCACCGGACGGCGCCTGGATCTACGGGTTGTATTATCCACCCACCAACCCGGATTACAATTGCGAAGGCCTGCCCCCTGCAGTAATTCGCATACATTCAGGTCCGACCATGCAGGCGGTGGCAGAATTTAACGAAGAAGCGCAATATTTCACATCGCGCGGATTTGCCTGGCTGGAATTGAATTACCGCGGCAGCACAGGGTATGGTAGAACCTATCTACGCGCCTTGAACGGCCGTTGGGGGGATCTGGACGTATTGGATACCGTTTCAGCGGCGGAGGGGTTGGTCAAGCTGGGCAAAGCTGATGCCAACCGCCTGGCTTTGTATGGCTCCAGCGCTGGCGGATTTACCGTATTGAATACCTTGATACATTACCCCGGGAAATTCCGCGCGGCGATCGATGCATACGGGGTAAGCAACCTGCTCACCTTGGAAAAAACCACACACAAATTCGAACGGTTCTACAATGCCCGCCTGGTAGGTGAGCTACCGCAAGCCCTTAATACTTACCGTGAACGGTCGCCTGAATTTCATGCCGACGCCATCCGCGATGCGCTGGCGGTCTTTCAGGGCGCAGAGGACCCTGTGGTACCGCCCAGCCAATCCGAGGCAATTGTGTCTGCGCTGCAGAGAAATAATGTACCGTATCTATACCGGTTGTATCCGGGGGAGGGGCACCGGTTTCGTAGGAGCGAAACCCGCCTGGATTTCATTCAGACGATGGAACGTTTCCTGGTGGAACAATTATCTTTGATGAATTAAGATATGATAATCATCAGATGTGCGAATTGCCAACCAGCCAATAATCTCGAGCGATTAACTCTTTTTTTTTACCCGGTACAGCCAAACGGCAGGGCTGAAATCAACGGGAGAGCCATGAACACGATTTCAACAGCCACAATTGCGGAAACAGAAAAGAAGAATGCCGCTGCCACTTCGGTAATTGCCGCAGTGGGTCTGACAACCTTCAAAATCATTGTCGGCTTGATGACCAACAGTCTGGGCATCCTGGCTGAAGCGGCCCACTCGGGGCTGGATCTGGTGGCTGCGCTGGTGACATTCTTTGCGGTGCGGGTTTCTGGTAGACCTGCCGACAAAGCGCATACCTACGGGCACGGCAAGATCGAAAACCTGTCCGCGCTTTTCGAGACTCTTTTACTGCTGGCTACCTCGGTCTGGATCATCTATGAAGCCATCCAGCGATTATTTTTTTCCACCGGGGTCGAAATCAGGCCGTCCATCTGGGCTTTTATCGTGATGGGCGTTTCGATTTTCATCGATTACAACCGCTCACGTATGCTCTTCAAGGCAGCCAAGAAACACAACAGCCAGGCGCTGGAAGCCGATGCGCTGCACTTCAGTACCGATATTTGGAGTTCAACGGTGGTCATCCTGGGATTGATCGGGGTGACCGTTGCCGCCAAAGTGCCTTCATTGGCGTTCCTGCACAAAGCTGATTCAATCGCCGCCATGGCAGTAGCTCTGATTGTGGTATATGTCAGCGTCCAATTGGGCATGCGCACCATTCATGGCTTGCTGGATACGGCACCAGATGGTTCACAAGATAAAATTGAGGCGGCGGTAAAAACCGTTCCGGGCGTGATGGGCGTTCACAAAATTCGCATCCGCGCTTCCGGTCCAGATCAATTCGCCGAAATCCACGTCCTTTTCGATCGGACGATGTCGCTTGAAGACGTTCACCCGTTGACTGAAAAAGTGCAGGCAGCCATCGCCGAAGTACTGCCGGGTACGTATGTGACCGTCCACCCGGAACCAGCGCCACAGGAAAGTGAAAGCTCTACCCAACCTCCCGATTAATAAGGCAAAACGCCCCTGGATTTCCCGGGGCGTTGGCTTTACCTTGAAATTGAAAAATTAATTGGTTTTTTCTTCTTTGAGTTGAATTCCAGCCAGCTGTTCGAGAATGGCGATGACAGCCGAGTTGTCCAGGTCGCCCATGCCAAGAGTGGACATGGTGTTAAAGAGCTGTGCATTGACGGCTGTGGTTGGCAGGGCAACCCCATATTCACGGGCTGTTTCAAGCACAATGTTGAGGTCTTTGGCCTGCATGCGCGCCTTAAAACCGGGCTGGCGGTTGCCGGCAAACAGCCGCGGCGGTTTCACATCCAGTGTCCAGCACTGCGCCGCGCCGCCTCGGATGGCCTGAATCACCTTGACCGGGTCAGTGCCGGTTTTCTGCGCCAGCACCAGCAATTCGCCCATTGCCACCATTTGCGCGGCCACCATGATCTGGTTGGCTGCCTTGGCTACCTGGCCGCTGCCTGCCTCGCCAACGTGGGTGATGACCTTGCCCATGGACTCGAAAATTGGACGGACTGTCTCCAACGCTTCTGCCGGACCGCCAACCATGATGGAAAGGGTGGCATTGCGGGCACCGATATCGCCGCCGCTGACCGGCGCGTCCAGCGCGGCCACGCCGGCTTCAGCCAACCGGCGGGCAACTTCGCGCGCGGTGGCAGGTTTGATGGTCGAATTATCCACATAAATGAGGCTGGCATGGGCGCCTTCAAGAATCCCATGCGGGCCAAGCACCACCTGCTCGATATCAGGCGAGTCGGGTAAATTGGTGAATACCACGTCCACCTGGCGGGCCACTTCAGCCGGGCTAAAGGCGGCAACTGCCCCTTCGGCAACCAGTTCGTCAACCGCAGCCCGGCTGCGGTTATGCACCACCAACGGATAGCCTGCCTTAAGAATGTTGCGGGCAATCGCCTTGCCCATCAAACCCAGACCGATATATCCAACTTTGAGCATGTTGTCTCCTTGGGGTTTCGTTGAAATAATCTTACTATACCATCCGGCAGCGTTACATCATAACCATTTTCCGCACAATAAAAGCCCGCCTTTTTCAAAGCGGGCTTTGTTTGTTGTGGAAAATAATTACAGTCCGGCAGCCTTGCGCAGTGCAGCAGCGCGGTCGGTGCGTTCCCAGGTGAAATCTGCATCTTCGCGGCCGAAATGACCGTAAGCTGCCGTCTTGCGGTAGATCGGGCGGCGCAGGTCCAGATCGCGGATGATGGCGCCGGGACGCAGGTCGAAATGCTTTTGAACAAGCTCGGCAATCTGTTCATCCGGGATGATGCCGGTGCCGAAAGTCTCGACATTAATACTGAGCGGATGAGCCACGCCGATGGCGTAAGCCACCTGCAGTTCGCAGCGATCGGCCAGTCCGGCAGCAACCACGTTTTTGGCGACCCAACGGGCTGCGTAGGCAGCGGATCGGTCGACTTTGGTCGGGTCCTTACCCGAGAAAGCGCCGCCGCCGTGCCGCCCCATGCCGCCGTAGGTGTCCACGATGATCTTGCGGCCGGTTACGCCGGCATCGCCCATGGGACCGCCGATGACGAAGCGGCCGGTGGGGTTGACGAATACTTTCATATCTTTATTGCGCAGATCTTCTGGGATGACCGGGGCAATGATGTGCTCAAAGACGCCTTCTTCGATGTCATGGTGCGAAACTTCAGCGGAATGCTGGGTGCTGACGAGAACGGTATCAACGCGTACGGGTTTGCCAAAGCGGTATTCCACCGTAACCTGCGACTTGCCGTCCGGGCGCAGCCAGGGCAGCGCTCCGCTCTTGCGGACTTCTGCCAGGCGGTGAGTCAGTTTGTGGGCCAGGTAAATGGGCATAGGCATCAGGGTGGGGGTTTCGTTGCAGGCAAAACCGAACATCATGCCCTGATCGCCCGCACCCAGATCTTCGACGCCGTCTTCGGACTTTTCGCCAGCCTTGGATTCCATCCCCTGGTCGACGCCCTGGGCAATATCGGTAGATTGGCGGGCAATGGCAACCTGCACGGCGCAGGTATTGCCGTCGAAACCTTTTTCACTGGCATCGTAACCAATATCTTTAATGACCTGTCGTACGAGCTGGTCGTAATTGAGAGTGGCATTGGTGGTGATTTCACCAAGCAGCATGACGAAACCCGTTTTTGTGGCGGTTTCACAGGCGACACGTGAGCGTGGATCCTGTTCCAGGCAGGCATCCAGGATGGCATCGCTGATTTGATCGCATAATTTGTCGGGGTGGCCTTCCGTCACCGATTCCGAGGTGAACAGGTATTTGGCCGAATTCATAAAGGTTGTATTCATCCAGTGTCCTCCAAACACAACTAAAATGCCCCATCCGGAGTGGAGGGGCATACGTAATTCAACGAATCGCTACCCTCTCATCTTCCAGAACTTTCTGCCGGAATTGGCACCTTGAGAAACTCGTAAGAGTTTAGTAGGTTGCCGAGGCTTCATCGGGCCGGTCCCTCCGCCTCTCTGGATAAGAGCGCCACATGGGGCTATATCATTTGGCTATCGGACAAGAGTTTATCACATTCCGGACAACCTGTCAAAGGCTGCCGTTTTGAACCGGCAAAGCGTTGAGACATTGTTATTTTGCCGGGGTTATCTTTATTCGCCGGAACGTCTAACCTGGAAAGTGTCAAAATCCCGCGCAACGGTGGTGTTTGGAAACACTTCCTGTGCTTCCTGCTGCACGTCCTTTTCACGGTAGCGGCGGGAGATGTGCGTGAGCAGCAATTGACCGACACCTGCCCGCAGTGCCAGATCGGCTGATTGGCGCGCGGTGAGGTGGCCGAATTGTTTGGCCATTTCAACTTCCTCATCCAGATAGGTTGATTCAATCACCAGCGCATCGGCGCCGCGGCAGACTTCCACCAGGCTGTCCGTCTCGCCAGAATCGCCAATTACCACCAACCGTGTGCCGGGATGAAACTCACCTAACACTTCGGCCGGTTGAATGACACGCCCATCCGGCAGCGTGGCTGCACGCTCTTCCACCAGATCGCGCCGCCATGGGCCCGGCGGGATACCCAGTGCCGCGGCTTTCTCGGGTAAAAATGGACGACGGCCTTTTTCTTCGAAAATGTATCCCAAGCTTTCGGCTCCGCGGTGATGGACCTGAAAAGCGTTGATGGTGAAATCATTTCCTTCAAACACCGGGCCGGATGAAAGGACGCGCAGCTGCACTGGCATGGGCGGGCGGTTTCCCCGCAACACCACGCCGTAAAGCAAATCGCGGATGCGGTCAATTGCACCGGCGGCTCCGGCGATTTCAAGCTCCTCAATCGATTCCCAGCGCATGAAGGTGGACAACAATCCGGCCAAACCGAGGATATGGTCGAGATGGCCGTGTGTAATTAATATCCGGTTGAGGCGTTTAAAACCGATGCCTGACTGTAAAATCTGGCGTTGTGTTCCCTCGCCGCAGTCAATCAAGAAACGGTATTCATCGTGCATGACGACCAACGCGGGTAAATTACGTTTTGCGGAGGGAGCCGAAGCCGATGTGCCGAGAAAGACAACTTCAAACAATAGCTTTGGCGCATCCTTTCAGAAAGTGTCCCTTATTTTACCCTAAGTTCCCTCTGGCTGCCGGAGCAAGTTTTGGACAAAGTGAGTGTACAATTGAAGGCGATGAAGTGAACCTAGGAGGGCTGCAATGGAACTGTTCAGCGTTAAAATCGAAAAACCGGAAGAGATGAATTTCATATTGGGGCAATCCCACTTTATTAAAACAGTGGAAGATATGCATGAAGCCTTGGTAAGCGCTGTTCCCGGCATTCAATTCGGTCTGGCTTTTTGTGAAGCTTCAGGCATGTGCCTGGTGCGGTGGAGCGGGACGAACGAAGGCCTGATTGACCTGGCCCGGAAGAATGCTCTGGCTATCGGGGCGGGACACAGTTTTATCCTGTTCCTCGGCGAGGGTTTTTACCCGATCAACGTGTTGAAAGTAATTCAAAATGTACCGGAAGTGGCCGGTGTTTTTTGCGCGACCGCCAATCAAACCGAAGTGATTATCGCCGATAACGGTGAAGGTCGCGGAATAATGGGGATCATTGAAGGATCCAAACCCAAGGGCGTGGAGGGCGAGCAGGACATTGCCTGGCGCAAGAGTCTGCTGCGTAAAATCGGTTACAAACTGTAGATTCTACCGGAAGAGGATGGTATTTGGAACTTTCACGCGACCTCCCTCGTCTTATTTCCAGCAGGTGGAGAAACCTGTGAGGTTCGATTGCCCGCCTAAGGAGCGATAATTATGAAGAAGTTAATACCCTTGTTTATCATTTTTGTTTTTCTGCTTTCAGCCTGTGGGAATTTGCCGCTACCTGGTGGTACGACAGCGCCGACATCCTCCTCGGATAGCGATATGGCGACCCGCGTTTCGGGCATCTTAACTGCCATGCCGACTGTCACCAGCGAAGCAGCCACGCAGCCCGCCGCTCCACAATCCCTGCCGACCATAGCTCCTACGGCCACCCAGACGGCGGCTGCCGAAGTGCCGACTGCCACCCAACCTGCGCCGACCGCCACAACCGCGGCTCCGCAGGCAACACCCACCGAGAACCTGACTCCGGTCGCCACTTTTACGCCGCAGGGCGGTGCCACCCAGGCGCCAACGGCTGTTCCTTCCGGCGACGATCCACGCGTCAAGCTGGGCAGTCCGGCCTGGACCGATACGATGGATGGCAGCGACAATTGGCCGACGGGCAGTAGCGATTTTAGCGAGATCGATTTTTCTGGCGGTAGCATGTTGTACACACCGTTGAAGACCACCGCTGGCTGGCGCCTGACCTGGCCAAAAATCGCCGATACCTATATCGAAATGTCGGTGCGTTCTGGCAACTGTGCCAATAATGACTATTACGGCATCATTTTCCGTGTGCCTGATCTGAATGATGCTGACCAGGGTTACCTGCTGGGCGTAAGCTGTGAAGGCAAGTATTCGCTGCGCCTGTGGAATGGGCGGGAAGGGGCGAATGGCAAAATGACCACCCTCATCCCCTGGACTACCAGCGATAAAATTGTCGCCGGCGCCGATCAACTCAACCGGGTGGGCGCGATGATGATTAATGACCGTCTGCTGGTTTACATCAACGGCAAACTGATCAAGGAAGTGAAAGACAACACCTTCACGGAAGGCTACTTCGGCGTATTTGCTGCGCAGGGTAAGGACCAGAAGGAATTTACGGTAAAAATTGAAGAGATGAGTTACTGGAAAAACCCGCAGCCGTAAGGCCGCTGAGTAAATCTCAAAATGGGCTTGTGTAAATCCCGGTCCATTTTTATCCTAATAAATTTAATCG
>DATMYV010000011.1:0-56373 GCA_035560795.1 Longilinea sp.
GTAATTAAATGTTTACACGATAATAATAAAAAATAAATCAGAACTCACCTTCGAAAATGATCAATTAATTTATATATCTAAAAAGTGGTGGTTTGAGATTTACTTTCTTTACATATATTTTCCCCCTTGTAATCCCCAACAATCTCACTATAATAATGATTGAATATGATCGTTTATGATTGGTTATGAACGAATTCATCCCCTCCTTCGAACGTCAAACCCAAATCCTCGATCTGCTGGCCCGCCAGGGCAGTTTGAGCGTGTCGGATATTGTCGACCAGTTTTCCATCAGCGAGGCGACTGCCCGGCGCGACCTGGAAACCCTGGCCGGCGAAGGCAAGCTGCAACGGGTGCATGGCGGTGCGGTTTCATTGCGGAAAGCTCCGCCCGAACCGCCCATTCTGCAGCGCGAAAATTGGCAGGATGATGAAAAGAAACGCATCGGCCGGGCTGCCGCCGACCTGATTGGCGATGGCGAGACGGTCTTCCTCGGGTCAGGTACCACGGTGCTCGAAGTGGCGCGCAACCTGAAAAAGCGCAAGGATCTGACGGTTATCACCAACTCCCTGCCGGTGATGACAACGCTCAGCAGCCTGCCCGAAATCACGGTGATCGCGCTGGGCGGCCTGTTGCGCAAGAGCGAGCTTTCCTTTATCGGCCACATCACCGAGCAATCCATCCTGGATTTACGGGCGGACAAGGTCATCATCGGCATTCACGCCATCAGCCTGGAACATGGCCTGACCAATGATTACCTGCCCGAGACAATGACCGACCGTGCCATTTTGCAGATGGGACAGAAGGTCCTGATTGTTGCCGACCATACCAAGTTCGGCTCGGTCTCAACGGTTCATGTGGCGGCCGTAGAGAAAATCCACACCATCATCACTGATACACACGTTCCAATGGAATTTGTCGAATCCCTGCGGGCAAAAAACGTTGAAGTGATCGTTGTTTAACCAGTCGTTTTTTCTCTCATCAGAAAGGAGTTCCCACCAACTGTTCTGGCTGTTCCCTTCCATATAAATGTGACCCCAATAGAATAGGAGAAGAGTGCGATGAAACCTTCAAGATTGTTTTCAGTTCTTTCCGTAATCCTTGCCCTGGCATTTGTGCTGTCCGCGTGCAGCACGCCGGCCGCCCCAACCGTCCAACCGACCACGGCTCCAGTGGAGCCGACTGCGCCTCCCGCTGCCGCTGGTGAAACCATCACGGTGATTTTCCCGAAGCATGAAGCCGACATCAAGGGCGCCTTCGAATCCCGCATCAAGGAATTTGAAAAAGAATCCGGCATCACGGTCAATCTCATTCAAAGCGATTGGGATTCCGTTGCGAACCGGGTCGTCCCGGAGCTGGCCACCAATGGTTCGGCCTATGACGTGGTCGAATTTGACAACGGCTGGGTGGCCGAATGGTGCGGCGCTGGCTGGGCCACGCCATTGAATGATTTTATGGCTGCCGGCTACACTGACGGCATGATTCCCGGCCTGGTCGATTTGTTTTCCTGCCCGGACGGGAAGCTCTACGGCGTGGTCTGGAATAACGACACCCGCTTCTTCCACTATAATGCAGCCAAGTTGACCGAAGCCGGTTTCACCGAGCCGCCCAAGACCTGGGAGGAATTCACTTCGCAAAGTCTGGCTGCGAAGGAAAAAGGCGCGGTGAAGTACGGTTTTGCCCCGTTCTGGAATCAGGAATGGTCTTTGGGCAACGAGTTTCACTTCTGGACTTATGCCTTCGGCGGCGAGTTGGTGGATGACAAAGCCTGCATCGTCATGAACAAGGACGCCAACACGCTGAAAGCCGTTCAGTACATGATGGACAGCCTCACGAACGGCGTCGCGGATCCAGCCGGGTTGACCTATAACCAGGCGGCCGCCCAGGATATCTTCCTGAAAGGCGATACGTTGTTCCTGCCGCAGGCCATTGCCGGCCTGATGGCCTACACCAAAGACGCGACTGTCTCCAAGGTGGATGGCCAGATTAAGATCGGCCTCGTCCCCAGCGCCGATAACGGCAAGAGCGCCGCGCTGACCCTGCCCGAAGCATACGCGATCCCGGTGGGTTCAAAGCACAAAGAAGCTGCCTGGAAGTTCATTCAATATATGACCAGCAAGGAAACCAACAAGCTGCTGGCCCAGGAAATTGGGATTCTGCCGATTTGGGTCGATCTGTTCTCCGACCCCGATTTGACAGCCGTCTATCCCTTCTGGAAGGATTTCCAGGCCCAATTGGCTTCGGCCAGAGGGTTATCGAAACTGACCTGGTACAGCGACCTGGTCGATATTTCCACCGCAGAACTCCATAAAGCGCTTTCCGGCCAGCAAACCGCCCAGGAAGCCCTGGACGCGATGGCAAAACAGTTATCAGCCTATAACTGCGTTCCATAAATCAAGTTGTAACCCTGGGTCTGGATGATTGCCATCCAGATCCAGGGGTTTTGCGTAAACCAACCTCGATGAGAAATCCCCTTAAATCGCTTTCGGATAACAAACGGACTTTAGGCTGGGCATTATCGCTGCCAGCCGTGCTTGCCATCCTGGGGATCGTGGTCATTCCGGTCATACAGTCATTGATCCAAAGTTTTTACCAGAGGGATTTATCCCGCCCGCAGTTGGATGCATTTATTGGTCTGCTTAATTATCAAAATTTATTCGCAGACGCGCGTTATCTTCATTCGATGCTCGCCACCTTCCGGTTTTCGCTGATCTCGGTCATTTTTGAATTGATCCTGGGGGTCTCGATCGCGCTGGTGTTGAACAAAAACTTTGTCGGCCGGGGTTTCGTGCGCGGTTTGATGATTTTACCGTGGGCCATGCCCTCCATCGTCAATGCCGCCATGTGGAAATGGATTTATAACGCCGATTACGGGGTTCTGAATGCCCTGCTGACGCAGGTGGGTATTTTGGACCAGTACAAAATCTGGTTGAGCGATCCGTTTTGGGCGACAGCGTTGATCATCCTGGCGAATGTCTGGAAAGAAACGCCCTTTACGGTGCTGATGGTGCTGGCGGCATTGCAGACCGTGCCGGATGAACTGTATGAGGCCGCCAAAGTGGACGGTTCTTCAGCCTGGCAGTCGTTCATCAGCATCACCGTTCCTTTGATCCTGCCGGTGCTGATGATCGTCAGCATGCTCCAGTTCATCTGGGGTTTCCAGACCTATGAATTGATCACGATCATCACGGGCGGCGGGCCGTTCAGCACGACCGAAATGGTGACGCTGCGCGTTTATGCAACCACCTTCCGTTCGCTGCGTTTTGGTTACGGCTCAGCCATGGCCTATCTGACCAGCCTGTTCATTCTGGTTCCGGTGGTCATCTACATCCGCTCTGCTTATAAGAAGGTTGTGGAGTACTGATGTCCATCCGCAAACTCATTCCCCGCATTTTGTTATACCTGGTTGTCCTGCTGATCGTCATCTGGACGGTCGCTCCTTATGCCTGGCTGGTCATCTCTTCACTGTCGCACAAAATCGACCTGGTGACCGTGCCATTAAAATGGAGCCCGCTGCGCCTGACGTTCGACAATTACCGTTCGCTCTTCTTCGCCAACGGCGAAACCTCTGTCAATGTGGGCTTATTTTTTACCGCTCTGAAAAACTCGGCCATTATCTCGCTCTCAACCATGCTGATCTGCATGCCGTTGGGGGTCATGGCGGCTTATGCAGCTACCCGGCTAAAATTCAAGGGCAGCAACGGCATCATTCTTACCAGCATGATCACCCAGCTCATCCCGCCCATCATCCTGGTCATCCCGTTGTACGTCATCATGCGAAAATTCGTCCTGATCGACAAACAAATCGGTTTGATTCTGGTCGATATCACCATCGGTTTACCACTGGTGATCTGGATGATGCGCGGTTATTTGGCTTCCATCCCGGCTGATTTGGAAGATGCCGCCCGCATCGATGGATGCACCTATATGGGTGCGCTGGTGCGGGTGATTTTGCCGCTGGCTGGGCCAGGCCTGGTGAGCGTGATGATCTTTGCTTTTATCGCTTCCTGGAACGAGTATCTGTATGCTTACGTGTTTACCAACGTCCAGGCGAAAACACTGCCGGTGTTGATCGGCGAATTCAGCACGAAGCTTGGCCTGGAATATCTCAAAATCGCCGCAGCCGGCGTGCTGGCCAGCCTACCGCCCGTCCTTCTGGCGCTGGGGTTCCAAAAATTCATCATCCGCGGCCTGACGTCCGGGGCTGTTAAATAGAAGAAGCGATAACGAGGAGTGCTGTGGAGCTAACCCAGTTCAAACCCAGATCGCAACTGGTGACAAAACAAACCCGCATCGATCGGCCAAAATTCCCGGCTGTCGACGCCCACAACCATCTCGGGCAATTTGGCGATGATGCCATTGCCAAACTGCCGCTCAACCAGCTTTGCGACCGGCTGGACGAGGCCGGCGTCACTCATTACGTCGACCTGGACGGCGGTTGGGGGGAAGCCGTGCTGCGCCAGCACCTCGATTATCTTGCGCCGCGACAGGAGCGCTTTCAGGTCTTCGGCGGGGTGGATTGGTCGCGCTGGCCTGAACTGGGCGACGCTTTTCCGGAGGCGGCCGCGAAGCGCCTGGAAGTGCAGCACGGCTGGGGCGCGCGCGGTTTGAAAATTTGGAAACCCTTTGGCCTTCAGGTGCGCGATCAGCACGGCCTGCTGGTCAAAGTGGATGACGAACGCCTTGCGCCCATCTGGGAGACCGCCGGGCAACTCGGTCTGCCGGTGATGATTCACATTGCCGACCCGGTGGCTTTCTTCGACCCGATCGATGAAACCAACGAACGCTGGGAAGAATTGGGCGAGCATCCCGATTGGGCTTTCACCAGCCCGCCTTACCCGCCATTCCTGGAACTGGTAAACGGCTTGAAACGCCTGGTTTTGCGCCACCCGGGCACGACCTTCATTGGCGCGCATGTCGGCTGCTACGCCGAAAACCTGGCCTGGGTGAGCAACCTGCTTGAGCAGGCTCCGAACTTTTATGTGGATATTTCCGGTCGCACCGGCGAGTTGGGCCGCCAGCCCTACACGGCGCGCAAATTCTTTCTGCGCCACGCCGACCGCATCCTTTTTGGACTGGATGAAGGACCTTCGGTCGAAGGCTACCGGCTGGTTTACCGTTTTCTGGAAAGCGACGACGAATACTTCAACTACAATACCAGCGAAGTCCCGCAGCAGGGACGCTGGTATGCCTACGGCCTGTACCTGCCGGACGATGTGCTCTCGCAGGTTTACCGCGGAAATTCGATGCATGTGCTGAAAATTTAATCTACCATCCCTGCGGGATGCGGAGGAAAATCAATTGGACTTATATCATACTTACACCGAAATCAAATCACAGACGCTGGCCTGGCAAAATGCGCTGGACGTCAGCCGTGCCCAGGCTTCCGCCCTGAAAGCGCTGACCGATCGTTACGATCAGGTAATTTTCACCGGCTGCGGATCCACTTATTACCTCAGCCTGGCCGGAGCAGCACTATTTCAGGAACTGAACGGCAAAACCGCCCGGGCAGTGCCGGCCAGCGAATTGCTGCTCAATCCATTCAGCGTAATGGCCGACGGGCAGCGCTATTTGCTGGTGGCGGTCAGCCGCTCGGGCACCACCAGCGAAACAGTCAAGGCGGTTGAAAATTTCAAGCGCGACGGGCGCGGCGAGGTCATCGTGATCAGCAATTACGACACCGCCCTGTCGCAACTTGGCGATCTGAACGTGATCATCCCGGCCGGTCAGGAACAATCGGTGGCCCAGACCCGCTCGTTTGCCTCCATGTACGTGGCGGTGACGGCCCTGTGTGCCATTTGCGCCGGGAGAAACGACCTGCTGGATGCCATGGGCAGCCTTCCGCAGGCAGGCCAGCGCATCATGGACCAGTACGAAGAACTGGCCAAAGAAGTGGGCGAAAATTTGGCAGCGGATCGTTTCTATTTCCTCGGCTCGGGCGGACGCTACGGGCTGGCCTGTGAGGTCAACCTCAAAATGAAAGAGATGACCTTGACTCACAGCGAGCCGTTTCACTTCATGGAGTTCCGGCACGGCCCGATGTCGATGGCCGGTGAGACAGCCGTGGTGGTCGGGCTGCTTTCCGAAAAGAATTACGAATACGAACAGGTTGTGTTGAACGAAATGCAGGAGAAAGGAGCCCGCATTTTGGCACTGTCCGACTCCCGAGGTGACGTAGTCTTTACGTCCGGCATTCCCGAGGAAGTGCGCGGCGTTTTATACCTGCCCGTTCTGCAATTAATGGCATTTTATCGCTCCCTGGCAAAAGGGCTCAATCCTGACAGCCCCAAGAATTTAACCGCTGTGGTCACGCTAAATCTTTAGCCTGACCACCCATAAACTAAAGGAGGAAAGAATGAAAAAGATTTTGTTTGCTCTTGTTGTCGGCAGCATGCTGTTAGCGGCATGCGCCAAGGCACCGGCCGCCCAAACATCGACCGAAATATCCTTTATGATGTGGGGAGCCCCAGAGGAGCTCACCGTCTGGCAGGCCGTGGTGGATGATTTTCACAAAGCCAACCCCAACATCACAGTCAAAGTGGATGTCTCGGATTGGGATTCATACTGGACAAAACTGAATACGCTCATTGCCGGCGGGACGCCGCCAGACGTATTTGCCATGGATGCCCCGCTTTTCCTCGATTGGCAAAGCCGCGGCGCGCTGCTGAATTTGCAGCCCAACATTGACAAAAATCCGGGTTTCCTGGATGGTTTCTACCCGCAGACCTTGACGGCCTATAAGACTGCCGACGGTTATTACGGTCTGCCGCGTGATTTCCAGTCCATCGTGCTTTTCTATAATAAAGACATGTTTGATGCAGCCGGACAGGCCTATCCAACTGCTGATTGGACCTACGACGATTTACGCACCGCGGCAAAGGCTCTGACGCTTGATACAAACAATGACGGCAAGACCGAACAATACGGCATCTGGACCGATACCTGGGATATGGAGTTGTTCTGGAGCGAGGCCATCTGGGCTTATGGCGGCGATATCATCAGCGCCGATCATAGCAAAACGCTCATTGGCGAAGGCAAGGCGCGCGACGCCTGGGCGTACATCGACAGCCTGTATAAAGACGGCTCGATGCCCACCCCCACCACCTCGGGCGAGTACGGCTCCGACCTGTTCCAATCCAAAATGGCTGCCATGACCACCATCGGCCACTGGGCCGTGCCGGGTTACGTCCAGGCGGGCCTGAATTTCGATGTTGCACCCATGCCAACGGGTCCGGCCGGGAAGGCTACCAGCGTTAACAGCGCCGGCTTTGTGGTGTCGAAGGACAGCAAGAATGCCGATGCAGCTTTTGCCTTCATCAAATTTGCCCTCAGCGAAGCCGGTCAGAAACGGCTGACTGAACTTGGTTTTGCCATTCCGGTGCTCAAATCGGTTGCTGAAAGCGACGTTTTTCTCAAGCAATCCGGTACCTTGAACCAACAAGTATTCCTCGACTCCATAGCCTTTGCCCACACCAAACCGGTCTTCAAGGGTTATGAAGAATGGGCAGGCGTGGTTGGCGATGGTCTGACCCCCGTCTTTGACGGCGATGCCGAATTGGGTCCGACGTTGGATGAAGTCGTCAAGAGTGCTGACGAGATTTTAGCGAAAAACAAGTAATTGCGGTCCCGCCGTCCATCTCCTCCCCGAGAGGGGAGGAGATGGCACAGGAGGATTCATGAATTACGGCCTTAAACCGCTCGGAAGGGAAAAAATCTGGCTTTGGCTGATGCTGCTGCCCACCTTGATTGGGCTGGTTTTTGGCACCATTGGTTCCCTGCTGGCAACACTCGGCCTCAGCTTCTTTGATTGGGATTTAATCAATGCTCCCAAATGGGCCGGGGTATCCAATTATGTGGCGCTGGCTGAAAACCCGGATTACGTCGAAGCCTTTACCAACACGTTGAAATTCTCTGCCGAGTATGTACCGGCGGTGGTGATCATTTCGCTTTTGCTGGCGGTTTTACTTAACCGGAAAATCCGCGGTGTAAGCATTTTTCGCACCATTTACTTTTTGCCGGCAGTGACATCGGCGGTGGCCTCAGCCCTGGTATGGAACATGATCTACGGCAAGGACACCGGCATTCTCAACCTGCTGCTGGAAACCCTGGGTCTCACGCCGGTGTGCTGGTTGTGCGCCGACAATGCCATGGTATCGGTGGTCATTGTAAACGTGTGGGGCGCTATTGGTGAAGGCATGATCATCTTCCTGGCAGGGCTGACCGCCATCCCGCGAGATTATTATGAAGCTGCATCGATGGATGGTGCCAATGATGTCCAACAATTCTTTCACATCACCCTGCCGCTCATCACGCCCAGCATCTTCTTTCAAACATTGATCACGGCCATTAACGCTTTCCAGGCCTACGATTACATTTACATGCTCACCCGGCGCGGCCAGGGCAACAGTACCGTTCCGGTGGCGGTGTATTCCATTTACCGCAACGCATTTAACTTCTTTCGCATGGGCGACGCCAGTGCCCAGGCGATCCAACTGGCACTGCTGGTCGCCTTGTTCATGGCGGTCATGTTCTGGTGGGAACGCCACTATGTGGTCTATGATTAGGAGCCTGCCGTGACAAAGTCTAAAAATAAATTCCTGGCAGATGTTCTCACCTACACCTTGTTGGTTTTGGGCGCGATTGTCATGCTGGTTCCTTTTCTCTGGATGATATCCGTCTCCTTTCGCATTCCAGCGCAGCAGTATTCACGCAACCTGATTCCAAATCCAATTACATTTCAAAATTATGCTAACCTTTTCAAAGACCTGCCGGATAATGCCTTTTATTTCCTGACAGCCAACAGCTTCAAACTTTCCATCCTGATGGTCATCGGCCAGATTCTAACCTGTTCCATGGCGGCGTTCGTCTTTGCGGTCGCCAAATTTAAAGGCCGGAATTTCCTCTTTGCGCTGCTGTTGGGCACCCTGATGATCCCTTCCCAGGTTTCCCTGATTCCGAACTTCATCATCTTTAAATACATCGGCCTGATCGGCAGCCAGTGGCCGCTCATCCTGCCGGCGTTCTGGGGCGGCGCTTTTGGCACTTTCCTGCTGCGCCAGTATTTCCTGACCATCCCGCGCGATCTGGTGGATGCTGCCCGCATGGACGGCGCTTCCTTCTTTAATATTTTTTGGAAGATCTACCTGCCGCTGGGGAAACCCGCCGTGGCAGCGCTGGCCATTTTTGTTTTCAAGGATGCCTGGAATGATTTGCTGCATCCGTTGGTCTATTTGCCTACCGACATGCACCAAACCACGCTGACTGTCGGCCTTTCCTTCTTCCAGCAGCAGCTGGTGATGGGCGGAAAATTCACTGTACTGATGGCAGGCGCTTTCTTATCCATCCTGCCGCTCTTGATCGTCTTCTTTATCGCCCAAAAGCAATTCATCGAAGGGATTGCTCTGACCGGCGTGAAGCGCTGAGTTTTCCTTTGATTTATCCAATCTTGATCCTAACTAAATCCATGGAGAAATAATCATGACCAAAATCGCATTCATCGGCGCGGGAAGTCTGGGTTTTACCAGCGAACTTGTCCGCGATATTCTCACCTTCCCGCTTCTCAAGGATGCCCACATTGCCTTGATGGATATCAACCCCGAACGTCTGGCGTTTGCCAAAACCTCCGTGGCGAAGCTGATTACCGCGGGCAACTACCCTGCCACGGTCAGCGCCACCCTTGAGCGGGCTGAGGCCCTGAAGGACGCGGATGTAGTGCTTACCACCATTTTGGCGGGCAGCACCGAGGTCTGGCGGCACGATATTGAAATACCCAAAAAATACGGCGTCGACATCAACGTCGGCGACACGCGCGGGCCGAGCGGCATTTTCCGTTTCCTGCGCACGCTGCCGCCCATGATGGAAATTGTCCGCGACATGGAAAAATATTGCCCGAACGCCGTCCTGCTAAACTACACCAACCCAATGGCCATGCTGTGCGCCGCGCTGCAGAAACAAACCTTCATCCGCGTTACAGGCCTGTGCCATTCGGTTCAGGGCAGCGCCATGATGCTGGCCGATTGGATCGGCGCGCCTTATAACGAGATCGATTACCTGTGTGCTGGCATCAACCACCAGGCCTGGTATCTTGAATACAATTGGAGGGGCCAGGACGCTTACCCGTTGATCCACAAAGCCATTACGGAACGACCTGAGATTTACAACGAAGAGATTGTACGCAATGAAATGTACCTGGCGCTGGGCAAGTATGTCACCGAATCCAGCGGGCACAACTCGGAATACAACGCCTGGTTCCGCAAGCGCCCTGACCTGATTGAAAAGTACTGCACGCACGGCACCGGCTGGAATCCGGGTGAGTATGCCTACATATTAAAGGAATACCAGACCACCGAAGCCACCTGGAAGGAGATTGTCAAGGAGGAGCTCGCCAAACCGCTGGGTGTGGATGATTTGAAACGGGGCGAGGAATATGCCGCGTCGATTATCAATGCGCTGCAGGGCGGGGAGATGTTTAAGTTCAACGGCAACGTGCAGAACACCCAATTGATCACCAATCTGCCACAGGGTGCGTGCGTCGAAGTGCCGGTGCTGGTCGACCGCGCCGGGTTCCATCCCATGCACGTCGGCGCGCTGCCGCCCGAGTGCGCTTTGCTGACATCCCTCTCGAGCGGGATTGAAGAGCTGGCCATCCAGGGCGCCCTCACCGGCGACCCGGTTGCCATATACCGCGCCATCGCCCACGATCCGCTCACCATGGCCGTGCTTTCGCTGGCGGAAATTCGCCAGATGACCAACGAGATGTTCGCGCAAAATCAGGAATACCTGCCTGAGTTCAAAATCCACAAAGTCTAGCGTTTTCGGTGCAAGGCTGTCATCCGCCTTGAAGGAAATGGTATTTCAATGAAGTCAATCACGATCGGTAAATTCCGCGGGCTGCAACAAATCGCGTCAAAGCGCGGAACGTTCACGGCCCTGGCGCTCGACCACCGCCAAAATTTGCGCAAAGCGAACCCGGCTTTTGTCAATAACGAAAGCCTCTCCCGTTTTAAACTGGATGTGGTGGCGACCCTTGCAAGCCGGGCAACCGCCGTATTGCTGGATCCTGAGGTCTCCGCAGCGCAGGCTATTGCCGGGCGAGACCTTCCCGGCGATGTCGGCCTGGTGGTAGCCCTTGAATCGACCGGCTATACCGGTGAAGCCACTGCCCGCCGCGCACAAATCATTCCCGGTTGGAGCGTTGAAAAAGCCAAACGCATGGGTGCCAGCGCGGTCAAACTGCTGGTTTATTACCATCCCGATTCACCCCTGGCGCAGGAAACCGAGGATTTTGTCGCGGCGGTGGCGGAGGATTGCCAGGAATATGACCTGACGCTGATGCTTGAGCCGCTTTCTTATCCGTTGAAAGAAAATGCCAAATTGTCTTCGGAAGAGAAACGCTATGTGGTGGTTGAAACTGCCCGCCACCTCTCGCCGCTGAACATTGATGTGCTTAAAGCCGAGTTTCCATTGGATGTGCGGGATACCGATGAATCGCTCTGGTTGGCCGCCTGTCGGGAGATCTCCGCTGCCAGCGTGGCTCCCTGGATCCTGCTTTCCGCCGCGGTGGATTACGAAACCTTTGTCCGGCAGGTGGTGGCAGCCTGTACTGCCGGCGCAAGCGGCATTGCGGTCGGACGCGCGGTGTGGCAGGAAGCAGTAACCCTCGGCGATGCCGAACGGCTGGAATTCCTGCGCTCCACCGCCCGGCCGCGCCTGGCCCGGCTGACTTCGCTGTGTCACGCATTGGCCAGGCCTTTCACGGATTTTTACACTGCTGCGGCGCCGTTCGACTGGTATAGTTTCTATTAGGTCCTGCTTATGAGCGAAACCCCATTCGACATTCTCGTGGCCGGCGAAATCAACCCGGATTTGATACTGACGGGCGATGTAAACCCTGAATTCGACCAGGTCGAGAAAACCGTTGATTCCGCCGCCCTCACCATCGGCTCATCCTCGGCCATTTTTGCCTGCGGGGCTGCCCGGCTGGGGCTGCGGGTGGCGTTTATCGGCGTGTGCAGCGAGGATGTCTTCGGCCGTTTCATGCTCGCGGAAATGCAAAAACGTTCCGTGGACGTCAGCAACGTCATCATCCGCGGCGGGCAGACCGGATTGACCGTGATTCTGAGCAAAGGCGTTGACCGCGCCATCCTGACCTATCCTGGACTGATCGGTGAACTGCAAAGTTCTGATCTCCCAGATGGTTTGCTCAGCCAGGCGCGCCATTTGCATGTGGCCTCCTACTTCCTGCAAAAAAGACTTCAAGCGGGACTGCCCGCCCTCTTCCGGCAGGCGCGAAAGCTTGGCTTGACCACCTCGCTGGATACCAATTACGATCCAACCGGACTTTGGGCTGATTTCGATGATTTGCTATCCGTCACGAACGTGTTTCTGCCCAATGAAAAGGAAGCACTCTCGATTTCGCGAAAGCATCACCTCGATCAGGCTGCAACCTGGCTGGGTTCGCGGGTGGACGCTCTGGCAGTCAAGCTGGGAGCAGCCGGCGCGCTTGGGGTGAGCGCATCTCGAAGGATCAGGGCAGCTTCCATCCCTGTCCAGGTGGCCGATACGGTCGGCGCCGGCGATTCGTTTGATGCCGGGTTTCTCTACGGGTATCTGCACCAATGGGAATTGGAACGATCCCTGCGCCTGGCTTGCGTATGCGGAGCGCTATCGACGCAAAAACCGGGCGGTACGGACGGCCAACCGACCCTGGAAGAGGCCATGATCTATGTATCTTGACGAAATGCTGGCAAAACAAAAACAAGGCGAAGCCAGCGGGATCTTCTCGGTCTGTTCCGCCCATCCATACGTGATCCAGCAGACTCTGCAAACCTGCGAAACCTTTGGGGTTCCGCCGCTCATCGAGGCAACCTGCAACCAGGTCAATCAGTTCGGCGGCTATACCGGCATGCGGCCGGCCGATTTTGTGCGTTATTTGCGCGGGATTGCTACGCAAAGCGGTTACCCGTTTGAAAAGATCATCCTGGGCGGTGACCACCTGGGTCCGTCTGTCTGGCAGGACGAACCCGCCGGGTTGGCGATGGCCAAAGCCGAGTCTTTGATCCGGGAGTACGTTGAGGCGGGGTTTGTCAAGATTCACCTGGATTGCAGCATGCGCCTTGCGGACGATCCTGTTGGCGCTTTAGATATTGAGGTTTCAGCCCAGCGCGCGGCCCATCTGGCCGCGGCAGCCGAAGGCGCAGTTACCGGTGATGTGCGTTATGTGATTGGGACGGAAGTTCCCGTTCCTGGCGGCGCGACAGAACACGAGGAGGGCGTGAGCGTTTCGCGCGTTGAAGACGTGCAGCAAACCATCGCGGTGACGCGCGCGGCTTTTGACCAGCAAGGGCTGCATGCCGCCTGGGAGCGCGTCCTGGCCGTGGTGGTGCAGCCCGGCGTGGAATTTGGCGATGATTTCGTCCTGGCCTACCAACCGCAGGCTGCCAAGGAACTATCCCGGTTTATCGAGACGCAGCCCATGGTTTATGAGGCCCACTCAACGGATTATCAGACGCCGGAGGCGCTCAAGAATTTGGTGAAGGATCACTTTGCTGTTCTGAAGGTTGGTCCGGCTTTGACCTTTGCCTACCGTGAAGGGGTTTTTGCACTGGCATCGTTGGAAAATGAACTTTTCCCTCCGCAGGAGCGTTCGAACATTGTTTCCGTTCTGGAGGGTGTCATGTTGGACCAGCCGAAATACTGGGCCAAATATTATTCCGGTGACGAAAACGAGGTAGCCTTCAAGCGCAAATACTCCTTGAGCGACCGGATCCGTTATTACTGGACGGAAAAGAGAGTTCAAATGGCTCTTGAGAAGTTGTTGAAAAACCTCAGCCAGAGATCCTTTCCGTTGCCTTTGCTGGAGAGAACCCTGCCGGGATTTTATCAACCGGACGGCCCAGATCCGGTGGACACGCCAGAACGGATTTTGCTGAGAAAAATCCAGCTTGTCCTGAACGGCTATGCTCAGGCATGTCAGCCTGATTAATCCCAGTAATTTTGTAAAAACATTCCGGTAAATGCCTTACCAAAAACACAAATAACGGTTTTTGTGTCATAATCATTACACACAAAAAGAAACCGGATGCCGGGCTCAAGGGGGCTTGAACGGCTCGCATTCCACCATTTCACTTTGCGTTTGTTTTGGTGCGAGGAGACCCCGATGGTCACGAATACGCATCCAACGCTTCCTGAGTTTGAATACATCCAGCCAAAGACGCTGGCCGAAGCCAGTGAATTCTTGGCCATGCATGCCACTGAAGCACGTCCTTTTCTGGGAGGGACGGATATCTTCGTGCGTATGCGGGATGGATTCCTGACTCCCAAATACCTTGTCGATGTAAAAAATCTGGACGGAACGAACGAGCTGCGTTTCGACCCGCAGTCCGGCTTGACCGTCGGCGCGGCGGTCTGCATGAACCGCGTTGTCGCTTCGCCTGATGTGCAGCGGATCTACCCGGTGCTCGCGGAGGCTTGCCGGAGCGTAGCCAGCTACCAATTGCGTACGCGCGCCACGGTTGTCGGGAACATCTGCAACGCCAGTCCCGCTGGCGACACGATCGGGGCCTGCCTGGTGCTGGACGGCGTGCTGAATATTTATGGCAAAGGCGGTTTGCGCCAGGAAGCGCTTTCAACCTTCTTTCTGGGTCCCGGCAAAACAACCCTAAAACCCGGCGAAATCGTAACCTCCATCAATTTCCCGCTTCCGCCGCAGGGCTGCGCAGGTGTGTACCTCAAACTTGGACGCAACCGGTTGAGCGACCTGTCGATCGTCGGGGTGACTGTCCTGGCCGCACCCGATTCCAGCCTGCCCTCCGGTTACCGCATCCGCATCGTGCTGGCATCCGTAGCGCCGGTGCCGCTGGTGGCCAAGCATGCCGAGGAATACCTGGCAGCTCGTCCGGTCAGTACGGAGTCACTCCTCGAGGCGGTACGCCTGGCCAGTGAAGCCTGTTCGCCCATCGACGACATTCGCGGCAGTGCGCGCTATCGCAAGATGATGGTCAAAAACCTGACTGCAAAAGCGCTTAACGCAGCCTGGAAGAAACTTCATTTATAAAACCCTGCAATTGATCTGCCTGTCTCCAACCTGAGCCTAAAAGTCATTGGAGGAACGCATGTCCTTCCACGAAATCCAACTCACTGTCAATGGAAACCTTGAGCATGTTACGGTACCGTCCAACATGACCCTCATGCACATGCTGCGCGAAGTAATGGCATTAACCGGGACGAAAAATGGCTGTTCGGCCGGGGAATGCGGCGCATGCACGGTCCTATTAAATGGAGAACCGGTCAACAGCTGCATGGTGCTGGCGGCCGAATGCGACGGCGCCGTGGTGATTACGGTCGAAGGCCTGGCGGGAGATCCGCTGCAGGATGCTTTGATCCATACGGGCGGTGTGCAATGCGGTTTTTGCACGCCGGGCGTCCTGATCTCGGCCAGGGCGCTGCTCAACCGCAACCCCAATCCGAATGATGAAGAGATTAAAGAAGCGCTGGTCGGAAACCTGTGCCGCTGCACCGGATACGTGCGCATCATCGATGCTGTCAAGGAAGCGGCCCGCGTGAAAACCCAATGAACTTGAGCAAATCTCCCTGCTTTCGTAGGGCGTGCCTCGGCACGCGCTCCTGATCAAGAGGCAACCTATGGAAAAAAGCAAAATCCCGCAAAATATTGGCCCCGTAGGCGAGAGCAAACCGCGAATTGACGCGCGCGAAAAGGTTACCGGCGCCGCGCTCTATGCGGACGATATCCAGTTTGGCCACCGCTTGTTGCACGCCCGCATCAAACGCAGCCCCTTCCCGCACGCGCTGATCAAGAAGGTGGATGTTTCCAAAGCACTGGCTCTGCCCGGCGTTAAAGCAGTGGTAACTGGCGCGGATTTTCCCGGCTTTATCGGCCTGTACCTGAAGGACCGCCACATCTTCTGCCGCGACCGCGTGCGCTATGTTGGCGACCCCGTGGCCGGCGTGGCGGCCGACTCGCCGGAGATTGCCGAGCAGGCTATCCGCCTGATCGAGGTGGAATACGAGCCGCTCGAAGCGGTGTTCGACCCTGAATTTGGCGCCAGCCCCCAAGCTCCGCTGTTGCACCCCGACCTGGATAAATATACCGTGGCCAGTTTCATCCTGCCGCGGTCGGGATCGAACGTTTCCAACCACTTCAAACTGCGTAAGGGAGATGTGACTGCGGCCTGGGGAAAGTGCAAAGCGGTCATCGAGCGCAAATACCGCATCCCTCACATCCAGCACGTGGCCATCGAACCGCATGTTGCCATCGCCAAAGTGGATCAAACCGGCGAGATTACCCTGTGGGACAGCTCGCAATCGCCGTTTGCCCAACGGGACCTGATCGCCGAGACGCTGGGCGTCAGCCAGAGCAAAATGCGTGTGATCGCGCCGGTGGTGGGCGGTGGTTTTGGCGGCAAGGCTGGTGTGAGTATGGAATCTCTGGCGGTGGCGATCGCCACTAAAGCCAAAGGATACCCGGTCAAACTCCTGCTCACCCGCGAGGAAGAGTTTTATACCGCCTTTGTTCGCCAAGGACTGGTGGCCTACTTCAAAATGGGCTGCGACGGAAACGGGAAGCTGCTGGCCATGGAAAACACCTATTACTGGGATGGCGGCGCTTACACCGAGTACGGCGTGAACATCACCCGCGCCGCTGGTTACAGCTGCACCGGTCCCTACGAAGTGCCCAACGTGCATGCCGACAGCTATTGCGTTTACACCAACCACCCGGTCGGCGGACCGATGCGCGGATTTGGCATGCCCGAAATGCACGCCGGGCTGGAGCAGTGCATTGACGAATTAGCCCGCGAGATCGGCATGGACGCGGTGGAATTCCGCCGCCGCAATTGCCTTCGTGCCGGCAGCAGCCTGCCCACCGGCGGTACCATTCACCCGATCGGCCTGCTTGAGTGCCTGGAAAAATCGGCCGAGGCCGTCGAATGGGGCAAAAAGGCCCCGCCCAGCGCGCCCAACAAGCGCCGCGGCAAAGGCCTGGCATTGATGTGGAAGGCCCCGGCCATGCCCGGCAATGCCGGTTCAAGCGCCTGGATCGAGCTGTCAGAAGACGGCATGTTGACGCTGGGCGTCGGCGCGCAGGATATTGGCCAGGGTGCATTCACAGTCATCGCGCAGATGGCCGCGGCAGCCTTTGGCGTACCTTACGAAAGCGTGCGCCTGGCCATGCCGGTCGATACGCGCTACAGTCCTTACGAATGGCAAACGGTAGCCAGTCGCATCACCTGGAGCACCGGCAACGCCATCGTCAACGCGGCCAAGGATGCCCGCAAGCAGGTACTGGAACTGGTGGCGATGGCATGGAAAGAAGAAATTCAGGACCTTGACATCGTCAACGGCAAGGTCATCTCCTACAAGAGCGAGCGCGAAATTCCGGTCAAGGATATCGCCATCAAAGGCCTGCCCAAGGAGGGTGGCAAAGGTTGGATGGGCGGTCCGATCATTGGGCGCGGCAATTTTATGCCAAGCGACGTCACCGGGCTTGACGCGGAAACCGGCCAGGGGGAGCACGCGGTGGTGCATTACACCACCGGGGCACAGGCCATCGAATTGGAAGTCGATCTGGACACCGGCCGCGTCGAGATTCTCAAAGGCGTGGCAGCCTTTGATGTGGGTAAGGCCATCAACCCGGATCTGGTGAGAGCCCAGATGGAAGGCGGCCTGGTGCAGGGCATCAGCTCGGCGCTGTTCGAACAACTCAAATTGAAAAACGGCGCCGTGCAAAATCCCAGTTTCGTCGATTACCGCATCGCCACCGCCACCGACATCCCCAAAGTGTTCCAATCCATCCTGGTCGAAGTGCCGCAGGATGACGGTCCGTGGGGCGCGCGCGGCATCGGCGAGCATTCCATGGTGGCAACGATTCCGGCGATAGCCAATGCCATCTACGATGCCATCGGGGTTCGCTTTGAAGGTCCGCCGTTTACCGCCGAAAAAATTTACCTGGCCATGCTGGATGCGGGTATTGTGAAAGGATAAAGATGACAGTCCGGGCACGGGTCAAACCAAGCGAATATCATGATTCCGTCAGCCTGATGCTGGCAGCCCGCGAACTCTCCGGGCTGGAGGGCGTGCAGGATGCTGCCGTGGTCATGGGGACGGAAGCCAATAAATCCATCCTGGCCAATTCCGGGTTGCTAACGGAGGAGTTAAAAACCGCGACCGCCAACGACCTGGTGCTGGTGGTGAATGCAGTGGATGATGCTACCGCCATGCGGGCATTGGATCAAGCCGATGCATTGCTGAGGAAGAAAGCCGCACCGGAAACGTCTGGCGAATTCAGACCTAAGACAATCCGCGGCGCCCTATCCATGCAGGCAGGGCTAAATCTGGCGGTCATTTCAGTAGCTGGCCGTTACGCGGCTGACGAAGCCTGGGAAGCCTTGCACCGCGGCCTGCATGTGCTGCTATTCAGCGATAACGTTTCGCTGGAAGATGAAATTGCCTTGAAACGGTACGCGAGCGATCACGGTTTGCTGCTGATGGGCCCTGGCGCCGGGACCGCCATTCTCAACGGGGTTGCGCTGGGTTTTGCCAACGTCCTGCCGCGCGGGCCGGTGGGCATTGTCTCTGCGGCTGGCACCGGCCTGCAGGAGGTCAGCACGCTGATCGCGCGGGCTGGGGTCGGTATTAGCCAGGGCATCGGTACGGGCGGACGCGACCTCAAGAAGGAGGTCGGCGGGATTATGATGCTGCTGGGTTTGCAGGCATTGCAGGAGGATCCAGACACCAGCGTGATCGTGTTGGTCAGCAAACCGCCCGCTGAAGAGGTGGCTCAAAAGATCCTCACCCAGGCAGCAGCCAGTTCAAAACAAACTGTCGTTTGTTTTTTAGGAGGCGATCCGCGGTCGATGGCAAATATCCCCAATGTCATCCCGGCCCGCACCCTGCAGGAATGTGCTTTGCTGGCTGCGAATTTGATCCAACCTGCGCCGGGAGATATTCACGCGCTGCTTCAGGCGCAAAAGGCCAACCTGGCACAAAAAGCCCGCCAGCTCAAGGCCAAATTGAACCCCTCGCAGCGCTACTTGCGCGGGTTATTCTCCGGCGGGACATTGTGTTACGAAGCCCAGGTGATCTGGAAGGACATGCTGGCGGAGCCGGTCCATTCCAACGCACCGCTGCCCGGCGGATCAGCCCTTGCCGATTCAACCCGCAGCCTGGGTCATACCACCGTCGATCTCGGCGAGGAGGAATTCACGGTCGGACGCCCGCACCCGATGATCGACAATGACCTTCGCATCCGTCGCCTGCTGCAGGAAGCCCGCGACCCTGAAACCGCGGTCATTCAACTGGATGTGGTGCTTGGTTACGGCGCCCATCCTGATCCTGCCAGCGAACTGGCTCCAGCCATCCGTCAGGCGCGCGAACTGGCCGGTGCAGCCAGCCGTGAACTGCCTGTGGTAGTTTCCGTCACCGGGACGGAGGGTGATCCGCAAGGACTGCGCCGAACGATCTCTCAATTGGATGCGGCCGGCGCGATTGTGTGCGACAGCAACGCCGCTGCTGCGCAGCTGACCGGCATGATCGTTTCGGCTTGATCAGGAAGGGAGTACATGGGCAAAGTCAACGATCTTTTCGGCAAGGAACTGAACGTCCTCAACGTCGGACTTGCCAGCATGGCTGGTTCGGTGAAAGATCAAAATGTGAAAATAATCGACCTGGACTGGCAGCCGCCCAGGGAGGGCGTGCCGCACCTGCGCCAGACGAAGGACGGCACGGATATGGATGCCGCCAACCAGGAAGTGGTCGGACGTATTCAGGGCGGCCAGGCTGTGCTGCGCGGCATGGGCATCGCCCGGGATGTCATTCCTGGCATGCACGACCGCATGCTTCTGCATGCTGGGCCGCCCATTACCTGGGAGCGCATGTGCGGTCCGCAGCGCGGGGCAGTGATGGGTGCATTGATCTACGAAGGTCTGGCCGCCGATGAAGTCGAAGCAGCCCGCCTGGCGGCTTCAGGCGGCATCGAGTTCTCTCCCTGCCACCACCACCATGCCGTCGGGCCAATGGCGGGCATCGTCTCTCCCTCCATGCCGGTGTTTATCATCGAAAACAAGGCGTTCGGCAACCAGGCGTATTGCACCCAAAACGAAGGCCTGGGCAAGGTGCTGCGCTACGGCGGCATGGGACCGGAAGTGACCGCGCGTTTGAAGTGGATGGAAACGGATCTTTACCCGGTACTGGACCGGGTTTTGCAATCTCTCCCGAATGGAATCGACATCAAGAGTCTCATCGCGCAAGCTCTGCACATGGGCGACGAGTGCCACAACCGCAACCGGGCTGCCACCTCGCTGTTCCTGCGGGCGATTGGACCGGCGCTGGCGCGCACCAACCGCGACAATGAGACACTGGCCAGGGTCATTGAATTCATCGACCGCAACGACCACTTCTTTCTCAACCTGAGCATGCCCACCGGCAAAGCCCTGCTCGAACCAGCCGAAGGCGTAGCTGGCAGCACCATTGTCACCACCATGGCACGCAATGGCACTGACTTTGGCATTCGATTGGCCTGCGCCCCTACGCGCTGGTTCACGGCCCCGGCAGGCGTGGTGAAGGGACTGTATTTTCCGCAGTACAGCGAGAAGGACGCCAACCCGGATATCGGCGACAGCACCATCACCGAAACGGCCGGGTACGGCGGCATGGCCATGGCGGCGGCGCCCGCCATTGTCCAGTTCGTCGGCGGGAGTCCGGATATGGCTGCCAAAACCACGCTTGAAATGTATGAGATTACGGCTGGCGAACAGAATAACTTTACCATTCCAATTTTGAATTTCCGCGGTACGCCGCTCGGGATCGACGTGCGAAAGGTCATGGAGACCGGCATTCTTCCGCAGATCAATACCGGTATTGCCCACAAGGATCCCGGTATCGGCATGGTGGGCGCCGGCATCCTACGCGCACCCGAGAAGTGTTTCCGCGATGCGTTTGAATATCTTATGACGGTGTAAGGCAATATTCCAATTCTGACTACCTGGTTGATGTGCTGAAAGGAGAAATTGTTATGAAGTTCCTCGATTTGACCATTCCCCTGGGAATTGCCACGCCCCCCTGGCCAACCTACGAGCCGCTGCAAATCAAGTATTTCAAACGGTTGGCGCCGAATGGAGCCAACGGCCAGGTGATCACCCATTCCAACCATCTGGGCACGCATTTGGACGGCGAGATCCACTTCCATACGCCCGGCAAGGACATCGCTTCACTCGAAATGGATTACCTGGTCCACGATGCCGCCGTTGTCGATCTGAGCGATGTGTGCGGCGATTATGATGTTTACACCAGTAAAATGGTTGAAGAGCGCGTCGAGGTACGCGAGGGCGATATTCTTATCATCCATACTGGCTACCATCACTTTGGCTGGGATATGCCGACCGCCAACGAAGTGCGCTACATGGTGATGCACCCGGGCCCTGACCGCGAGTTTGCCGAGTGGGCAAAACGGAAAAAACTGCGCTGGATTGGCGTTGACTGCGGCAGCGCTGACCATCCCATGAACACCATCATCCGGGATTGGATGCCGCGCCAGGCCAGGCAGGCCGATCGGGTTTTCAAAAAGAAATACGGCATGCCGCTGGCTGAATTCTTCGACGACAGCAAGTACCAGCTCATGCACCTGGAGATGTTCCCATACGGCATCGTGCATGCCGAATGCATCGGCGGCGACCTCGACCTGATCGTTAACCGCCGCGTGCCGATCGGTTTCTTCCCCTGGCGTTTTGTCGACGGCGAATCCTGCATTGGGCGCTGCGTGGCAATTTTGGACGATCAGGATTATGACAGCCTGATGGCGAAAAAAGCCGGCATGCCAAAAACAAAATTCGGTGACGCAATCGAAACTGCACATGTTGAAAGCATCAACCAGATCAGCCTGGAAAATCTGAAGGAGGCGTAACCTTATGCCGCTCGATATGGAACTTGAAGCGGTCCTGCGACCGATACAATATCCCATGCCGCCATACCCACCCAAGGTGATCACCCTGGCTAACGGCAAGAAAATGGTGGTGCGCCAGGCGGTGCGCGAGGATGTGCCCGCGATCTTGAAATCGGTCCATCCCTGCCTGTTCATTGAACGCGATTATTACGACATCGTCAGCGCGCGCCTGTACGGCGAATTACTAGCCTGGTTCCGCTACCGCGTAAAAAGCGAATTCTGCCTGATCGGGCAGGTGGACGGCTACCTGGTGGGCATTGTCAACAGCCGAATGGAAAACGAAAAGGTCGGCATGAGCTACCATACGCTGGCCATCGACCGCGGACTGCGCATCGGCTCGCACCTGTTTGCCGCCAAGATGGAATACCACCTGGAATACCTGAAACAGGATGAGGTGCTTATCGTGGCCGAAAGCCCGATCGGATTCCGGCGCTGGATGATCGAATACCCGCTTGAAAAGACCACCATCCCGCACGAACTGGGCGGCGGCGATTCATACCGCCTGACGCGCGAGATCTACTTCAATGCCAAACCACGCCTGGTGGTCGGCGACCGTCCTGTACCGCCGGAATTGCTGGCCGAAGCCGAGGCGGAGATCAAGTTTGCCGATGACGATACCATCCGCGAGCGCATTTCCGGTCTGAAAGGCAGGTGAAATCATGAGAGACGTAGCAATCATTGGGGTCGGCATGATTCCCTTCGGGCGGCGTGACGAAGATAGCCTGATGGATATGTTGGCCTATGCCTCATTGAAGGCTCTTGATGATGCCGGATTGGGCGACAAAAAGGTTAGCGCCGTATATGTCGGTAATATGGGCGCTGGCATCATCCAGCACCAGACCTCGATTGCCAGCGCACTGGTCGACCGGCTCAGCCTGCTGCCGGCTGCGGCGGATGTGATTGAGAATGGTCCGGCTTCAGGCGCATCGGCCATCAAAAACGGACTGCTGGCGGTCGCCTCCGGTTATTATGATACCGTTTTGGTGGTGGGCGGCGAAAAGATGCGCGAGATCACCGGCTGGCGGGCCACCGATTTTGTTGCAACCATGACCCATCCCACGGTCGAATACCCCTACGGAATCACCCTGCCCGGCATGGGCGGCATGTTCACCCGGCTGTATATGGAAAAGTACGGCGTGACCCGTGAGCACCTGCTGGCCGTCACGTTGAAAAACCAGGAGATGGGCGCGTTGAACCCGTATGCCCACGTGGAGATGACGCTTGACCGCGAAGGCATCTATGATAGCCCGCATGCCGTGGTCAACAACCCGCTCGCCGCCGACCCACTGCACCTGTACGATCTATGCCCGGTGAGCGACGGTGCCGCAGCCGTGGTGCTGTGCCCGCTGGATATGGCAAAGAAACTGTCCAAAACGCCGGTGCTGATCGCCGGTTTTGGCCAGGCGACCGACACGCACACCTTGCAGGAGCGCGACGATCCGACCGATCTGAAAGCCGTCACCCTGGCGGCTCAACAGGCCTTTGAGATGGCCAAACTCAAACCGGCCGATATCGATGTGGCTGAACTTCATGATGCCTTCACCATCCTGGAGATTGCTGAGAGCGAGCACGTCGGCTTCTTCAAAAAGGGCGAAGGCGGCAAGGCAGCCGCGGCGGGGAAGACCCGCCTGGGCGGGCAGATTCCCATCAATGTTTCCGGCGGCCTCAAGGCGCGCGGCCATCCGGTTGGCGCGACAGGTGTGGCGCAGGTGGTGGATATCGTCTGGCAACTGCGGCATGAACTGCCGGAAAACCGCCAGGTGAAGAATGCCAAAACCGGATTTACCATCAATTTTGGCGGCTTCGGCAACAACATCGTCTCTTTTGTGCTGAAGAGGGTAGAGCCATGAAAAACGAGATTTCCATCACCGCCTACCAGTGCAAGAAATGCGGGCGCATCCATTATCCATTCCATAACCGCTGCCTGGATTGCCTGAACCGTGAGTTCGATGAAATCAAACCGCGGGGGAAGGCCAGACTGCTGACATACACGGTGATTTATAACCTGCCGTGGGGTTTTGACCAGCGCTTTTTGATCATCGGCGTGGCTGAGTTCGAAAACAAGATCAAAGCTATGGGCCAAATCAAAGCGGCTTCAGCCGACGGCTTGAAATTGGGCATGAAGATGCGTCCCAGTTGGGAACCGGTCAGGGTGCAGGCCGGAGAAGATGTTTTTGGTTTGAAATTTGAACCGATTGACTAAATTAACGTCAAATCAAGCACAGTCCGGGTCAAATTCCCGGACTGTGCCGTTATTCGATGGCGGATGCAGGCAGTTGGAAGCCATTTGCCTGGGAAGCGCCGTGCCCCGGCGAAAGTTCGATTCCGTGGTCCACAGCGCATTCGACCATGCCGTCAATTTGCAGTTGGTGAAAAACCGGCGGCTGATCACCCTGGTCGTTGCCGAAGAGGCTGACCTGCCCCAGGGCATCCGCCTGAACACGCCGCCCCGATTCTCATTTGATGATTGGGAGCGGGGAGAGTCAGCTCTCTGCCGGGAGGGCATCCTGGAATACGCGGCGAAACGAATAAATATTGACCTGCGCCAGGCAAAGCGGTTCACCTGCGACCTGACTGCTTTGGATATCAAAATGGCGAACTCGGCAACGTTGGCTGCCTGGTTTACGGTAGTAAGAATGCTGGCGGAACGCTGGCAACTTGAAACCGGCAACCTCGCTGGTCAAACCGCCGCGATAGCCGAAATCCTAAAAAACGCGATTGAATTGGCAGATGCAACCCGGCGAAATGATTCAATTGCCAGTATGCACGTTGCCGCAAGGCTGGTCGGGCTGGGACCGGGCCTGACACCGGCTGGCGACGATTTTTTGGTGGGTTTCCTGGCAGGCTTGTGGAGTATCACAGATGCCAATAAAGAGAGATTGGAGTTCTTTGGCGGTTTCGCCAGAATGGTGGTCCGGTTATCCCGGCGGACAAACGATATCAGCCGCGCCTATTTGTTGCACGCGGCCCATGGCCAGGTTTCCAGCCGGCTGGCGGACCTGGTTGGCGCGATCAGCCGGGGAGAATCGCCCGAACGCCTCCGAGAGACCTGTGAAGCCTCCTTGCAGGTGGGGCATATCTCGGGCATGGCTGCCACCGCAGGTCTTTTGGTTGGCCTTTCTGTTTGGGATGTTCCGTCTTCAAGTCCAGCCGAAATCAAATCTTTATTCGGTCAAGGCGCTTGGGTAAGCCTTCAATGTGCTCCTAAATTTACAAGTGGATCCAATCCATAAAATAATCCGTCCTCGAAGGACGGATTATTTGCAATCCTGCATCGATTGAGATACCCGGCGGATGTAGAAAACTACATCACGTTGGATATTTAAATTGGATTGTAGGAAAAAACCGGCCGAATTCCTAAAAACTCGTTCCGCAGTCCGTGCAGAATTTTGCGGCGGCCTGGTTCTCTTTGCCGCAATTCGGGCAGAATTTTGTTGCCGCTGCAGCTGGGGCCGGGGGAGTCGCGACTGGAGGCGCGGCCGGCTCGGATGGTGCCGGGGCTGGTTGAGATGCCGGTTGTCCATAGGTTTCGGCATTGATCCGCTGGACTTCTTCGTCCCTGGAGGCGACCTGTTGTTCCAGATCGCTGACCGCTTGGCAGATCTCATCGAACTCCGGCCCTGTCACGCCGCTGGTCAACCGCCGGGTAAAGTACATTTCGCCGAGCTTCATGTATTGCGCCTGGATCTGCCCTTTGACTTTTTCCAGTTCACTCTTGGCCCGATTCAAACGGGACATCTTATCGGCTTCGAACGCCACTTTTTCCGCACCGCTTTTCAATTTTCCAAAGAAATCGCTCATACCAGCCTCCTGTTTATCCATTAAGTATATGCAATCTCGAATGATTTGGGGAGGCGAATCCGGGTTGAGAAATGCGGAAAAATCCTGTCCCGTCCAGCCAACCATACACTAAGAGGAAAAAGCGGGTTCGGACGAGATATTTGGCTTCAGTCTGGCAGGCTCGGATTGAGAAAAGCGTTGGCAGCATGGTCAGGCCGGGCAGGAAGAGGCAGCTATCAGAATTCATAAATACCATGATGAAGACGTCTTCCCGCGTTGCGCGTTCGGGGAAATTTATCAATTGCGAGGAACCGGCTGACAACTTGTGACTATCGCTGATTCCGATATAATTTAATCAGCAGATCGTGGCAATGGCCGGTTGGGCCGGCGTCTGCTGCCTGATATATTCTATCTGGAGACCTCATGGGAAATAATATCGAAGCACTGTTAAAACCTCAATCGGTGGTTGTCATCGGCGCGTCGGCGCAGCAAGGCAAAGTTGGAAATGTCATCCTGACGCAGGTCGCTCGCGGTAAATTCCGGGTTTACGCAGTCAACCCTAAGGGAGGCACGGCCTGCGGGCTGCCTTTTTATGCATCGGTGCGCGACCTGCCGGAAGTACCTGATCTGGCGGTACTGGCGATGCCGGCGGCGCCAACCATAGGTGCGGCACAGGAATGCATCGATCTCGGCGTGAAGGCAATCGTCGCGATCGCCAGTGGGTTCGGCGAGACCGGCGATGCCGGAAGGGTGCTGGAGAAGCAGTTGGCGGATATGCTTTGCGGCAGCCAGACACGCCTGCTGGGTCCGAACACGCTGGGGTTGCTCGTCCCCGAAAGCGGGCTGGATACCAATTTCCTTCCGGCCGACCGTATGCGGCGCCCGGATTCTGGCAATATTGTCCTCCTCTCGCAGAGCGGCTCCGTTGCCATCGGCGAGATCGATTCCAATGCCCTGACGGGTGTTTCCATTTCAGCTTTTGTGGGCTTCGGCAACCGGCTGGATATCGATGAGAACGAGCTGATGGATTATTATGCCGAGGATGCGGGCACGGACGTTCTGGCGATGTACCTCGAGAGCTTTGCAGATCCGCAGGGATTCCTCGAGCGCTGCCGCCGGATTGTACCCAAAAAACCGGTCATCCTGTTGAAAGCCGGGCGGTCTGAAGCCGGCGCGCGTGCTGTACAGCTTCACACCGGTTCGCTGGCTGGTTCCGACCGCGTCACAGACGGCGCACTGCGCCAGGCGGGCGTGATTCGCGTTTACGATACGCAGGAATTGATGGATGCTGCCCGCATTTTGGCGTTCATGCCGCCAATCTACAACAATCGCGTTGCCGTGCTGACCAACGGCGGCGGTTTTGGCATTGTCGCCTCCGACTTTATCGAGTCGACTCGCCCGGGCATCGGCGCCAGGCTGGCCGTGCTCAGCGACGAGACCAAACAAAAAATTGCCAGCGCTGCACTTTCGTTTGCCGCGGTGCGCAACCCGATTGACCTGACCGGAAGCCTGAACAATGCCATGTGCGACGCTGCCCTCTCTGCCCTGCAGGAGGATCCTGGCGTGGACATCATCCTCTTCACGCTGGGTTTTCAGCCGCCGGCCATCGATGAAGGTTTGATCGACATCATTATCAAATGGGCTAAAAACGGCAGCAAGCCGATGATCGTGGTGCCGATTGGTTCGGACATCGTGCTCAAGGCGATGCAGAAATTCAATGCCGCCCGGGTGCCGGCTTTTACTTCAATCTGGCGTGGCGTGCAGGCGATTGATACACTGGCCAAACGGGGCGATATCCTGCGGAAGCTACAGGCTGCACAGGTAGACGCAGCTGAACCGGCCAAGGGGATGGTTATCCCCTCCCTTCAGGCTGGCATCCCGGTGGCCGAGCACGAGGTCAAAGCTGCACTGCGCGAAATTGGCGTAAACGTTCCGAAATCGATCATCCTGCGGCCCGGCGAGCACGTCCAGAATGTACCGCTCAACTATCCGCTGGTAGTGAAGATCAGTGCGGCGGATATTTTGCACAAGACTGAGCAGAAAGGCGTGTTGCTCGGCATCCGCGACCAGACTGAACTGGAAACAGCCGTGGCCGACATGCGCAGCCGCTTTGCGACCGGTGATATCCTGATCGAAGAGATGGAAGAGCGCGGCGTGGAGATGATCGTCGGCCTGGTGCGCGATTCGACCTTCGGGTTGGCGATCATGTGTGGCCTGGGCGGCACAACCGCCGAACTCTACCAGGATGTATCCTTTCGCAAGGTGCCCATCACCCGCCGGGATGCCGATGAAATGCTGAGCGAGCTGAAGGGGCACAAATTGCTGGAAGGCTTCCGCGGCATAAAAACTGACCGCGAAGGCTTGATCGACCTGCTGGTAAAAATCGCGCAGTTTGGCGAGTTCTACCAGGACGGTATCCTGCAAATGGACCTCAATCCGGTGATCGTCCAGGCGCATCGCGCAGTGGCGGTGGACGCCAAGATCCTGTGGGCGCAGGGATAGGCGCAACATAGAATAAATAAGACCTCAGCCAGCATGGTTGCCTCTGAGGTCTTTATTCAAATCTGGATGATTCAATCTTCGTCGAAATAAATCGGGTTGGAAAGCAGCGCAGGCAGCATGGGCAAGCCGGGGATGAATGTGCGCAGGATTTCAACCCTGGCAAAGCCAGGCGAATCCATGGGGTAGACCAGATCAGCGCTGCCATCCGACGGCGCCTGTAAAATCACCTCGCTGCGCTTCCCGGTGATCACCCGCAGTACATCGCCCGCCAGCAGTCCATCGGCCTGGATGCGCAATTCATGCCAATCCGACCAGCATACGCTCTCGCCCATGATGGCATCCCCGGCGTTCAGCTCAAGTGTCGGGCCGTTGGGGGCAAAGGTGATAAAGCCGTTGCCCTTTCGAATGGCCTTCAGCAGGTCGCTGGTACCGCGCGAGCCGGCAAAAAGCCCCATGGTCGGGCCGCCCAGAAAAATAAAAGGCGTGTCGCGATGGTAATCGCTGCCGCCGCAGATGGGAATTTTTTGTCCAGTGCTGAGCAGTTGCTGCCAGTAGCCAACTCCTTTGAGGTTGGATTCGCGCATCGGACCGTTCCACACCTCGATGCAATCGAACGGCAGCTGCTGCAGATCGAACTGAAAGCCGCAAATTTCATCAAACGGGTGGTTGATGGTGATCAATGCCCCGCGCTGGCGCGCTGAGATGAACTTCGATTGCGCTTCTTCAAAGGTGTTGGTAAAGAAGCTGCCGTCGTAGGGTTGGCTGATGCCCAGAAAGTTGGCGTGGCCCTGGTAGTGAGTCCACTCGACGCCGGGGATCATGGTCACACCTTCCACGTGCGGCAGCGCTTCAGCGGCGACGAACTGGTTGTGGTCGGTTACGGCGACAAAATCAAGTCCGTTGCGTTTGGCTTTCCAGGCCAGTTCTTCCAAGGTATGCACGCCGTCTGACGCCAGCGTGTGGGTATGCAAGTCGCCTTTGAACAGGCGGCGGGATTTGGATTCCAGCGTGATTTCGTAATCGACGTCTACGCCGTCCGGCGCGACTTTGTATGCTCCGACCAGGATCTGCCAGGTGCCGGGTAGAATGGGACAAGGGGTATATCCCGGGGTGGCATCTGTTTCGCTAAGCGTAAACTCTAGTTTGTCCGAGCCGGATGCCCCTGCCTGCTTTCCGTCCGGCGAGATCAACCCCAGATCGATGATATTTTGCTCGCCGCGCCCGGTGAAGCGCCCATTCGCCTGGGTGTGCAACGTTTCCGGGCGGCGGGCATAGTGGTAGCGGAGAGTCAGCCGTTCCATATATTCCGGTACCTCGAACGGCACGGTGAAATAGCTGCCTTGCTGCGAAGGGTCGACGTGGATGGAAAGAGTTAAATAATCCTGCATGGTTACCCCTAAATCTGATCTATGCCAGGTCGAATGGATGATGCCAAATAACCACAGAGCTGCAAAGTTTTTTTGGAAGGGTGAAAAGAGGAGAAAAACGAAGTTTTTCTCTCCGCCATGGCACCCATTTTTGTGTTCCCCAGTCCCTGACTGGCTCAAGTCTCCGTGATAGGTTCATTTTTCCGGCTCGAGCACCTTTGCCAGAAAGCGCTTGATCTGCACATCCCAGAAGGGCCAGACATGCTGGCCTTCCTCTTCATGGTAGTCCACAGACACGCCCAGCTTTTGGCAGGCGGCATTGAACATGACATTCAGAGGGTAAAGGTCGTCCTGACGGCCACAGGCAATGAACAATTTGGGCAACGCTGCCGGATTTTGGGCGGCACGCTGCAGCCAGACGGCCGGGTCATGCTGGCTGCCGTTGAGTTTGTTCAGGTCGCCAAACAGGAGCTTAAACTCCGGTTGGCGTTCGTCTTCGGGGTGGGTGGTCATGATGGCCAATGAGAGCACGCCGGAAAAACTGGCCGCGGCAAAATAGCGTTCCGGGTGCAGCAGCGCGGCTTTGAATGCGCCGTAGCCGCCCATCGAGATGCCGGCGATCAGGGTATTTTCGCGGCGCGGCTGGATGCCAAAAACTTCCTCCAGGTACTGCGGCAGTTCTTCGGTCAGGTAGGTGAAATAAGCCTGCCCGTTGGGTTGGTCGATGTAAAAACTGCGTCCAACCGAAGGCATGACGACCACCAGCCCGTAATCGCGGGCGACGGTCTCAATGGTCGAGTAGCGCTGCCAGGCGCTGGCATCATCGCTAAGGCCGTGCAGCAGGTAGAGCACCTTGCGCTCCCGCACCGGCACGCCGTGCATCCCGCCCGGTTCAGGCACAATGATGTTGAGCGGTATATTGACTTTGATATTAATCGGAACATGATCCAACCGGATGAGAGCCATTTTTATACTCCTTTCAATCGGATGCAGCCTCGACTGCATTGACGCCAATTTCGGGCGGTTTCTCGTCGCGCGGGAAGTCAACCGTGAAGGAAAAGGCAAAGCTGATCAGGGTCAATACCATCGGGAAAACGGTCAGCAGGAAGCGTGCGGCTACATTGGGCTGGGCACCCGGGTTGTTGCCGCTCTCAAAACCGAACAGCCGGAAGACCAGCACAAAGGCGGCGCTGGTGAATAGGCCGTTCAAGCGGTTCATGAAGCCCAGTGCATTGGAAATGATGCCTTCGCGCCGGACCTGGTGTTTGCGGGTGTCCTCATCCATCACTTTGGCAGCGATCAAATCCATGGTGGTGATCACGCCGGCGAAACCAAAACCGACCAGTGCACTGCCAATTGCTGCTGTGATCAACGATGAGGCAAAATAAAGCGCTGCAAAAGCAATCGCCAGCGCTGCCAGGGCAGCCCGCCAAACCGGGATGAGTCCGAATTTCCGCACAAATCGTGCCCAAACGGCCACGCAGGCGATGGCGATGATCAGTACCGAGGCAAACAGGATGGTGGATTGGCTGTCGGGAATCCCCAACGTGTATTTGGCAAAGAAGGGCAGAGAGGCCAGCACCAATGACATGGCGGCGCTGTAGAAGGCATTCGTAAAGCCGGTCAGCCAGAATTTGCGGTTGGTGAACAGGTCCTTGAGACTGTTCCACAAGCCAGGCTTTTTTTCATGTTCTTCCACGGCGACTTCCTTCGCAGTGAGTGCCATGTAAAGGATCACTGCGCCGCCCAGGATGCCGTAGATGATGGCCGTCAGGCTGAAACCGATTTTACTGGTAATGAGCGGGGTGAGCGCGATGCTGATGATCATCGCCACCAGTTGGAATGCCTGGCGCAGCGCATTGGTGGAAGCCCGGCTGGCATCGGTCCTGAAGAGCTCTGGAAAGAGCGCGCCGTAATTGGCATTGATGACCGAATCCAGCGTGCCAGTCAGGATGTAAAACAGCATGGCATAACCAAAAAGATTTTGACCGGCGAGGAAGGCGGGCGGGGAGTAGAAGAAAATCAGCCCCAGTGCCAATAACGGCGTGCCGATCACCAGCCACGGGCGGCGGCGTCCCCAGCGGGTGCGTGTACGGTCGGAAAAAAAGCCATAGATGGGGTTATCCGCCGCGTCAATGAAGGTGTAGATGAACAGGATGGAAGCCAGTTGTACCGTGGTCATGCCCAACCTGTCCACGTAGTAGTAAGCGGCATAGGTTTTGAGCATGTTGATCGGTATGGAGGTGCCAAACATGCCGACCGCGTAATTGAATGATTTTAGCTTGTCTGATGTCATTCGGATGCTCCTCGGTGCGGATGAAGATCAGGTTCAGATCAGTGCAACCAGTATGATTATAGTGTCGATTGGAATTTATGATTTCCGATAGGGCCATCCGGACTATAATTTAAACCAACCTCTCTCCTCCCAAGGATATCGCATGCCGCTCAAAATCCATCTTATCTTTAAAACTCACCTGGACGTTGGCTTTACCAATTATGCCGCAGTCGTGACAGAGCAGTATTTCTCCCACTACATTCCGGCCGCGCTGGCACTGGCCCGCCGCATGCGCGACCATGGTAAAGCGAACCGCTTCATCTGGACGACCGGTTCCTGGCTCATTTATGAATACCTTGAGAAGGCAGATGAAGCTGGCCGGCGCGAGGTGGAAGATGCCATCGTTTCCGGGGAGATCGCCTGGCACGCGCTGCCCTTCACAACCCACAGTGAGTTGATGGATGCCGACCTGTTCCGCACCGGTCTGTCGCTCTCGCAGCGGCTGGACAGTCGTTTTGGAAAACGAACCATTGCCGCAAAATTTACTGACGTACCCGGCCACACACGCGGCATCGTGCCGCTGTTGGCTGAGGCAGGCGTGCAGTTTCTCCATATCGGAGTCAACCCGGGCTCCAGCGTACCTAGCGTGCCGCCGCTCTTTCGCTGGCAGGACCCTTCTGGCGCTGAAGTGGTGGTGATGTACGAGAGCGGCTACGGCAGCGCATTCGTCCTGCCGGGCAGCAAAGCAGCGCTGGCCTTTGGACACTCCATCGACAACCTCGGGCCGCAAAACGAGCAGGAGGTGGACGGCATTTTTGAGCACCTGCGAAAAGAATTCCCCGGCGCTCAGGTGGAAGCTTCCACCCTCAATGATTTTGCGAAAGATTTGCAGATGGTTAAGTCCGTTCTGCCCGTGGTGAGGCAGGAAATCGGCGACAGCTGGATTCACGGCGTGGGCAGCGACCCGCTCAAGGTGGCGCAATTCCGCGAGCTGCTGCGCATGCGCAAAGCCTGGCTGATCGATTCTCCGGCACTGATGTCGGAAAAACGCTTTGACCGTTTCCAGCGAAAATTAATGATGATTCCCGAGCACACCTGGGGCATGGATGAAAAGACATTCCTGGGCGACCACGAAGCTTATTCTGCGGAGAAGTTTTCCGCGGCGCGCGGGAAGGAAAATTTCCGCAGCTTTGAAGCGTCCTGGGCAGAGCAGCGTGAATATATCGCAGCTGCGCTGGATGAACTGGGCAAGACGCGGCGCGGCTATGAAGCGCGCAAACGGCTAAAGGCTATCAAACCGCAGCGCCCAAAGGTTTCGGCCTGGGAACCGTTGAAAGATACCTCATTTGACCTGCCTCAGTTTACGGCTGGCATGGATCCGCTGACCGGCGCGATCTGCCAGCTCACTATCACTCCAGGCGGCAAGCGCTGGGCGGATCCGGATCATCCGCTGGGGTTGCTGCTTTACCAGATATTTTCTGAGGCGGATTACGAGCGCTTCTTCAAGCAATATATCCGCCCGGAAGAGCAAAACAACGGTTGGAGCCGCGAAGACTTTACCAAGCCTGGTTTGGAGAAGGCTCACCCGCTCTCGCGCACCTGGCAACCGCGCGTTGCGAGGATGTACCGGCAAGGGAATTGCGTGCTGGTTCACCTGGTGGGTCAGCCGCAGGCTGTCAGTGAATACGGCTGCCCGCGCGATTTTTATCAGATGTATACCTTTGCGGAGGATAAGCCGCAGGTTGAGATAGAGTTACAATGGTTTGGTAAACCTGCCTGCCGCATGCCCGAGGCACTCTGGTTGGGATTCCGACCGCCGGTAACTGCCGGCGTTAATTGGCGCATGGAAAAACTTGGCGAACAAATTTCACCGCTGGAAGTCGTGGCGAACGGCAACCGCCACCTTCATGCTCTTGGGCGCGGCGTGACCTATGCGGACGGCTTGCGAATTGACTCACTGGATGCACCGCTGGTAGCACCGGGCGAGCCGTCGCTTTTGGACTTCAACAATCAGCAGCCCGATTTGACAAAAGGGATGCATTTCAATCTTTATAACAACCTTTGGGGCACCAATTTCCCAATGTGGTTCGAGGATGATTGCAAGTTCAGATTCAGACTGGACTTTTCTTAGGGTTATTTTTTAGCATTTCAATGTGGATATCCATCAATTGAAGAACGATGCAGCTAGAGGGATCCTTTGTAAAGGAAAAACGCCGTGGTGCTGACTGAACTGCAAAAAGAACGCTTCGATCGCAACATCAAGCTCAAGGGAATCGGAGAAGCGGGACAGGCGAAGTTGTTAAATTCGAGCGTTCTGGTGATCGGCGCCGGGGGACTGGGTTCAGCCGCGATACTGTACCTGGCAGCCGCGGGGATTGGCACAATGGGCATCGCGGATGGCGACCGTGTGGAAGTTTCGAATCTGCAGCGCCAAATTTTGTTCGACTTGTCCGATATCGGAAAATTGAAGGCAGATTCCGCCAGGGAAAAAATTGACCGGATAAATCCTGATCTAAATGTAATCACCTATCCAGAAAAGATCACTGCGAAGAATATTGAGGGTATCCTGACTGAATATGATTTTATTCTTGAATGCACGGATGACCTGGGCTCCAAGTTTTTAATCAACGATGCGTGCGTGCTGAAGAGAAAGCCTTATTGCTATTGCGGAGTGCTCGGCCTGTCCGGCCGTCTAATGACTTTTTTGCCCGGGCATGCCTGTATGCGTTGTGCGTTCGAGGATCCCCGACCGGCATCTCCTCCCAGCTCAAAGCAAATTGGGATTCTTGGGGCGACGGCCGGGGTTATGGGGGCGATGCAGGCTGCCGAGGCGATCAAGTATTTGACGGGTTGTGGAAAATTATTGACGGATGCCGTGCTGCATGTTGACCTGGCCGATGGCTCATCCAACAGGTTATCCGTCAAGCGAAATAAAAAATGCCCGGTTTGCGGGAATCAACCAACCATTATCAGCCTGTAAACAAAAAGAAGAACCGGGCTGCTTTTTACGCAGCCCGGCAGTAAAAGGTATATTTCGCATCAACCCCCAACCATCGGGACGCTTTTCTTTCCCTTTTTCATCCCGGCACCGGAATACAGGTATTCATTGACCAGACGCTCGGGCGTACCTGTACTGATTGCCAGATCGGGGATCATCTCTTCCAGTCCCAAACCTTGCAGGGTTTCTGCGGTTGGCACGCCATTCTGTTCGAAACCCATGCCCTCATAATATCCCTGGATCATAGTTTCTGCGTCGAAAGAATTGCCTCCAGAAGGGCCAGTTGGCAATGGCGGGCTACCGAGAGCCCTTTGAGAAATCTCATGCCGGATCGCACCTTCGCGCGCGTTAAACATTTGCCGTACGGTCTGGATTCTACCGCCGATTTCCAAAATTTCTTCAGCGTTCATTTTCCAACCGGTGGCATGCTCAATCATCTCAAGCAGCTTGTAGTCGCCGAAGAAATACACGAACAAGCACAGACCTAGGCTCTCCATCACCTGGTGCATTTTAACCGGGACGGCAGAGGATTTGCCCTGTTGGTAGGGGTGGTCCGCGGTTGAGAGATGGTGCTTTAATGGCGGGAAGAATTCCGGCATGCCCATGATTCCGTAATCATAATTGCCGGAGGTATGGCGGCCAGGCGTGGGATCGGAAAGGAATGCCATTCCCCAGCTTTTTGTCAGCCGGAGGTCGTGCATGCCCATTTCGGATCCGTTGGCATTGATCGCAAAGTGCTCGGTGCCAGGGAAGTGAGACCTGGCTGCGAAAACGCCGTCTGCGAGCTTGCTTCCAATCCCCTCGCGGGCGACCATGAGCTTCAACAACGGCATGATGTAGGTCGGATCGCCCCATAAAGGCAGAAATCCTTCGGGATAATTCTGACAGGCAAAATCGGCTTTCTTAAAGAAACCCTGCTCAACGCCTTCCAACACATAAGCGACCACGCTTCCTGCTGAAATTGAGTCCATGCCGGCGCGGTTCAGGTACTCATTCGCTTGCAGAAGCAAATCCATATCGTTGTTCAGGATGAGTGCGCCGAACGAACAAACAGTTTCGTATTCGGGGCGGTGGGTTTCTTTTTCTTTATAAGGGAGTTTGTCATATTCGAGGATATAGCCGCATTTGAGCGGACAGGAAAAGCAGCCGTACTGTCGTTTTCCATAGGCGTTGAGTTTCTTGCCTCGCAGCTTCATGGCTTTTCGAAACGGGAAGTCTTTATAACCAACTCCCTTGTAATTTTTGACCGGCGAATCGCCATTTTGAGAAGAAATAATTGATGACATGGGCGTCCCAAGGGCAGCCCCTCCATACATGCCGCCCATTACGACAGGCAACAGGTTGCTTGGAGCGGAGAGACCCATCTTTGCAATCCGCATAGCCGGCGCGGCATAATCAATTTTGGTTCCGACAGCCCGGATGATTTTGTTTTCTTTATATTCCTTCATGCGCGCAAAATAGAGTTTGATCAGCTCCTGCATTTTTTGCCGGTCATTGAATTCAATTTTATGATTGGCAACCAGGCAAAGCGCCTTCAACTTCTTGCTGCCCATCACCGCGCCGAGCCCGCTTCTGGCCGCAATGCGTCCTTTGTCGTTGGCAATGCCCGTAATGAGGGAAATGTTTTCTCCTGCCGGCCCAATGGCAGCAACTGAAGCGCGTTGGCCATGAAGCGCGACCAGTTCTTCATCGGTTTCGACGATATCTTTACCCCAAAGGAACGATGCGTCTTCCAGTGAAATCTTATCGTCTGTGATGAGAAGATAGACCGGTTTCTCGGATCTTCCAGTGAAAAAAATTGCATCGAACCCCGAACGCTTGATGGCAGGGCCAAACGAACCGCCGGCATTGGCATTGCCCCATCCGCCGTTGCAGTATTCGCCGTTGGAACGTTTCCCTTTTCCCGTCAGCGGGCTCTTTCCGCACACCATGTACCTGCCGGTGAATGGTGCGCCTGAGCCGGTCAGCAGTCCTGGCGTGAACCCGAGGATATTGTCGGGTCCTAACGGATCGCAGCCGGGCAGTAGGTGATGGTAAATGTAATAAGCCCCAAGACCGTATCCACCCAGGTACTTGCGGTAGATCTTTTCAGGGATCTCCTCGATATCGTAGGTTCGATCAGTTAGATTCACGACCAGAATTTTGCCATGACATCCGTTCATAATACATTTTCCTTTCAGATTACCCATGGCTGTAAGCAGCCGATTAATCTTCTTGGTTCGGTTGCTATGCTAGAATTTATTCATGCAATTATTCAATGGATTTTCCTTATTCTATTGTAGTGATTAATTCATTTCATCGCCATAGGTTGCCTATTTCTGATGAGGAAAAAGTAAACTGGTTGGCAGTGCAGCCATTTGAGACCCCCGGGTTCTCGCATCTGAATGCCTGAAAAGCAGATTAAAAAAATGGTTGGATCATTAATCAGCTAATGGATTCTGAAATATCAAAGTTTCGAATCGAAATTTCAACGATGGAAGGGGGAGATTTACCATGGAATGCATCGGAACAATCTTCGCAATCGTCGTCGGCGTGATCATTTATATTGCATCGCGCCAGCCGCGGGCGGCCCACCCGCCGCGTTCCGAATCCCCATCCACCAGGATAATCCGTCCGGTTTGAATGGTTTGTTTACACTGTTCCTGCTTGATCGCTGGCTGGATGGCGGCGAACATGGGTTGAACGCGGAGCCCGGCGATCAGCCTAATCCGCTGGATGATGATGACGCCAGCCGCTGGGATGATTCAGATGAGGAATATTGAGTTGGAATCCAATGATGGTTTCTCACTGGAGGAAGAGAACCTTTTATCAGCAAGGAATTGATGGATTATAAGGCCACAAGTTTTCGCCAATGCACCGCGCGAGATCGAACCCCAATTTTCCATTTGCCGCAGCCAGAATTGATTCAAGGTTGGAGCAAACCAGGATTGAATAATGCTTCGATCATGAACAAATCAATGGTTTATTAATTCAAGAATCTTATCCCGCCAGTAATTCCATTTTGGACGTTCTTCGGCAGTAAAGAAAGTCCGCTCAACCGTCTCCCACAAAACGATATCGGGTTGGAACTCCTTTATGTAAGGATCGAAATCATCAGCATATTGAACAAGAATTACTTTGCTGAAATGCCCTGCCAATTGCATGGGCATATATTCGCCAAAGGAATCCGCAAACAAAAGAAGGGCTGGCTGATCCGTTCGATTTGATGTATAAGACCGGATGCCTTCCCGGATTTCAGTCCTTTTTACGACCAGAGATTCAGGAGGGGTCAATGAAATGTCGGTTTCTTCGATCTCAGGAAAGCCCAGGATGGTGGAAAGATCCAGATTATTGATAACGCTTTCTTGGACTGAATAAAAGGTAAGTGGAATGGGTGCTAATGAAGGAAAATCCCCAGACATTTGTTTTACAATTTCTTCAATGGCAAAGTAGGCGCCAAAATAGTTCCAGTGAGAGTCTGTCTGGTAATAGACCTTTCCTTCAGTTTTTGAGGAAATGAGGGCGTCCAAAACGTTGATAGCTTTTATTCCATTATCGAGTTGAAGTCGCTGGTAAAAATTTCTGAATCGGCGTTGAGTATCAAGCCCTTTTTCATAACCGGGTAGATATTCAGGGTATACGGTTTCCTTATCCGGCGCAATGAGGAAATAGAATTTGATGTTTTTATTATTTTCAGGTTGAAGTTTCTGATTTATCTCGTTTTCCAACGACAATAATTTCTCTTCTGGGACAGGGTTCAAACCAAGAAAATCTTCAAAATCATTTTTTTCAATTGAATACATCCATCCATCCTGGCCCAGAACGACCCGGGTAGGCGTCGGGGATGTTTTGAAGATATTAAGCATGATTTGATGCCTGATCCGGATCATCGCATCCCGTAAACCAAAATTGTCATTAAAGAAATATTGAAAATTCTGAGGGAATTTTGCGATTGCGGATGGATTCCAACTCCAACCCGGCATTTTGGAAAGATATCGATTTTCAGTGTTGATATAAATGTTTTTTCCGCCCAGAATTTTATAGCCAATCGGAAGAACAATGGTCAACATGAAAATAATTGATACGAACAGAGAAAGATTGAACGCTTTGAAGGTGGTTTTTTGTTTCTGTTCCATAGCGTTCTTCCTTAGAATTGGAAATAAATAAAAGCCTGGTAGGTCGAATCAGCGACAGCCAATAATGACAGGACAAATAGGATCAAAAGGCCAATGGCTTCAATGGGTTTGATCATCCAGCTAGGAATTGGCACCTGTTTTTTCTCGAAAAATTTCCCGATCCAGGAGCCCATCGGAACTGCGAAGAAAATTCCAAATGCCATCAAACCGAAATTGTATGGGGAAAAATACATTGGTAGCAATACTTGTAATTGTCCCGGGTTGTAAATTCCCACCATTGATTTTAGATAGGCTAAGGCATATTGAACGGTCGGGGAGCGGAAGAACACCCAACCGATTAACAGGATCAGTAGAGTGTAAACCCTCTTCAGCGTGCCAGGATATTTCTTATAACGATTCTTAAATAGCGTCTCGAGGCTGATACAAAAACCGTGAAGAAGCCCCCATATGATGAAGGTCCAATCTAATCCATGCCAAATGCCAACCAGGCCAAAAACGATCAGGATATTTACATATTCGAACCATTTATATGGAGAGCGGCGGCGCGAGATCTCCAACGGCAGGAACACGTAATCGCGAAACCAGTTCGATAATGTGATATGCCACCGGCGCCAAAAATTGGTTATGCTGGTCGCGAGATAAGGATAATTAAAGTTTTCTGGAATATTAAATCCGAAAAACCGGCCCAGGCCAATTGCCATATCGCTATAGCCTGAAAAATCATAATAAATTTGAAGGGCATAACAGATTGCACCGATCCAGGCGATAGCTGGGGTGATGGTACCAGCCGAGATGTTGAAAATACTGTCAGTAATGATCCCAAGCGGGTTTGCCAGCAGCATTTTCTTGGCCAACCCGATGATAAGCCGTAGAACGCCCTCCTTTAAATCGATTTTGAAATTCTCCAGCTGTTCGCTGGTTTGCTGATAGCGCATGATCGGGCCGGATACGACCTTGGGAAAAAAGAAGGCATGGAATAGGAATTTCCATATACTCCGCTCGGGTTGGATCAGCTGGTTGAAAACATCAAAGAGATAGGCAAGAATTACAAAAACGAGAAATGATAAGCCGGTAAAATTGATTCCAAGAATTTTGACCAGTAATAATCCGCCAATATTTGAAATCACACCGACCAGCAACCATCTTTTCGCCTTTATTTCGTTATCGCCGGATTTTCCAATTTCAATCGCTAACCAAAACCCCCATAATGTGATCATCAGTGCAGCAAAGATTAAAACGGGCTCAAACCAGGCATAGTACAGCAGGCTGAGTAATAAAAGGACCGCAAATTTAAAACGTCTGGGGATAAAAAAGACAACCGCAAGAGTTATCGGAAGAAATAAAAACAGAAATAATGGCGAGTCAAGTGTCAAAACAACCCCCTACGGTGTTCTAGAGGATCCTATCTATTTCACCCGCTTGCTCTCGATTACCCGGGTCAAATCGCCAACACTTTTCAATCCTGCCAATTCTTTACGTGAAAATTCGATCCGAAAATGGTTTTCTATCGCCAGGATCAGATTTGCATGCGACAGGGAATCCCATCCCTCCACGTCGTCAGCAGTCATTTCTGGCGAAAGGTTTATAGCTGGGTCGCCAAACACCTGTTGGAAAATCTGGATCAGTTCGGATGTTATGGTTGCCATCCTACTCCTCCATCGTGGACAAATCACCTGCGTCGATGCCGAGGTACCATGCTTTTAGAACCCGGCGCATTATTTTTCCGCTTTTATTTTTTGGTACAAATTCCACAATCCGGAACTCCTGCGGAATGGCAATCGAAGAAAGCCGGTTGCCGATATGAATTCTGATTTTCAACTCCAGATCTTTTGTCCAGGCGACATCCTTTTTCAACCTGATGTATGCAACGACTTTCTCATAGAGGATTTCATCGGGTGCACCAATGACACCTGCCTCGACGATTTCTTCCACTTCTATTAATCCGCTTTCGATTTCAAACGGGCTGATCAGGTGACCGGCGGTATTGATCACATCATCGCTTCGTCCAGTGAACCAGTAATATCCATCCGGATCACAATAAGCGGTATCACCTGTAAAGTAATAGCCAAAACGAAATTTGCTGGCATAGATGTCCGTATGATTCAAATAATCGACAAACATGGAGGGCCATCCCGGTTGTATACATAGATTGCCCCGTTCTCCGGTTGGTAAAATGCTGCCATCCTCCCCCATGATTTGAACTTCCAGCCCCTGAATTGGCGTTCCCATCGATCCTGGTTTTACCACCTGCCCTGAACGGTTTGCGATCAGGATGCTGCCAGTCTCGGTTTGAAACCAGGTATCGTAAATCGTCCTGTGTAAATGGTTTTCTGCCCAGTGGATGACTTCCGGGTTTAGCGGCTCCCCAACGCTAAAGATTGAGCGCAGCCTGGGTATATTGAATGAGGAATACAGCGATTTGTCTTCCAGGCGCATCATGCGAAGAGCAGTGGGGGCTGTGTACCAGACATTAACCCCCTCTTGTTCAAGGATGGTCATCCAGGTCCTGGCATCGAATCCGCCGCCATATTGGACTTGCGTAATTCCCAAGGCCCACGGTCCAATCACTCCATAAGAAATTCCAGTTACCCAACCTAAATCCGCCGTACACCAATAGATGTCCTCTTCTTTTACGCCGAGGACCTCGATCATAGTCTGTTTCTGGGTTGCCACGCTTCGATGAATATGTAACACCCCTTTCGGTTTTCCAGTCGAACCGGAGGTGTAATGAAGGACAGACGGTGTTTGTTCCGCTGTAAGCGGAACCTCAAATTCGCTGCTGGATTGTTGGATTAGCTTGCGGTAACTTAATACATCAGGCGATTGATGTTCATCGATATCCACGACGAGAATTTGCCTGATGGATGGAATTTCCGGCTGTATGTCCAAAACCCGTTTTAATAAGGATTTTCGTGTGATTACGCAAACTGGTTTTGCATCTGCCATGCGATCCAACAAGGCCTCTGGACCAAAATTTGGAAAAAGGACGCATGTAATCGCTTTGATCTTAAGAATTCCAAGAACAAGAAAAAATTGTTCCGGCATCTTGGGCAAGAATATGAATATCGGATCGGACTCTCTACAATGTAAACTTAATAGCAGATTTGCAACCCGGTTGCTCTGTTCCTCTAAATCCGTAAAGCTATAGCTGGTTCGTTCGAGGGAGGATGAAATCCAACGAAGCGCTGTTTTAGTTCCCAGACCGAGGTTGATTTGATGCCTGGTGCAGAGATACCCGATGTTATGCTGCTCAGCCTGAGTCGCCATCGTCCCTCTGAAATAAAAAAAGTAATTACTCCCCAAAAAAGTATAGCACTTAACAATTCATCTGATGAATTCCCTGGATGTTTCCAGGCGATTTCTTAAAAGATCACGTGACATACTTATTCCATGGGGCGGTTTTATCAAGAAAGCATGCTAGAATCCGCTAATGCATTTACAAAGGATATCCCGCAGGTTTGATATTCTACTTATTATGTTGTTTACCCTCAGCGCGTGCTCCGTGCCGCAAGCCGCACCGACTGTATCCCCTACGCTGCCGCCCGCGACCGCCACATTTACACTGACACCTGAACCCAGCGCAACCCTGACCGCAACCTCAACGGCCACTGCAACGTCAACCATCACCCGTACACTGACCATCACACTCACTCCCAGCATCACACCATCGCCAACCTTTGATCTGCCGGATGTGGCGGTGAATACGCAGGCGCACTGCCGCTACGGGCCGTCCAAGGCCTACCTGCATGCCGCCGATCTTTACCCTGGCGACAAAGGCGTCGTTTGGGGGCGCTTCAAATACAGCGCATGGTTGTGGATTAAATTCGATAAATTGGCTTATGCCTGTTGGGCTGCACCATCCGTGTTGGATATCACAGGCGACATATCACGCATTTACTATACCGAACCGGACCTGATGAAGGTTGGTTCCAACCAGTACGGCCCGCCGAACAATGTCAGCGCCGTGCGGGATGGCAACCAGGTGACCATTACCTGGGAGCGCATGGTGATGACCGAGGACAAAGACCGGGGTTATCTCATTGAGACCTGGGTGTGCCAAAATGGTGCCTATCTGTGGTGGACCGTTTCCTTCCCTGACCAATATACAACCAGCTACACCGTTCAGGATGACTCCGGCTGCAGCCAGCCCTCCAGCGGACAAATCCGTACAGTGGAAAAACACGGTTTTTCCGAGCCGGTGCAGATCAATTGGCCCTGAAGGCGAGGCGGCATTTGATGATGAAACGTTTTTGGTTGGGTCCGGCATTATTGCTGCTGCTTGGGCTGGCAGCCTGTTCCCAGATTGCCCCCAGCCAACCATCCAGCACGCCGTCTGAGACCCGGGCAGCCACTGCTACGGCAACAATCGCTCCTTCAGAAACTCTGCTGCCCACGACGACCCAAACAGCCCTGCCAAGCGCCACACCGACCGAAGTGCCCAGTCCCACAGCAACCATCACGCCGGTCCCGACCTACGTGGTGCTGCGCGGAATTGTCAACCAGGAGCACGTCAGTTGCTTTTACGGGCCATCCAAGGCTTACCTGTATAAATACGGCTTGCTGAAAGGCAACCGGCTCGACATTCTCGGTTATATCGCCGATACCGGCTACATCGAGGTGCAGGCGATTGGCGGCAATAATCCATGTTGGATGAACCTGGAGTGGATGGACGTGCAGGGCGATATCAATACCGTGCAGCCTATCGATCCGCTGACAATCAAAAGGCCCTGGTCGCCATTCTATGACGGGTTGAGTTGGGTGACGGCCACGCGCAGCGGCAACGAGGTAACCATTACCTGGCCAGCGCTGGTGCTGCGCGCCGGCGATGATTCCGAACAGGAACCCTACCTGCTGGAAACCTGGGTGTGCCGGGGCGGAAAGTTGACCTTTGTGCCAATCGGGGTCTATCAAACTACTGCAACGGTCGTGGATGAGCCTGGCTGTAGTCAGCTGTCATTTGGCCGCGTGTACGGCGTGGAAAAGCATGGGTATACCAAGTATTTAAAGATAAAGTGGCCGCAGGCACAGTAGTTTATTGCTGGTGTTAATTCAGTTTCATTTGAATTCATAAAAATCGTGACTTGACATCCAAATCTCTTTTTGCTACGATGTAACCGGTTACTGTAACCGGTTACATAAATTTCCACCATGAAAACAAACAAAGATTCAGCCACAATCCGGGATGTCGCCCGCCTGGCAGGCGTTTCGGTGGCGACCATCAGCCGTTACCTGAACAACGGTTCGCTGGTCTCCACGGAAACAGCGGAGTTGGTGCGGGCCGCCATGGCGGAACTCAAATATGTTCCCCACCCGATCGCGCGTAACCTGGCGACGAAGCGAACCAATACGGTTGGCCTGGTGATTAATGACATTCAGGGCGAATTCTTTACCCCCTTGCTGGACGGTGTCATCGACACCACGGAGTCATTTAACTACAATTTATTGATCTTTACCTCCAAACGCTCCAGCCACCATGACCGCCTGCTTTTAGGTCCGATCTATACCGATGGATTGCTGGTTTTCCTGGACAGTCTGGGCGAAAACGATCTGCGCGAATTGCATGAGGCCGGGCATCCGATCGTGCTGATTCACCAATCAGCACCCGCTGGATTGGATATCCCGGTCGTCACCATCGAAAACAAACGGGCTTCATTCCGCATTGTCAGCCACTTGATTGAGCAACACAACCGCAGGCGGATCGTATTTTTGCAGGGTCCGCAAAATAATGAAGATTCATACTGGCGTGAAATCGGCTACCAGGAAGCGCTTAAGGATCACGGGCTGGAATTTGATGACGCACTTATTTCCAGGGGCGATTTTGACCGGTTTGTTGCCCATAAAAGCCTTCAAACCCTGATTCAAAACGGTGTCGAATTCGATGCTGTCTTCAGCGGCGATGATGAGGCTGCGATTGGGGTGCTTCGGGCCCTTTCGGAAGCCGGGTTAAAAGTCCCTCAGCAGATCTCGGTAGCCGGGTTTGACGATCAACGCCTGGCACCCTTCCTCAACCCGCCATTAACCACGGCTCATGCGCCGACCGACCAGGTGGGCATTACCGCTACCCAGCAATTGATCCAACTCATCCGGCAGGAACCAACGGAGCCTGTCATCCTTTTACCCACTGAATTGGTCCTTCGTTCTTCTTGTGGATGCCAGAATCCACTTCATCCGGAAGATACCGTTCCTATTATCCGCTAAGCCTGCTCATAAAACCTATTCAGCCCTATAGTCGAAAAAAAGAGGAGAGAACATGAGATCGAAACGAATGTCAACCCTGTTGATCTTTGTAGTGGTCATGTTGCTTGTTTCAGCCTGCACCGCCGCACCTGCGGCGACCACGGCGCCCACCAGTAGTGTGCCTGCCACTGAGAAACCAGCCGAGCCGACCGCCGTCGCGTCAAACCCCAATGCAGTTGAAATCCGCTGGTTCATCGGCCTTGGCACGGGGACGGATCCTGAACAGCTGACCGCTGAACAGGAAGTGGTGGATGCTTTCAATGCAGCGCACCCGGATATCCACCTGGTGACCGAGGTGGTCACCTATGAGTCGGCCTTTGATACCATGGCGACCGAATTGGCATCTGGCAACCCGCCGGATATTGTTGGCCCGATGGGCGTGGATGGGGCCGAGTCTTTCCATGGGCAATGGCTGGATCTCGATCCGCTCATCAAGAAAAACAACTATGACTTGACCCAATTCGATCAAGGAGCGGTGAATTTCTACAAGACCGGCGGAGAGGGCCAGTTGGGGATTCCCTTTGGCATCTATCCATCCGTGTTGTATTACAACAAACCGCTGTTTGACGAAGCCGGGCTCAATTATCCGCCCCACAAGTATGGCGAGAAATATAAATGGGCGGATGGAACGGAATCGGATTGGAACTACGATACCCTGCAGAAGCTGGCTTTGATCCTGACGGTTGACAAAAATGGCAAGGATGCCACGGACCCGGCTTTTGATGCCGCCAATATTGTACAGTACGGCTACGTGCCTCAGTATCAGGATGCGCGCGCCATGGGTTCTTATTTTGGCGCCGGCAGCCTGGTTGCCGCGGATGGCAAGACCGCCCAAATCCCGCCGGAATGGGCTGCGGCCTGGAAATGGATCTACGATGGTACCTGGAAGTATCACTTTATCCCCAATCAGGCAGTGATCGACAGCCCAGAAATGGGCGCCGGTGATACTTTTGGCGGCGGACGGGTTGGCATGGCCCTCACGCACACCTGGTACTATTCCGAGATTACGTTGGAGAACTGGGACATGGCGGCGGTGCCTTCCTACAACGGCAAAACCACCGCCAATTTCAATGCCGACACTTTCCGCATTATGAAGGCCACCAAGAATCCAGACGCTGCCTTCACAGTGTTGAAGTACCTGCTGGACGATGCTTCTTTGAAATTGCTCGGCATTTATGGTGCCATGCCAGCGCGGACAGCCGATCAGGCGGATTTTCTAAAAGCGCTGGACGAGCAATATTCCTGGAAACCGGATTTTCAGGTAGCGGTGGCCGGAATCGCTTATGCGGATAACCCTTCATTCGAAGCCTGGATGCCCAACTACCTTGAGGCGCGAGCCCGTATTGCCAATGATTTCACCTCCATGCTGCTGAGCACCGGTGGGCTGGATATGGATGCCGAGATCGCTAAGTTAAAAGCCGATCTTCAGCTAATCTACGACAAGAAACAATAACCAGGCTGGCAGCAAACGGCCAACAATGAACTCCCGGTCAGGATGCGTGATCCATCCTGACCGGGAGCGCCGGAGAGGATGATGTCCAATGGCCATCGGTGAATTGTTAAACCGCCCGTCAAAAAGGGAGAAGTATGTTCCCCTTCGAAAGCTAAGCCCGCTGGCCCGCCGCGAAGCGCTGCAGGGTTTAATGTTTATTTCGCCCTGGATCATCGGTTTTTTGGCTTTTACGGTCATCCCGATGATTGCCTCGCTGGTGTTCTCATTCACCAACCTTCAACTGACCATGGATGTGCCGGTCCAGTGGAATAATTTTGACAATTACCGGACGATGGCTACCGATCCGCAAGTTGCATCTTCATTGCTCGTTGTGCTGAAATTCGGCTTGATTTCTCTGCCGGTCGCCATTTTGGCGCCACTGGCGATGGCACTCTTATTGAACAGCAATCACCTGAAGGGAAAGTTCGTTTTCCGGACGCTGTTTTACATGCCATACATCGTTCCGTTTGTGGCGGCTGTGTTCATCTGGGGCGGAATGCTTAATTCCGAGACGGGGTGGATCAACGAGGTCCTGCGCTGGCTGGGCGTGCAAAGCCCGCCGCTCTGGATCAATTCGGTCTCCTGGGTTTATCCTGCCTATGTTATTTTGGGCATCTGGGGGATTGGCAACGGCGTGCTCATTTACCTTGCCAGCCTGCAGGGTGTTCCAACCGAACTTTACGATGCAGCCAAGGTGGACGGCGCCGGCTGGTTCTCCACCCTCATCAATGTTACTTTTCCGATGATCTCGCCCGTTATTTTCTATACGTTGATCCTGGCGGTGGTTGAATTGTTCCAATACTTCCTGGTGCCGCTGGTGGTTAATAGCGGCACGGGCGCTCCGGGCGGCGCGACCATGTTTTTTAACCTGTACCTCTACAAAACGTTCTTTGTTTTTCAAAATATGTCTTACGGCTCGGCATTAGCCTGGGTGCTTTTCATTATTATTCTGGCACTCACGCTCATCTTATTCAAGACAGCGAAATATTGGGTCTATTATGCCGGTGAAACGTTCAATTGAGGAGAAGATCTTATGAAGAGTGATGATCCTATCGAACTTTCCACAGGCATTCAGCCCCGAAAAAATGTCAAGAAGATCTTTAAAGCAATTGGGGTAACTGGTTTGACTCTCTTCTTGTTGGCGGCATTCCTTTCGCCTTTTCTGTTCATGGTGTTCACATCGCTCAAATCGCCGCAGCAGATGAGTGCAATGGACTCACCAATCTGGCCGGCGAAACAAGCAACTTATTCCTATCAGGGCCAGGATATGGAAATCTTCAACGTGCCGATGCCGGATGGCACCACCAAAGCCCTGGCTATGTTGAAACCCGGGCGCACATCGAGTGTATTTGTCGACCCGGCCAACCCCGATGCCGGCGAGATTGTATGGGATGGCTCCTGGCGTACGCTCAAGCGGCCCTGGATGTGGGCGCCGCGCTGGCAGAATTTTATCGAAGTATGGCAAGCGATCGATTTTCCACGCCTGTTAGGAAACACGCTCTTTTTAGCCATTACCACGGAAATCGGCATGTTGGTTTCGTGTACGATGGTCGCTTACGGCTTTGCGCGCTTTCGTTTCCCCAGGCGCAATCTACTCTTTACCTTGATGATCGCCACGGTTTTTTTACCCTCCGCGGTCACCACCATTCCAACCTACACGTTCTTTCTAAAAATTGGCTGGGTCGGAACGTATCTACCGCTGATTATCCCGGCCTTTTTTGCCAATGCTTATGATGTTTTCCTGTTGCGCCAGTTCTTCCTGACCATTCCGCGCGAGATGGACGAAGCTGCCATGATGGACGGTGCCAGTTCGTTCCGCATTTTTTGGTCGATCATTCTGCCGCAATCGACTCCAGTATTGGTGGCGGTCAGTGTTTTTCACATCGTCTGGTCGTGGAATAACTATTATGACCCGTTAATTTATCTATCGACGAAACCTGAACTGCAACCGATCGCTGTCGCCATGGCCAGATTCAACGGCATCCATTCAACCAATCCGCATCTCATTCAGGCAACTGCTTTGATGGCGTTGATCGTGCCGTTGATCATCTTCCTGGCTGCCCAACGTTTCTTTATGCAGGGCATTGTCATTACCGGTGTGGAGAAGTAAACCCTATAGGAGAGAAAAATGAAGGTTACGGTCATTGGCGGCGGATCAACCTATACCCCTGAGCTGATCATGGGGTTCCTTGCGCGGGCAAAAACCTTTCCTTTAACTGAATTGTGGCTGATGGATATCGACGCGGCCCGGCTGAAAGTAGTGGGCGAATTTACGCAGCGACTCGCAGCCACCCATCAGGCGCCTTTCCAGATCGTGTTGAGTACGAACCAACGCGATGCAGTCGCTGGGGCAGCTTATGTGACCACCCAGCTGAGGGTTGGGCAAATGCCCGCCCGGCGGGAGGATGAGTACCTGGGTCAGCGTCACGGTCTGATCGGTCAGGAGACGACTGGGATTGGCGGGATGGCGAAAGCATTACGAACAATTCCCGTCGTTCTCAAGCTGGCGCAGGATATTCGCGAGGTTGCGCCGGGGGCGATACTGGCGAATTTTACCAACCCCTCCGGACTGGTGACGCAGGCTCTCAGCATGTACGCGCCGGATGTGCCGGCCGTGGGGGTGTGCAACGTGCCCATCACCACCAAGATGTCGCTGTTGGAAGGCCTGGAAAAGAGCCTGGGAATAAAGATTGATCCGGACCAATGTGAATTGAACACACTTGGGCTTAACCATTTATCCTGGCACCGCGGATTTAAAGTGGATGGCGAGGAGATGTGGGATGAGGTAATGCGGACCTATCTGGCGGAACTGCGCGATTCGCCTGAACCGGAATACCCAGTCAAATTAATCGAAACATTGCAGATGATTCCCAATTATTACCTGCAGTATTTCTACGGCACCAGGCACAAACTGGATGAGCAAAAGAACTGGCCGCCGTCGCGCGCCGAAGTGGTGATGGAGGTGGAAAAGGATTTATTGCGCGAATATGCCGACCCTGCTTTGGCCGAACCCCCGGCTGACCTGATGAAACGCGGCGGCGCCTACTACTCGACCGTAGCCACCCAACTGCTCAATGCCCACTATAACAACCTGGGCGAGACGCATGTAGTCAATGTGCGGCATAACGGCGCGGTCAAAGGATGGCCAGAAGATTGGGTGCTCGAGATGCCCTGCAAGGTCGACCGCGGCGGAGCCCACCCAATCCCGGCCGAGCCGCTGCCAGAGACCTGCTTTGGCCTGATTGCGCAAGTAAAATCGTATGAGATCCTGACGGCGCAGGCTGCGGTCAGCGGGGACCGCGATCTTTTATACCAGGCAATTCTGTCCCATCCGCTTGGACCGGATGCGGATCAAATCGAGGATTTGGTCGAAGATTTGCTGATGACGAACCGGCAGTATTTACCGCAGTTTTGGAAGGACTAATGCTTGAGATGAGGCAGAATGACTGATTATTATCTGGGTGCAGATCTTGGGGGCACGCGGACGCGCGTGATCGTCGCAGATCGCCAGGGCCATGCACTCGGCTTTGGCGAGAGCGGACCGGGCAACCATGAGACGGTTGGCTTCGACGGTTTTAAATCGAATCTGCATCAGGCGGTCAATCAGGCGCTCGCGGCGGCTGGAATTACCCCGGCCCAGATTGGCGGCGCCGGGTTTGGCATCGCCGGATATGATTGGCCGGTTGAATATGAACCGATGCTGGAAGTGCTTCGTTCGCTCAACCTGCGCGGCGCGATCGACCTGGTGAATGATACGGAACTGGGCTTGCTGGCAGGCTCGCCGCGCGGCTGGGGTGTGGCGGTGGTTTCCGGCACGGGCTGCAATTGCCGCGGCTGGGATGCCACGCGCACCCATTTCGGGCGCATCACCGGCGGCGGGCTGGACTGCGGCGAGTTTGCCGGGGCGAGCGAATTAATGTTCATGGCCATGCGCGCCATGGCATATGAGTGGACCGGACGCGGACCGGCCACCGCGATTTCAACCGCTTTTATTAAGAAAACCGGAGTGAAGGACCTTCAGGATTTGCTGCAGGATATCATTTGCCAACGGGTTGAAATTGGAGCAGCCGACGCACCGTTGGTTTTTCAGGTTGCCGCCGAGGGCGATGCCGTGGCGTTGGACCTGGTGCGTTGGGCAGGCGGCGAACTGGGTGAACTGGCGAATACCGTGATCCGCCAATTGAATTTTCAGGAATTGGATTTCGACCTGGTACAAATCGGCAGCACCTTCGATGGCAGCCCGCTGTTGACCGAGGAAATGAAAAAGAAGGTACATGCCGTGGCTCCCAGGGCAAGGTTCATCCGCGCGCACGAACCGCCCGTGATGGGCGCGGTTTTGTTGGGCATGCAGGCTGGCGGCGTTTCGATCGATGCAGCCGTGCGGGATAATCTCAAACAGTCAATTACACGCTTGCCCAGGAATGGTTACGCGGAAGCATGAGCGCGCGGTTGATCGTTAACGCGGATGATTACGGTCATACCGCCGGGGTTTCGGCAGGCATCCGCGCGGCGCACCTGCACGGCATGGTCACCTCCACATCGGCGATGATGAACCGCCCAAACGCCGTTCAGGCCTTGCCGCTGGCAATCCAAACCTGCCCGCAGCTTGGCTTGGGCCTGCACTTGGTTTTGACCAGCGGGCGGCCCTTGCTGCCGGCCGGGAAACTCGCCAGCCTGGTGCAGCCGGACGGCCGTTTCTTTTCACAGGATGGATTCATCGCGCGTTTGGAACAAATCGATCTGAACGAGGTGCAGGCCGAATGGCACGCACAGGTGGAGTTGTTCACACGGACTACAGGACGCCTGCCCGACCACCTGGATTCACACCATCACGCCTCCTATTTCACGCCCGGGCTATTTGAGTGCATGTTATTGCTTGCCGAAGAATGCCATTGCCCGATCCGAAAACCATTTGGGGTTGATTCGGCCAGCATGGCTGATTATCTGCCTTTTGAGATGGACGGCGCGGCCCAAAATGAAATTCATAGTCTCATCGACCGGTACACTCCCATTACCACCGACCGGTTTACCGATCGATTCTACGATCAGGGCGTTTCGCGATCAAATCTGCTGGCCATTTTGGCTGAAATAGCGGTTGAGGCCAACCATAAAACGGTCGAGCTGATGTGCCACCCGGCCGTGGTGGATGAAGAACTGCGCGCTGTGTCCAGCTACAATGACAACCGCGCTCATGAACTGGCGCTGCTGCAGGACCCGGAAGTTTTGTCTCACCTCCAGACCCTGGGAATCAAATTGATCCATTACGGTCAAATATAAAAACCCATTGCGCAAAAAAAAGCATCAAAGCAACCTTTTCTCGCTTTGCCAGGGGTAGCGCGAGGAAAACTGCAGCAGTTATTAACACGTGAGGATCAATGGGCAATCTTTTCTTGCCTGTTGATCCTGCATTCTATATGATTCCAATTTAAATAAAAGTACAGTGAATTTGTCAAGAATCCATCTGAACTCAGTATAATGTATTCGACCGCGCAATTAATGATTCGATTGGAGGTACTGAATGGTTCAGGTGCAGACCGATTTCCTGCCGCATACACACGGCTTTCCATTTAAAAATGCCTTTGGGCAACGCCTGCCGCTGCATTATGACCTGCCGCTAAGCGGAGTGGTGGATTTAAATGAAGTCAGCGACGGGCTGTGCGGCGGCATGTGTTTTGCCGCGCTGGATTTTTTCCACGCAGCCCAGCGCCCGCCCGCGGTAGCAGACGCGAGTCTGCTGGATTACCTGCGCGGCCGTCAGGTTGACAGCCTGAAGGTGATGACAATTTTGAAGATCATCGAAGGGCTATTGCTCGAAGCTGAGGAACGCAAATCGCGCTTGCTGAGCCGAGAGGTTCCCAAACTGCGCCGCCGTTTGGAAAAAGGTCAGCCGGCCGTGCTGGCGTTGCTCTACCCGCATGCCCAGGCAGGCCAAACCGCCAGCCATTTTGTCATCGCCGCGGGTTACGAGTTCGACCAGCAGAACGGCCAATTGACCGTCAATTTGTATGATCCGAACCTTCCGGGTACCACACAACGCCTGCGGGGTTCATTAAGCAGCGGCGTTCTGGTTTATGGACCCACTCCTTTGGCTGGTTTCATCCTCATTCCTTATAAAATTCACAAAAAACCGCCGACCGCCGTCTGGCCGGAAGGTCTGCAGGCTTTTGGTGCTGAAGCGCCAGCGGCTTTCAAACTGAACTGGCCGGTCGACAGTCGCCGCGTCAACCAGTTTTTTGGCGAAAATCCGGATAGTTATAAAGGATTTGGCCTGCCCGGACACGAAGGTCTGGATCTATTCGCGCCTGACGGCGCCAATATCTACGCCGCCGCCGAGGGCGACGTGTACCAGGCCGGTTTCCCGAAAAATCACCCCTACGGCCGGCATATCCGCATCAAACATCAGCTGAACGGTAAAACCGTACATACCATCTACGGGCACCTCTCCGAGATTCTCATCAGCGAAGGCCAGCACGTTGTAGCTGGCGCGTTGATCGGGCGCGCCGATAATACCGGCAACTCACGCGGTTCGCACCTGCACCTGACGGTGAAAATCGAGGGCGAACAGACCAAAGGCTACCCGGCTGGCATTGTCGATCCGTGGCCTTACCTCAAGGACAGCCCGGCGGTTGAACCGGAACCTTCGGTTGGACCGCTGCCGCCTCCCAGCGGTGTGGAGGTGTTTACCAGTATCGAATTGAATCTGCGCGGCGGGCCAAACACTGAATTCCGCGTAATCGCGGGGCTGCCGGCGGGCGAAAGGCTGCAGGTTTTGGGTAAAGCTGACGAAGTGCGCCCGAAGATCGGCCAGCAGGGGCAGTGGCTGCAGGTGCTTACCGCCAGCGGGCAGGCGGGTTTTGCGGCTGCCTGGTTTTTGCAGGATACCGGGGAGGTCTTCCCGCCCAGCGACCTGATCCTTTATCCGTTTGACCAGCTCAACCTGCGCGCCGGCCCTGGCACCGGTTTTGACCTGCTGGCAACCCTGACCATGGATGATCCCTTGACCGTGCTGGGGGATGCCGGTCTGGCACGCGGAAAACTGGGCAAGCAAAATGAATGGATCCAGGTGCAAACCGCCAAAGGCCAGCGCGGTTTCGTGGCTGCCTGGCTGGCGCATGTCACCGGGCAGAACGCCCCGGCGAGCGGCCTGACGGTTTACCCGATCGAGTGGGTCAACTTGCGCGCACGCCCCTCGACCCAGGAGAACGTGCTGGCGGTGGTAACCAGCAACGACGCGCTCACCGTATTGGGCGATGCAGCGCTGGCGCAGACCAGATTGGGCCAGGCTGATCAATGGTTGAACGTGCGCGCGCCGAACGGGATGAGCGGTTTTGTGGCTGCCTGGCTGGTGCATACCCAGGCGACGCCGCCGGCACCGCAGCCGGTGCTGACCAGCCTGAAAGTCATCGCCGCTGCCGATCTGAATTTGCGAGCGCAGCCGAGCGTCAACTCGCCGCGCGTGGGCGGATTATTCGCCAATGAAAAATTAGGCGTGTTGGAGCCCGACCTTGCAGCCGCAAAGTTGAAGGTTGGCCAGCAGGAGCAGTGGATCTACGGCGAGAATCCGAAAGGCGAGCGCGGTTGGGCGGCAGCATGGTTTTTGAAAGCGGGCTGATCTTTAGAGAATAATAGGATTGCTTGACTTTTCCGATCAAATTTCCTAATATGTAGTTGAACTATATATTGTTCATCTACCTATCAGGAGATTCCATGCGTCCCGACCATTTCCTGCCCCTGACCGAAACATCCTTTTTCATCCTGTTTAGCATCGTCTCCACGCCGAAACACGGATATGCGATTATCAAAGATGTGGAAAGGATGAGCGCAAGTCGGGTTGTCCTGGCAACCGGCACGTTGTACAGCGCGCTGCGACGCATGCTGGAGGACGGCTGGATCGAGCGAATGGGAGAAGACTCATCAAACGGCGACGGCCGGGACCGTAAACTCTACCGGATGACGGACGAGGGCCGGCGGATTTTCAACCTGGAAACCGAAAGGTTACAGGCGCTGGTTCAACTGACTTCCCTGCGAAAAGCAATGGATGGATGATGGAAACCTCAAGGGGGCTTTTCCACGGCCTGGCTTTGCGTTCTTATGAACGCCTGTTGCGTTTCTACCCTGCGCGCTTCCGCAGGGAATTTGCGGCAGAGCTCCGTGAAGTCTTTCTGGATCGCATGAATGAACCAGATGGCGGCGGCGCGGCCGGAAAAGCAGCGCTTGCCCTGCGGGAATTGTCCGGGTTGACCTGGTCGGTCATGCGGGAGCGCTGGCACGAATGGCGAACCCGCTGGGAGGGCGAATTGGAAAAAGAGAGTCAGATTATGAGCAATGGGGACGGCAGCCTCCTTCTGCGAGGAACAGGCGTTCCGGGCAATGGACTCCTGTGGTGGTTTGGTTGGGTGGTATCGAGTCTGCTGGCCATCCCGGCGGCGATGCTGCTGGCCACGCCATTTGCCATGCCCTACATTTGGTTGCACCAACTCGCAACCCGGGCAGGCTGGCGGCCGGAAGTGGCTCAAAACAACCTGTTGATACTGGGCTTCTTCACCGCGTTTGCGCTGCTGCTGGCGGTCGCCCAATGGCTGCTGTTGCGACGGCTGCTGCCGAACCCTGGGCGCTGGTTTGCAGCGACCGCGTTGGGCGCCTGGCTGGGGGGAGCGACCGCCAGTGGAATCTTTCTGATAGGCGGTGCAGACATCCTGGGACCTGGCTGGATCCTCTGCCTTATCCTAGCTGCGGACGGTCTGGTGCTCGGCCTGGCGCAATGGCTGGCGCTGAGGCGGTATGCTCTGCACGCCGGCTGGTTGATGCTCATCGATCTGGTAGCCTTTGCTTCATTGGTGCTGCTCCCGCGCGTCAGTATCACCAATACCGCAGAGATGGTGCGGGTTATCTTATGCCTGGCGCTGCCCGGAGCCATCAGCGGCCTGGGAGTGTGGCTGCTGTTACACATTTCCCGGTCCAGGGATGCAACCGCAAACGAAATTTCGGCTCCTCGGGTGCGCGTCGCAGGACGGCATCCCGCTACACGGGTGGCAGTCGCAACAGTTGCAGCCGCTGCGATTTTCTTCTTCCTGACCTGGGCGTATGCGGCTTCCCAGTTATCGCTGGCCAAGGACCGCGGCGCTTACCCGACCGTCGAAGAGGCAGTCGTCGGGTATAACAACACGGGTTTTGGTGACGCCAAGGTGGTTTCCATTACCAATATACAGACCGGGCCTAATCGACACAACGGCAGCCAGCCGTATGTCTGGTTTGGAACGGCCACGGTCAAATTGGATCGCGTCCCGGCGGGATTGTCACGGTCGAGCTATTTCGCCGGTTCTTATTACATTCATACCCGCGATGGTTGGGTGTTCATGGGGGAAGGCACCTTCCCGGAGTTCGTTGGTTGGGTGATGGATTTGTACAACTTGGAAGGGGTGCGCGAATTCCGGGCCGGGAATTCAAATTGAAGGCCGATCAGCCCAATGTTCCAGTATAAAGGAACTACGGATGGCTTCCCGAGGGCATATTTTGGTTCCAATGCAATACTTTCATAACGAACCAGCGTTAAAATTCCATATTTGAGCTTTCATTTTCTGCGGGATGCGTTTTTTGAGGCGAATTTTAAAAATAATGCTGGTTGTATTTCGAATTGACGAGTGTTATATTAATA